>JAICUI010000070.1 GCA_025935925.1 Chloroflexota bacterium
ATGGGACCCCCGGTGACGGCGCGCACCGCGAATGCGGGCAGCGCTTGGAGCAGGGTGCGGTTCGCGACGGTTGGATGCGGACGTTGGTACTGGCCGTCCCATGACCCCGGGTTCGACGATACGGGGGTCGCCGTTCAGGCCGGCGACCCGGCATCACCACCCACCGCATCACCGCCACTCGGGGACCATGACATGACGCACTCCACGCTTCCGCATCGCGCCGGCTGGCTGGCCGCCGCCCTCGCCGCGGGTACCGCGCTCCTCGCTCCGGCCGCCGTCCTCGCCGCAGGGCCCGGCGGCGTCGACAACGTGCCGACGAGCGGGCACACGTCCGACACCGGCGGCGTCACGCCGACGATGCTCGCCAACGCCACGCTGAGCTGCGACGCCGGGGACAGCGTCCTCGGCCTGGCCGGCCACTTCACGCTCAGCGCCATGGCGGGCGCGAACACCCACGTCGTGATCTACCTCACGCCGAACAATGGGTCGGACGCGTCGCCCGCAGGGAACGTCGAGGACAACGAGGTCACGGTCGACATCTCGGGCAAGAGCGGCGACGTCGCGTTCTCGCTGCCGGTCACATCGCCGTTCACCACGACCAAGGGCGGGATCCTCGCGGTGTTCGCGATGGACCAGGACGGCACGATCTTCAGCAGCAAGTCGAACTCGCTGAACTGTGGCGAGGCCACCCCGACGCCGACCCCCACGGAGGCGCCGACGCCCACCCCCACCGCCACGCCGAACCCCGAGGTCACGCCCACCCCGACCGTCGCCCCGACGCCGACGGTCGTCGCCGAGACGCCCACGCCGGGGATCACCCCGCCGCCGACGGACACCGCCGCGTCGAACGGGTCCAGCGGCTCGAGCTCCGGCCCGGTCCTGCTCCTCCTGGGTGCGCTCACCGCCGCTGGGGCGGTCCTGACGCCGGCCCGCCGTCGGGCCGGCCGCTGACGGCCCACGGATCCTGCACGAGCGAGGCACCGCGCGATGCGCAGGTTCCTCGTCTCGCTGGCGACGGCCGCCGCCCTCGCGGTGGCCGTCGTGCCCGCGGCGTGGGCGGCGGACCCGTCGCCCATGACCGCCGATCCGACTGCCTCGCAGGCGCCAACGGCGGTGGCCGGCGATCCCGCGCCGACGCCCGGGCCGTATGACGGCACCGTCGTCGAGGACCCGACCTTCGTATCCGGCGGCGAGCTGCCGACCCAGCCGCCGGCGACGCCCGCGGCGCCGGGGGCGCCGGCAACCCCGGGGCGGCCCGCCATCACGCCGCCGCCGACGGACGCGCCGGCGGCCGGGCAGCGAACTGCGGACGGCTCGGCGGCCCTGTTGCTCCTCTTCGTCGCCGGTGCGGCGTTCGTCGCGCTCCTGGCTACGCGTGCCGGGCCGCGCACGGACCGCCGGCGATCGCGGCGAGGCTGACGCCTCGCGAACCCTCGCTGTCCCCGAGGACGACGATCGGCCGGGGTTGCGGATCCGCCGCGACCCCGGCCGATCCGTGTCACGGCCTCAGAGGTCGAACGCGCTCCCGGGCCACACGAACTCGACCGGGCCGTCGTACGCCGCACGCACGGACGCGAGGGTCGCCTCGACGTCGTGGCCCATCTGGAGATGGGTCAGCAGGACCCGGCCCGGGCGCGTGGCCGCGGCGAGCCGGCCGACACCGTCGCCGTTCAGGTGCATCGCCCCGGGCGGGACCGGCCCCTCGCCGAACGAGACCTCCACGAGCAGCGTGTCGCCCGCCCGGGCGAGCGGCGCGAGGTCGTCGGCACGGCCGCAGTCGCCGCTGTAGACGAGGCCCGGCGCGCCCTCCGCGGCGCTCACACGCATCGCGTAGCTCTCGTCGGTGTGGGCGACGAGCGCCCCGCGCACCGTCAGCGCGCCGATGTGGTGGTCGCGGGTACCGAGCACCTCGACGTCGAGCGCCTCGGCCGTGAAGCCGGGCTGGGCATGCAGGCAGTCGAGCCGCTCGCCGAGCGCCGTCGGCGCGAGGACGCGGACGCGTCGAGCGGGCTCCAGGTGGTAGCGCAGGTAGTGCCGCAGCGGCACGAGGTCGATGAAGTGATCGGGGTGCAGGTGGCTCACGACGATCGCGTCGACGTCCTGCGGGGGCACGTGGGGGAAGATCCGCGGAAATGAGCCCTGCCCGAGGTCGAGGAGCAGGTGCGTCCCGTCCTCCTCGACGAGATAGGACGCTCCGGTCGAGTCCCGCCGATCGGTGTAGGCGGGCCCCGCGCCGAGCACCGTCAGCCGCATGGCGTCCTCATCGCGCGAGCGTAGCGGGGGTCGGAGCGGCGTGCCGGGCGAGCGTGCTAGGGCTGGTCCCCGCGGGACGCCGCCGGCCCGTCGCCGGCGTTCGGCGCGTCGCTCGATGCGGGCGAGTCCTCGCCCTGCGCGTCGGTCGCGTGCGGCCTGGAGGAGCTGGCCGGGTCGTGGCTGCCGTGCGGACCGGCGTTCGGCTTGGAGGTCGGCGAGGGCGTGGGAGCGACCGTGGGTCGTGGCGTCGGACGGGCGGGGTGCTCCGTCGGCGCGGGCGTCGTGGCCGGCGCGTTGCCCCCGTTGCCGTTGTTCGCGCCGCCGTTGTTCGCGCCGATCGCGTTGCCGTTGTTCGTGCCGTTCGCGCCGCCGCCACCGGCACCGTTGGTGCTGCCGCCGCCCTGGCCGGCGCCCTGACCGCCGGCCGCGTTGCCGCCGTTCGCGCCGAACCCGTTGCCCTGCGGCGCGCCGGGCGTCGTGCCGCCGGTGCCGCCGCCTGCGGCGCCCGATCCGGCGAGCGTGACGATGACGCGGTTGCCGCTCTCGAGGGCGGTCTGGATCCCGGGCGCGGCCGCCGGCGGCACCTCGGTCGCGAGCTCGAGCAGCACGGTGCGATGGAACTGGATCGCCTGGACCGCCTCGTCCGCCGCGTTGCCGGTCGCGCCCGCCACGTCCTCGATCGCCCGGTCATAGGCATCGAGCGCCGCCGCGATCGCCCGATCGTCGTGGCGCAGGCCGGCGTCGACGGCCTCGCCGAGGCGCGCCTCCGCGTGCTCGAGCTGAGCCGCGACGCGCCCGTCGCGGTCGGCCGGGAGCGTCAGCGATTCGAGCGCCAGCCGCGACTCGTAGAGCGGCCCGCCCGCGCGCGACGCGGCGAACACGGACGACCCGAGCAGGAGCCCGGCGAGCGTCGCGGCGGCGAACGCGACGCCGACGCGCCGGTGGCCCCACCCCGTGAAGGGCACGCGCCGGGTGGACCCGCGGCCCACGGCGTCCGCGGCTGCCGCGGTGTCGGGCGGATCCGCGCGCAGGATCGACTGCGGATCGAGGCGCCGACGCCACGCCGCCTCCATGACGGCCCCGCGGGCACGCCGCGTCAGGGCCTGGCTGGGTTCCAGCCGGACCCGCGCGTATCGCGCCAGCAGCCGCTCCAGCTCCTCGCCGGCGAGCGGTTCGAGAGCCTCCATGTCCTCCTCGTTCACCGGGCCGTCCCCGACACCTGGCCCAGCGCTTCCGCCGGATCCGCGATGCCCAGGTCCCGCCGCAGCGCCGCGATGGCCCGGAACTGGAGACCGCGGACGGTTCCTTCCTGGCGGCCCATCGCCTCGGCCGCCTCCTTCGCGGACAGCCCCGCGAAGAACCGCAGCTCGATGGCTTCGCGCTGGTCCGGCGTCAGCCGGCGCAACGCGTGCGCGACGCTCTCCATCTCCTGGCGCCGGAGCGCCAGCTCGTCCGGTCCCTCGGCGGAGGTGGGGCGCTCGACGACGACGTCGAGCGTGGTGGTCTCCCGGCGGGTCCGGATGTGGTCGATGACGACGTTCCTGGCCAGCTTGAACAGCCAGCCCCCGAACGGGACGCCGCGCGCCTCGTAGCGCGGCAGCGCCTCCAGGGCCTTGACGAAGCAGAGCTGCGCCAGGTCCTCCGCGTCGCTCGGGCGTCCGACGCGGGCGGCGACGTAGCGGTACACCGGCCCGTAGTAGACATCGAACAGGGATCCGAAGGCCTCCGGATCGCCGGCTTGCGAAGCTGCTACGAGACGCTGGATCGCGTCGTCGTCGATCGTCATAACGATCGGGTTTCCCCCGTGTTAGGCCCGGCTGCCTACGTCGCCTTCCGTATCGGGACCGCGACGCGATCCGCGCCCCGCCGGAACGCCAGTGCGTCGTAGCCGGCCGCGGTCACGAGACGATACGCCTCCCCGAGGCCGTATGAAAACCACTCCGTTCGGTGCGCGTCCGACCCGATCGTCACGTGCACGCCGCCGAGGTCGCGGTAGCGGGCGACGATGGGCGCCGCCGGGTACGTCTCGCGCGGCAGCTGGCGCAGGCCGGACACGTTGACCTCGAGCGCGGTGCCGCTCTCGACGAGGGCGCGGAGGACGGGCTCGTACAGCTCGGGCGCGGCCGCGAGGTCCGCCGGCAGCACGTACGGGACGAGGTAGCGCTTCACGAAGTCGAGGTGACCGATCGTGTCGAACAGCCTCGAGCGTGCGGCAGCGGCCACCTCGTCGAAGTACGGACCCACGATCTCGCCGAGCGAGCGGCCGGCGACGAACCGGGCGACGTTCGACGCCTTGTACGGCGACGTCGCGCTGACGTGGACGCTGCCGATGACGTAGTCGTGCGGGTGGCGCGCGAGCCAGCGCCGGATCTCGTCTTCGTAGCGCTGCTCGTAGGTGACCTCGACGCCGAACCGGATCGCGAGGCCTCGGTCCGCCCACCGCGCCGCCGCCTCCCGGACGTCGCGCTCGCGGTCCGCGAACGAGGCAAAGCCGTAGGCGGGCATCGACGGGTCGAAGTCGACGTGGTCGGTGATCGCGAGCTCGGGGATGCCACGCTCCGCTGCGAGCACGCAGTACGCCTCGAGCATCGCGTCGGCGTCGGGCGAGCGGACCGTGTGCAGGTGCGCGTCCAGCGGGAGGTCCCGGGCATCGCCGAGCCCGGCCGCGACGCCGGCCTTCCAGACCTCGTGCTCGATGTCCGCTCGCGGCCGCGTGTCCGTCGGGTCGGGCGCCCCGAGCGCGCGAGCCGTCACCCGGCGATCACGCCGAGCTCGCGGCCCACGCGGTCGAACGCCTCCAGCGCCCGGTCGAGCAGCTCGTCGGTATGCGCCGCCGTGACGATCGTCCGGATCCGGGCCCGGTCGAGCGCGACCGTGGGAAACACGACCGACGTGGCGAAGACGCCCTCGTCGAACAGCCGGTCGGAGAAGCGGATCGTCGTCTCGCTGTCGCCGAGGATCACGGGCGTGATCGGCGTCTCGCTGTGCCCGATGTCGAAGCCGAGCCGGCCGAGCTCCGCCTTGAAGCGACGCGTGTTCGACCACAGGCGATCGTGGAGTTCCGGCTCCTCCTGCATGATCCGGATCGCCTCACGGCACGACGCCGCCACGCTCGGCGGGTGGCTCGTGGAGAACAGGAATGGCCGCGCCCGCTGGATCAGGATGTCGCGCAGGGCCTGTGAGCCCGCCACGTAGCCGCCGAGGACGCCGACGGCCTTGGACAGCGTGCCGACCTGGATCGCGACCCGCCCGTCGAGCCCGAAGTGGTTCACCGACCCACGGCCGGCCTCGCCGAGCACCCCCGAGGCGTGCGCGTCGTCGACCATCACGGCCGCCCCGAACGCTTCCGCCACCTCGACGATCTCCGCGAGGGGCGCGATGTCGCCGTCCATCGAGAACACGCCGTCCGTAACGACGAGGATCAGGCGGTACGGCTCGCCGGACCCGTCGCGGCCGTGCTCCGTGGCATCGGCGAGGACCTCGCGCAGCGACGCCATGTCGGCGTGCTTGAACACCTTGCGCGGCGCCTTCGACAGGCGCATGCCGTCGATGATCGAGGCGTGGTTCAGCTCGTCCGAGACGATCAGGTCGGTCTCGCCCGTGATCGTCGGGATGACGCCCGTGTTGCACGCGAAGCCGGACTGGAACGTGAGCACCGCCTCGACGTGCTTGAACGCCGCGAGGTCCGCCTCGAGCGCCTCGTGGACCGTCATCGTCCCGGCGATCGTGCGGACTGCGCCCGACCCCGCGCCGTACTGCTCCACGGCCTCGATCGCCGCGCGCTTCATGCGGGGGTGGTGCGACAGCCCGAGATAGTCATTGGACGAGAGGCTGATGACGCGCCGGTCGTCGAGCGACACGATCGGCCCCTGCGCCGACGACATGACCCGCAACGGCCGGTACAGGTGGCGCTCGCGCAGCGCCGCGAGCTCGTCGTCGAGGAAGGCGAGAGGATTCACTTGCATGAGGGTTGGTGGCCTCCCCGACGTGCTGGCTTGGGCCCTCCGAAGGCCGAGGCGACGCGACTGCTAGCCATCGGCCTGAGGACTCCAGGTCATGATCACCTTGCCGGAATCGCCCGATGCGGCCGTTGCGAACGCGAGCTCGTACGCCTGGAACGGGAAGCGATGCGTGATCGCGGGCCGGATGTCGAGGCCCGACTGGAGCATCACCGTCATCTTGTACCAGGTCTCGTACATCTCCCGGCCGTAGATGCCCCGGATCGTGAGCAGCTTGAACACGATCTCGTTGACGTCGAGGGTGATCTCCCGGGTCGGGATGCCGAGCACGGCGATCGACCCGCCGTGGGCCATGTTGTCCATCGCCGCCCGGATCGCGGCGGGCGCGCCGGACATCTCGAGGGCGACGTCGAAGCCCTCGACCATGCCCAGCTCGCGCTGGACGTCCGCGAGGTCGCGCTCGCCCGGATCGACGGCGAGCGTCGCGCCCATCCGGCCCGCGATCTCGCGTCGCCTCGCGTTCGGCTCGGAGACCACGACGTACCGCGCCCCCGCGTGGCGCGCGACCGCCGTCGCCATCAGGCCGATCGGGCCGGCGCCGGTGATGAGGACATCCTCGCCCAGCACCGGAAACGACAGCGCGGTGTGCACGGCGTTGCCGAACGGGTCGAAGATCGCGGCGACGTCCTCGTCGATCCGGGGCCAGTGATGCCACACGTTGGTCACGGGCAGCACCACGTACTCCGCGAACGCCCCGTCGCGGTCGACGCCCAGGCCCTGGGTGTGGGCGCACAGGTGACGCCGGCCGGCGAGGCAGTGCCGGCAGACCCCGCAGGTGACGTGGCCCTCGCCGCTCACGATGTCGCCCGGGTGGAAGTCGTAGACGTTCGAGCCGACCTCCACGACCTCGCCGACGAACTCGTGGCCGACGACGAGCGGGGGCCGGATCGCCTTCGCCGCCCATGCGTCCCACGCCGCGATGTGCAGGTCCGTGCCGCAGATGCCCGTCTTGCGGACCCGGATCTTGACGTCGTTGATCCCGGGCGAGGGCTCCGGGACCTCCTCGAGCGAGAGCCCCGGACCCGGCGCGGCCTTCACGAGCGCGAGCATCGTTCGTTTCGCTCCTCGCGTGCGCCCGCGCGATCCGTCCGGCCCGCGGCCTAGGCGGGTCGCGGGTCCTGTGACCAGTCGACGACGGGATTCTCCACCCGGCCGATGCCCTCGATCTCGCACCGCACGCGGTCGCCCGGCTCGAGGAACACCGGCGGCTCGCGGAACACGCCGACGCCCGACGGCGTGCCGGTGGCGACCAGGTCGCCGGGCTCGAGCGTGATGTGGCGCGAGATGAACGACACGAGCGCCGGGACGTCGTGGATGAGGTCGCGCGTGTTGCCGTCCTGCATCAGCTGCTCCGTGCCGGCGTCGGGACCACTGCCCGGGATGCGCCAGCTCCGCAGCCTGAGCCCGTCCCGCGGGTCGAGCTCGTCCGCGGTCACGAAGTCGGACCCGACGGGCAGGAACGTGTCCGAGCCCTTCGCGCGGAGCCACTGGCCGTCGCCGCGCTCGCCCTCGCGGAGCGCCGGCGCCGTTCCCTGCCAGTCGCGCGCGCTGACGTCGTTCACGACGACGTACCCGGCGACGTGGTCCTGCGCGTCCTCGACGCGGACGCGGCGGGCCGTCCGGCCGATGACGACCCCGAGCTCGACCTCGAGGTCGAGGGCATGCGTTCCCTCGGGGCGCACGATCGGCTCGCCGTCCCCGATCATCGCGCTCGGGAACTTCGCGAACAGCAGCGGCCGCTCGGGTGCCGCGCGTCCGCCCTCCGCCACGTGGTCGGCGTAGTTCAGCCCGACGCATACGATCTTCTCGGTGAGGTAGTCGTCCAGCGCCGGCGCCGGGATCCGCTCCGCCGGGTCGATGAGTCTCGCGCGCGCCTTGGTCGCACGCTTCGTGGCGCGGCGGACGTCGCCCACCCAGTCCTCGTCGATGCCGAGATAGTGGCTGATGCCCAAGTGCGTGTTCACCGACCGCGCGAGCCGGCCGCGCTTCTCGAGCTGCCCGCCGGTGAGCAGCCGGCCGTCGACGATCACGCCGAACCGCGGATCCCCGAACCGGTCGACGTAGGCGCGGAGGTGCATCGCGCGATCAGCTCGCGGCCGGGCTCGGCGCCGCGGAGCTGTCGGGCACCGCGGACGGCTCGCTGCTCGCGGGCGCCGACGCGGCCGGCGCCGACGCGGCCGGCGAACCGGACGCGGCCGGGGCGCCGCTCGGCGCGGCGCTCGGGGACGGCACCGCGCACTGCGGCTCCGGCGGGGCGACGAACCGGCCGTCGACGACCTTCTCGGCGTACTGCGTGTAGAAGTCGTAGACCTTCTGGACGTCGAGCGTGTCCATGTACAGGACGCGGTCCCACACGAGCGCCGCGAACCTGGTGGGCATCTGCTCGAAGTGCGCGACCACGGGGCTCACGACGCCGGCCGGCGTCTTGCACACCGCGCTCGCCGGCAAGCCCGTCACCAGCGAGCGCAGCTGGTCCTGCGTCGCCGCGTCGCACGCGCCCTTGTCGCAGGAGTAGAGGACCACGAGGCCGCCGTGCTCCAGGTTGTGGACCCAGCCGTTGGGCACGGCGTCGTCGTTCGGGCCGTAGAAGCGCGCGGGGATGGGGCCGCGCGGCGGGTTGTTGATGTGCTTGCCGGACGCGGGCGGGCACACCGGGTAGGTCACCTTGTCGCCGGTTGCCACGTGCTGGTTGCCCTGGTCGGTCTGGACCTGGCCGAGCTCACCCGCCACCGGCGCCTGAACGGTGTCGATCGTCGTGCAGGCGTACGCGGGCGACGTCGCGGTCGTGACGGCGAACACGGCGATCAGCCCGATGGCCGCGATCACGATCAGGACCAGGGCCGGCGTGCGGAGCTTCTGCATCAGCGTCGGCTCGGGCTGGCGGTAGCGCGACGTCTGGCGGCGGCCGGCGCGCGGCGTGCCCGTGGGGCTCGTGCTCTGGCGATAGCCACCCTTCGCGGACGAGCTGCCCCTCGGACGCTGGCCGGCAGGCTGGTTCTGGCCGCTGGCCTTGCGGGGCTTCGGATCGGGTTCGGTCACGTGGGCGCTCCGGACATGGGGTCGATCGATCGGGGTCGGGTGACGGGCCGCGGGCAGGCGGCGGCCTCGATGCTGCGCGAAGGGTAGCGTCCCTCGCCCTCGCGCGCGGGAATCACCCGACGTTCAGGGCTGGTCGAGCCACGTCCGGACCTCCGGCCGCGAGAGCCCGAAGAACAGCAGGCCGGCGAGCAGCACGACGATCAGCGCCGCCACCGGCTGGCCGGCGAGCAGCAGCAGCGGGATCGCCGGGATCGTCAGCGTGGACAGCCCGAGCGCGAGCCCGCGCGCCGCCTCCTTGCGCTGGAGCGTGAGCGTCGTGGTGAAGATCGTGTACGCGAGGAGGATCATCACGACGACGCCGGGCAGCGACACGGGTGCGCTGATCGCCTGGTCGACGACCCAGCGCAGCGACAGCCCGATGAGGCCGAGGATGAGGAACGCGTAGCCCAGGAAGATGCGGACGCCGCCGGGCATCGCGCGCAGCGTGGCGAGCATGTGCCGATGATGCCATCGCCGGGCCTTGACACCCGCCGAGGCCGCACCTATTGTCCGCTAAACCGGTTTGCTAAACCGGTTTTGACCCCCGGCGCCGCCACCGGGCCACGGGACCCCATCCGTCCCGACCCGCACCAGGACAGCCGCTACGAGGAGACCGTGGAGGAGCGGACCCCGCGACGGCCGCGCATCGCCGACGTCGCCCGCGAGGCGGGCGTGTCGAAGACGGCGGTGTCGTTCGCCTTCAACAGCCCCGACCGGCTGGCGCCCGAGACGGCGAGCCGGATCCGGGACGTCGCCGATTCGCTCGGCTACCGGCCCAACCCCGTCGCGCGGATGCTGACGCAGCGCCAGACGCACACGCTGGGCGTCCTGACCCCGCAGGCCCTGTCGGTGATCTTCTCCAACCCGTTCTTCGGCGCGTTCAGCGAGGGCGTCGCGCTCGCCGCCGAGCAGGAGGGCTACGCGCTCCACTTCATCAGCCCGCTCCAGGGCAGCCTCGCCCGGGCGATGGGCCGCGCCACCGTCGACGGCGTGGTCGCCGTGGGCCTGGCCGCGGCGCACCCGGAGGTGGAGCAGATCCGCGCCGCGGGCCTGCCGCTGGTGATGGTCGACTCGAGCGCGCTGCCCGACCAGCCGGGTGTCGAGATCGACGACGAGGGTGGCGCGCGCGCCGCCGCGGAGCACCTGCTGCAGCTCGGTCACCGGGACATCCTGATCGTCGGCGTCGAGCCGCCGACGCCCGGTGCGCTGACGGAGCCGGAAGGCGTCACGGGTCGCCGGATGCGCGGCTACGTCCAGGCGCTGGCGGCCAAGGGCCTGGAGCTCCCGAGCGGGGCCGTGGTCGTCGCGCCGGCGAGCATCGAGGGCGGGATCGCGGCCATGCGCCGCGCCTGGGAGGACGGCCTGCGGCCCACGGGCGTCCTGGCGATGTCCGACGCGATGGCGATCGGCGTCCTGCGCGCGGCGCGCGAGCTCGGGCTCCGGGTTCCCGAGGACGTCTCGGTCGTCGGCTTCGACGACATCGACATCAGCCAGCACACCAACCCGCCGTTGACCACGGTGCACCAGCCGATCCGCCGCAAGGGCGAGAGCGCGGTGCGCCTGCTCCTGTCCGTCGTCCAACGACGGGATCTACCCCCCGAGCAGCTCCGGCTCGAGACGCGGCTCATCGTCCGCGGCTCGACGGGGCCCGCGCCGCATCGGCGGCAGGAGGTGGACCGGGTCCCACACTGAAGGACGCCGGGTGGCGCTCGACGGTCCGCCGATGCCGTGCCCGATATGGCAAGGTTCACGGAACCGTCCAGTGCGCCGTTTGACGCACCCGAGGGGCCGGACCCGGCCCGACACCCGACCGGCACCGCCGGCGGGACCGCACCGGCAAACCACACGACTTCTTGGAGGAGATCGACACCAGGATGAGCACCAGCAAGAAGCGGCTCGTCGCCCTGTTCGGGGCAGCGGCCATCTTCGCGGCGGCGTGCGGCGGCAACTCCGCCACGACGGCGCCGACCACCGCGCCGAGCACGGCGTCGTCCAGCGCCCCGCAGAGCACCGCGCCCGAGGGTTCGGGTGAGGCGCCCTCGGGCTCCGCGGAGGCCCCGGGCAGCCAGGCGCCGTCGGCCGAGCCGCTGAGCGGCGAGCTGACCCTCTGGCACTCCTACGGCTCGGGCGGCGGCGAGACCGGCGCCTTCCAGCAGGCGCTGGGCCAGCTCCTCGTCACGAACAAGGACCTCAAGGTCAACGTCGTCGAGCAGCCGTTCAGCGACATCTTCACGAAGTGGCAGACCGACGTCCTCGCGGGCGGCGGTCCCGACCTGTACATCGCCCCCAACGACAACCTGTTCTCGCAGGCCGACGCGGGCGCGCTGATGAACCTCAACGACGCCCTCAACGGGAAGCTCGACGCGTTCAACCAGGTCGCGGTCGACGGCTCGAAGGCGACGACCTCCGACACCGGCGGCAGCCCCGCATTCTTCATGGTCCCCGAGTCCCTCAAGGCCGTCGCGATGTGGTACGACAAGTCCAAGGTCGCGACGCCGCCGGCGACGACCGATGACCTGATGACCGCCGTCAAGGGCGGGCTGACGCTCGGCCTGAACCAGAACGCGTACCACATGTTCGGGTTCACCGGCGCGTTCGGCGGCACGCTCATGGACGACAGCGGCAAGTGCGTCGCCGACCAGGCCGGCTTCGCCGATGCGTTCAAGTACTTCCAGGACCTCAAGAAGGCCGGCGCGAAGTACTACACCGACGGCAACGCGCTCAAGCAGGACTTCCAGACCGGCAAGCTGCAGGCCGTCATCGACGGGCCGTGGCAGACCGCGGACTTCGAGAAGGCCCTCGGCGACAACCTCGCCGTCGCCAAGATGCCGGCCGGCACCGCGAAGGCCAACCCCTTCACGGGCACCGACGGCTGGTACATCAACCCCAATGGCAAGAACACCGACCTCGCGATCGCCTTCGCGCTCCAGATGGTCTCGACGGCCCAGGAGCAGGTCATGACGTCGAACGCCGGCCACGTTCCGGCGGCCCCGGGCGTCAAGATCGACGACCCGATCGTGCAGGGCTTCGCGGACGCCGCGGCCGACGGCCTCGCCCGCCCGCAGCGCGCCGAGTTCAACAACTACTGGGGTCCGTTCGGCGACGCGATCAACAAGGTCCTCGACAAGAACGCCGACCCGACGCAGGCCGTCGCCGACGCCTGCAAGGCCATGAACGACGCGAACAAGAAGTAGCCTTCGGTTCGCGAATCGATCGGGGGCGCCCTCGCGGCGCCCCCGCATCGTTCCCGGCCCGCGCTTCGCGGCCTAGCGGAGCCCGGCCCGGGGCCGATCCAGCAGTCCCGACACGACGAGCCTCGACCCGGTCTCTCCCGCGCCCCGTCTCAGGAGGAGGAGCATCCAGGGATGGCCACAGCTGCCGCGGTGACGACGATGCCGCGCCGGCGCAGGAACTGGCGGCGGTCGGCGTCGCCGTACCTGTACCTCGTGCCGGCACTCGCGGTCATGGGGATCATCACCTTCTACCCGCTGATCTACCAGGTCTGGATGTCGTTCACCGACTTCGGGCCGAAGAACTTCCGCGTCAACAACCCCATCTCACCGACGTTCGTCGGGCTCGACAACTACATCCGGATCGCCCAGTCCAACCTCCAGATCCCGAACTTCGAGTTCATCCGGCTCGTCCTGTTCAATCTCTGGTGGGCGTTCTCGAACGTCGTCGTCCACGTCATCCTCGGCGTCCTGATCGCCGTCCTGCTCAACGTCAAGGGGCTCTGGTTCCGCGGCATCTACCGGGCCCTGTTCATCCTCCCGGTGGTGCTGCCGTCGATCATCGTCGCGACGGTGTGGCGGAACATGTTCGACACGGACGCCGGCGCGGTGAACTTCTTCCTCCAGGGCCTCGGGACCACGCTCGGCTTCCCGGCGGACTCGGGCTGGATGCACCTCGACTGGCTGAACCAGGCCGACGATCCGATCCCGTTCATCCCGTTGCCGCTCGCGTACTTCGCCATGATCACGGCAAACACGTGGCTCGGTTGGCCGCTGAACGCGGTCGTGGCGACGGGCGCGCTCCAGAGCATCCCGGGCGACCTGTACGAGGCGGCCGAGATGGACGGCGCGAACGCGTGGCAGAAGTTCCGCACGGTGACGGTGACCTTCCTGCGCCCGGCGATGCTGCCGTACGCGATCTACGGCTTCGTGATCACGTTCAACCTGTTCTTCCTGCCGTACTTCATGACCGGCGGCAATCCGTTCGGCCGTACCGAGATCCTCGTCACGCAGGCGTACCGGCTGGCGACCGAACGGCAACTGCTCGGCGTCGCCGCGGCATTCGCCGTCTACCTGTTCTTCCTGCTGCTCGTCGTGACGCTGATCACGAACCGGCTGGCGAAAGCGACGAAGAGCTATGCGGACTGACCGGCGACCCGATACGAGGACCCAGCCATGACCTCACTCGCTGACGTCTCCCGCCGGCCGGTGCTGATGTGGTCGCGGCGCGCCGCCCGGCGCCGCGGCAGTGACGAGCGGAAGCTCCCACTCGGCCGGCAGCTCGCCCTGCAGGCCCTCCTGATCGTGATCACCTTCACGGTGCTGTTCCCGCTGGTCTGGATCTTCAGCATGTCGATCGATCCCCGCGGGCTGTTCCGGCCGGACGGGCTGAATCTGATCCCGCCCGGCGCGACGCTCGACGCCTACATCAAGGTCCTGAACCAGCCGACGAGCAACCCGATCAGCTTCATCGGGCTCGCGCTCAACAGCCTCAAGGTGGCGGTGTTCACGTCCGCGATCGCCGTCGGGCTCGGCATCACGGCGGCCTACGCGTTCTCCCGCCTGCGGTTCCGCGGCCGCGAGACGCTCATGATCGTGATCCTCGGCGTCCTCATGCTGCCCGGCGTCGCGACCCTCGTCCCGCTGTACGTGTTCATGAACCGGATCCACGTCGACGTCGCCGGCCTGGACTTCAACCTGCGGGCCTCGCTCGTGGGCGTGATCCTCGCGATCTGCTCCGCGCAGCTGCCGTTCGCGATCTGGAACCTCAAGGGCTACCTCGACACGATCCCGCACGACCTCGAGGAGGCCGCCTACGTCGACGGCGCAACGCAGAACCAGACGTTCCGCCGGATCGTGCTGCCGCTCGCGACCCCGGCGATCGCGGTCACGGCCTTCCTCGGGTTCCTGGGCGGCTGGAGCGAGTACCTGACCGTCTACTACTTCATCGGCGGGAACGTGCCCGACTGGACCCTGTCGATCGCGCTCAACTCGATGGTCGGCCAGTACGCGCGGAACACGCCGTGGAGCGAGTTCGCGGCCTTCGCGATCCTGTTCGCGCTGCCGGTCTCGGTGGTGTTCTTCTTCTTCCAGCGGTACCTGGTCGGCGGCCTCGCCGTCGGCGGCGTCAAGGGGTGACCGCCCGGCTCAGCCCCGGCCGGGCTCAGCCCCGGCCGGGCTCAGCCCCGGCCGGGCTCGCCGGGTTCGTCGTCCTGTTCGTCAGCGCCGGTGAACCACGGCCGATCGCGCATCAGCAGCGCGACGACCACGATGTCCAGCGCGCCGAACAGCAGCCCCGCCGGGGAGCCCGAGATGAGCTCGAGGAACCCGGCGACCGCCGCCACGTTCAGGGCGACGAGCCACGCCCGCCCCGCCCGGACGAGCAGCCCGAGGACGACCGTCGCGACGCCGATCGCGATGGACACGACGACGAGCGGCTCGTCGAGCGCGCCCTCGGCCGCGAGCGTCATCGCGGCCTGGATCGACACGAGCGTCGACACGGCGCCCGACACGATCATGATCGCCGCCGCCAGCTCGACCCCGGCGGGCCGTCGCGGCCGCTCCGGCCGCTCGTCCGCCGGGCGGCGCGGGGCAGGCGGCGGCTCCGGCTCGAGCCGCTCGCGTCGCTCCCGGGCGCGCTCGGTCACGGCGCGGGCTCGAGGGCCAGCACGTAGCCGCTGCGGGCGGGGAGCGTCGGCAGCGGCCGCCAGCCGTCGAGGCCGCCGTCGGCGGTGACGACGGGCGGCACGAGGGCGGACGCGGGATCGCCGCCGACCGTCCCGACCATCCGCGCGGTCAGCGGGCCACACAGCGGGCCATCGTCGAGGGACAGGCCGTACTCCGTGATGGGCGCGTCGGACACGTTGGCGACCGCCAGGAGCGTCTGGTCGCCCGTCGTGCGGAGCCAGCCCGTCACCCCCTCGGCACCGCCCTGCACCGGGACCGTCGCGCCGTGCTGGAGCGCGTCGTTCGCGCCGCGCACCGCGATCAGCGAGCGGTAGGCGGAGAGGAGGCTCGCGGGATCGCCCGTCTCGGCCGCCACGTTGACGGTCTGCCAGCCGTCCTGGAGCGGCTCCCACGGCGTCGCGGTCGTGAACCCTGCCGCCGGCCCCTCGCCGGTCCACGGCATCGGCGTGCGGATGCGCTCGTCGGGCTTGGTGCCCGTGAGCCCGATCTCCTCCCCGTAGTACACGAACGGCGTCCCGGGCAGCGTCAGCAGCAGGAACGCGGCGAGCTTCGCCGACGCCGCGTCGCCGTTGAGCTCGGTCATGATCCGGGTCTGGTCGTGGTTCGTCAGGAACGTCGCGTTGCGGTTCGCGGGCCACGCCGTCAGCGAGTCGCCCAGCGCGGTCTCGAGCGGTGCCGCGCGCCCGCCCTGAAGCGCGAGCCGGATGGCCTGCGCCATCCCGAAGTCGAACGTGAGGTCCGTGTCGTCGGGCACGTACGACGCCGCGATGGTCGCCGGATCCCAGACCTCGCCGACCACCGTCGCGTCGGGCCGGACCGCCTCGACCTGCTGCTTCCACGCGGCGAGCCAGGCGTGCGTCTCGGGCGTGTTCTGGAGCTTGCCCTCGCCGTCCTCGACCAGGTACTTCGCGGCATCGAGCCGGAAGCCGTCGACGCCGACGTCCTGGAGCCAGAACGTCGTGACCCGGTCCATCTCGGCCGTGACGGCGGGCGACCGGTAGTTCAGGTCCGGCATGCCCTCCGAGAACAGCCCGTAGTACCAGCGCTTGCCGTGCTCGTGCCAGACGATTTGGCCGTCGGGGCCCAGCCAGCCCGGGTTCGTGGCGGACCAGACGTACCAGTCGTCGTGCGTGCCGTCGTGCCTGGCGGAGGACTCGAACCACGAGTTCTCGGAGGAGGTGTGGTTCAGGACCAGGTCGACGATGACCTTGATGCCGCGCGCGTGGGCCGCTGCGATGAACGCGTCGAGGTCGGCACGCGTGCCGTAGTCGGGCTCGACCCTGTCGTAGTCGATGACGTCGTAGCCGTGGTAGCTCGGCGAGTCGGCGATCGGCATCAGCCATATCCCGGTGACCCCGAGGTCGTCCGTCGTCGCCGGATTGCCGTCGTTCAGATAGTCGAGCTTCGCCGTGAGGCCCTTCAGGTCGCCGATGCCGTCGCCGTTGCCGTCCTTGAAGCTGCGGACGAACGCCTCGTACCAGACGCGGCTGCTCGGGTCGTCTGCGGGCGGGATCGTGGCCGGCGTGCAGGCGCTGCCGGCGGCGCCCGATGGTTCGCTCGGAAGGACCGATGCGACCGGCGTCGCGGGCGCCGCTGAAACGGGCTCCGTGGTGGCCGGCGCCGCGGTCGGCGCGACCGTCGAGCATCCCGCCGCGACGAGGGCGATCGCCGTCGCCCACGTTGCCGGATGCCGCCCGCGTCGCACGCCCGGGAGTCTACTGTGCGTCGCGCGGCATCCCGCGATGG
>JAICUI010000068.1 GCA_025935925.1 Chloroflexota bacterium
CGGGTCTGCCACTCGCCACCGGGCGTTGTCGGGTCGACGAGCGCGACCGCGCGCCCGCGGCCGCGTGTCGCCAATGCAGTCAACGCACGACGCATCGTCGGCGGGCGACGCGGGATTCGGCCTTTGCCTGTGACAGGTCGTCGCGGACCGCGGGTTGGGTCGACAGCCCATCGACCCGTAGTCCTCCTGTGACTCCCTGGCGTCGCGCCGAAACCGGGCGTTGGATGGCGGGCGGGGCCGGACGTGTGGAGCGCGGAAACCGGGCGGGCACGGCACCTCCCGATCAGGAGCGCAGAAACTGTTATGCCGCTGTATCGGTTCTGCAATGTCGGGCCGGCGTGGCGGGTACCGACGGTCCGGCAACGTCACGGCCATCGACCCCCGGGCCCAGAGACCCGGGCGGCCCTAGAGGAGGACCCTCGAGTTGGCCCACGAGGATCACGACACGGTCGTCGTCGAGCGCGGCGGGAGCGGCATGGGCGCCGTCATCGGCGTCATCGTCGTCCTGCTGTTGCTGGTCGGCTTCTGGTACTTCGCCTTTGGCCCCGGTCAAGGCACGTTCGGTGGTTCGAAGAGCGGCAGCGACGTGAACGTCAACGTCGAGCTGCCCACCCAGCAGCCGCAGTCGTCCTGATCGCGGCCCATCAACCGGCCCGCCCGTCCTCGAAGGGAACGCGCCGACCCGCGGGCCGTTCCAGCACCCCGGCCTCCCGCCGGGCGCACACTACAGATCACCCGGGAGGTGAGAGGCACGCATGAGCACGCAACCCCTGGTCCTCGTCGCGGACGACGAGCCGCGGATCACCAAGCTCGTCTCGATCGCCCTGTCCGAGGAGGGCTTCCGCGTCGTCGCCGCCAGCGGCGGTGAGGATGCGCTGGCCAAGGCCGAAGAGGTCCGGCCGGACATCGTCCTGCTCGACATCGTCATGCCCGACCTCGACGGCATCGAGGTCATGCGCCAGCTCCGCGAGCGGCGGCCGGTGCCGGTGATCCTGCTCACCGCCAAGGGCTCCACCGCCGACAAGGCGAAGGGCCTCGACCTCGGCGCCGACGACTACATCGCCAAGCCGTTCCACCCGGATGAGCTGGCGGCGCGCGTGCGTGCCGTCATCCGCCGCTCGAGCGGCGCCCAGCCGGGCGCAGGCGTCATCCGCTTCGACGACGTCGAGATCGACCTCGAGCGGCGCATGGTCACCCGTGGCGGCGAGCTCGTGCAGCTCTCCCGCACCGAGTGGCTGCTCCTCCAGCATCTCGCGGCGAACGCCGGCAAGGTCGTGCTGCACACGGAGCTCCTGACCAAGGTTTGGGGCCCCGAGTACCGCGACGATCTCCAGTACCTCCGCGTCTGGGTGTCCCGCGTCCGCCGCAAGCTCGGCGCGAAGCCGGGCGAGCCGGGCCGGATCCGCACCTTCCAGGGCATCGGGTACCTGCTCGACGTCGAAGGCGAGGCGACCTCGCCCGCGAGCGGGTCGTTCCACGAGGACGACGACGCCCACGTCGACGACGCCCAGGACGCGCCCGAGGCGCCGGAGGCGTCGGGCACCGACCAGGCCTCGCAGGAGGCCGCGCACGCGACCGCCTGACCCACCATCTCGACACAGGACGGCGCCGCCGGAGCGACCCGGCGGCGCCGTTTCGATTCGCGCCCGGGTCAGCCGGGCTGGCCGCGCCGCCTCCGCGGCGTGACGGCGTGACCCGCGGCGGCGGGCCCGCCGCTATCCGCACTGCCCGCACCGGCGCGCGACAGCCGTGGCGGGGAACGGTAGCGTAGGGCCATGGCCCGCTATCACCCGGCGGCGGCGCTCGTCGTCGTGGACGTCCAGAACGACTTCGCCGACCCGAAGGGAAGCCTCGTCGTCCCCGGCGCGGACCGCGTGATCCCGGTCATCAACCGCGAGACGGCAGCGGCGCGGGAGCACGGTGCGCTCGTCGTCCTGACCCAGGACTGGCACCCGCGGAGCACCCCGCACTTCACCAAGGACGGCGGCGACTGGCCCGTGCACTGCGTCGCGGAGACGTGGGGCGCGGAGCTGCACCCCGATCTCCAGTCGCCCCCCGAGACGCCGGTCGTCCGCAAGGGAAGCAACGGCGAGGACGGCTATTCGGGCTTCACGATGCGCGACACGAGGACCGGCGAGCACGTGCCGACGATGCTCGCCCCGCTGCTCCAGAGCGCCGGCGTCACCGACGTGGTCGTGATCGGGCTCGCGACCGACTACTGCGTCAAGGCGACCGCGCTCGACGCGCTGCGCCTCGGCTACGCGACGACGGTGCTCACCGACGCCGTCGCCGCCTGCGAGATCCGGCGCGGGGACGGCGAGGCCGCGCTCGAGGAATTGCGCAACGCGGGCGCCAACGTCCGGTCGAGCCGCGGCGGCTGAGCGCGATGCTGTGGCTCGTGGCCCGGATCGTGCTCGTCGGCGGCGCGCTCGCGTGGGTCGCGGACCAGTTCCTCGCGCGACGCGATGGGAGGATCCCGCCGCTCGAGATGCTGGTCGTCATCGATGCCCCGGTCGACCGCACCTGGGCCGTCCTCGCCGACGTCCCTCGCCAGCCGGAGTGGATGGCGGACATGAAGGCGGTCCGCATGACCACGCCCGAGCCCACAGCCGTCGGCTCGCGCGGCGAGGCGCTCGTGCGGATCCTCGGCATCGGCGTCCGCGACCCGGTCGAGGTGACGGCCTTCGAGCCGCCCCGCCGGTTCGCGATCCGCCACGAAGGCACCGTCCGGGGCGGCGGCGTGATGGAGCTCGAGCCATCCGTCGACGGCACGACGACCGTCGTCCGCTGGGCAGAGACGCTGGCCGCGCCGGTCTTCCCGCACCTCGCCGCCGTCGCCGCGGCGCCGGTGCTGCGGCGGGTGTTCCAGGACGACCTGTTCCGCCTCAAGCGGCTCGTCGAGACCGGCGGCTGACCATGCGCGTCCACCTCGTCGACGCGACGTACGAGCTGTTCCGGGCCCACTTCGCGCCGAGGCCGCCGGTCCTCGGCCGGGACGGCGTCGCGCTGTCGGGCGTGAGCGGCCTCGTCGACCAGCTGTGCTATCTGCTGCGCGAGCAGGGCGCGACGCACGTGGGCTGCGCGACGGACCGCGTCATCGAGTCGTTCCGCAACGACCTGTACGCGGGCTACAAGACGTCGGCCGGGATGCCGCCCGAGCTGCTCGCGCAATTCCCGATCGCGGAGGCGGCCATCGAGGCGCTCGGCGTCGTCCTGTGGCCGATGGTCGAGTACGAGGCGGACGACGCGATCGCGGCGGCCGCGGACCGGTTCGCCGCGGACCCGGAGGTCGAGCGGATCCTCATCTGCACGCCGGACAAGGACATGGCGCAGTGCGTGCGCGACGAGCGGATCGTGCTCTGGGACCGGCGCCGCGACCTCACGTACGACGACGCCGGCGTCCGCGCCAAGTGGGGCGTTCCGCCCGAGAGCGTCCCCGACCGCCTGGCCCTCGTCGGCGACGCCGCCGACGGCTACCCGGGCCTCCCGGGCTGGGGCGACAAGACGGCCGCGGCCGTCCTCGCCCGGTACGGCCACCTCGAGGCGATCCCCGAGCGCGGCAGCGAGTGGGACGTCGCCGGCGTCCGCAACCCGGTCGGCCTCGCGACGACGCTGCGTGACCGGATGGACGAGGCGCTCCTGTATCGCAACCTCGCCCGGCTCCGCACGACGGACGACGGGGTGCCCATCCCGCAGGCGAGCGTCGACGAGCTGCGCTGGCGCGGGACGGATCGCGAGCGCTGGGCGGCGTTCTGCGACGCCTGGGGCCTCGACCGCCTCCGGACGCGCCCCCATCGCTGGCTCGGCGACGGCGAGCGCGAGGCGATCGCGGAAGCCTAGGTCAGCCCCCCGCGGATCGCGCGCGCCCGTCGCGGCGTGGCGCGTCGGGATGCGGCGCCTCCGGCCGCGGCGGCTCGGGCTGCGGCGCCTCGCGAGACCGGCGCAGCAGCTCGGCATGATGCGCGGGCGGCGCCGCCACGATGCCGAACGCCCGGGTCGCACGGTCGACGTCGAACCACGGCCCGCCGTTCGCGTCGGTGACCACGGCGCCCGCACGCTCGGCGATGAGCCCGGCCGCCGCGACGTCCCACGCCGACATGCCGCCGGTCTGCACGAACGCGTCGAAGCGCCCGTTCGCGACGTACGCGAGGGCGAGCGCGGCCGACCCCGTGTTGCGCGACGCGCGCACCGCCTTGCGGACGGCCTTGGCACGCGTCGCGACCGCACGCCCGCCGAGCGCCATCGAGATCACGGCGTCGCCCAGCTGCTCCTTGCGCGAGGTGCGGACCTCGGCATCGCCGAGGCGCGCGGGTCCGTCCGCGGACGCCCAGAACGTCTCGCCGCGCATCGGGTCGTGGACGGCCCCGCAGGACGGCACGCCGTCGACGACGAGCGCCACCGACACGCAGAAGTACGGGATCCCGTTGGCGTAGTTGATCGTGCCGTCGAGCGGGTCGATGACCCAGGTCCGGCCACGGGACAGCGTCGAGGCGTCGACGCCGTCGGCGCCGTCGGCCGACGGGTGCGCGCCCGACTCCTCCGCGAGGATCGCGTCGCCCGGGTGACGCGCCCGGATCGCGTCGATGATCGCCGCCTCCGACAGGTGGTCCACATCCGTCACGACGTCCTTGGCCGACTTGTAGTCGACGACCTCGACCCGCTCGTAGCGCTCCAGCAGGATCCGGCCGCCCGCCTCGGCGAGCTCGCGAGCGAACGCCGCGTCGGCCGAGGTCGCGGTCACGCGCCGCAGTCGGCGACGAGCCCGGCCGGTGACGAGCCGAGCGTCCCGACCACCACGTCGAACGTCACCGACCCCTTCGCGGGCACCGTCGGGCTCTGCACGTACACGGTCTGCGGCCCGATGCCCCCGAGCGACGGGTCGTCGACCCGGCAGGTCGTCGAGCCCGCGCTCGACCCCGCGTTGTGGACGGTGATCGACACGCGGACGCCCGACGGATCCGGCCCGAAGCTCGCCACGCCGCCGGTGAACGGACCGACGTCCGCGATGGCGAGCCGCGCGATGACCGCCAGGAGCACGACCGCGACCGCGACGCCGACGATGGCGATCCCGTGCGCCTGCGACGCGGCCGGCGCCTTGAGCCCGAGCGGATTGCACCGCTCGCACATCGACTCGGAGATCGGGATCGGCGCGCCGCAGCGGACGCAGCCGTGCATCGGCTCCGGCGCGACGGCCTTGGGGGTGGGTGCGCTCATCGGGCCCCGATGGTGCCACGGATGTCGCGACGAGGCCGTCGCCCTACGATGGGCCGATGGACGAGGGCGCGGCGACGGACCGGGTGTGGCTGGCGGACTGGCGCCGGCGCGTGGCGGCGCTCTACGTCGAGGTGCGCACCGTCGCGGCATCCGACCCCGCGGCCGCCTGGGACCGCTGGCGCGCCGAGCGCGAGGCCCTCTACCGGGGTCACCCGCAGTCGCCGGTGCCGGACGGCGAACGCGACGCCTTCGTCGGCCGTCACTGGCCGTACGACGACCGCCTGCGCTGGACGCTGCCCGTGGGTGCCGCGGACGCCCCGGCGATCGACGGTCTCGCGCTGGCGCTGCCCAACAGTGGCCAGGACACACTCGCCTTCGACCGCGTCGGCCGCGTGGAGCTGCCCCATCCCGACGGCACGGCGTCGCTCGACGTGTTCTGGATGCGCGGCTACGCGGGCGGCCTGTTCCTGCCCTTCCTGGACGCGACCAGCGGCAACGAGACCTACGGCGCCGGGCGCTACCTGCTCGACACGGCGAAGGGCGCGGACCTCGGCGGCGACCCGGAGGCGGGCACGCTCGTCCTCGACCTCAACTTCGCCTATCATCCGTCGTGCGCGTTCGACGCGAAGTGGGCCTGCCCGCTCGCGCCGCCCGGCAACCGGATTGCGATGCGGATCGAGGCCGGCGAGCGCCTGCGCTGAACGTCGCTCGGTACCATGGCGTCCATGCGCACCTCCTCCCCTGCCCTTTCCGAGGCGGTCCGCGCCTTCCTCGAGCACCCCTACGTGGTGTCCGTCGCCACGATCGACCCGGACGGCGCGCCGCGCCAGGCGGTCGCGTGGTACCGGCTCGAGCCCGACGACCGAATCCTCGTCAACAGCCGCTCGCCGCGCCGCTGGCCCGCGAACCTCGTGCGGGACCCGCGCGTCTCCCTCGCCGTGGTCGATCCCGTTGCCCCCGACCGCTGGGTCGGGATGACCGCGGTGGTCGACGAGGTTGTCGACGACGTCGAGCAGGCCCGCGAGGACATCGTCCAGCTCGCCCACCGCTACCGCGACGGCGGCCCCACGCCGGAGTCCGAGGCCATGTTCCGGAGCCAGCCGCGCATCACGTTCCGGCTGCGGGTCACGGCCGTGCACGACCACCTGGATGACTGACATGAGCGACGTGAAGATCGGCTTCCTCCTGTGGCCGCAGACCGACTCGTGGCCGTCGCTGCGCGACGCCGCGGTGCGTGCCGAGCGCGCCGGCGCCGCGAGCCTCTGGACCTGGGACCACCTGATGTCGATCGTGGGGCCGTGGCAGGGCCCGATCCTCGAGGGCTGGATGGTGCTCGCAGGCTGGGCCGCGGCGACCGAGAAGGCGACCCTCGGGCTCATGGTCGGCGCCAACACCTTCAGGAACCCGGGCCTGACGGCGAAGCTCGCGATCACCCTCGATCACCAGTCCGCGGGCCGGGCGATCCTCGGCATCGGCGGCGCATGGTTCGAGCGCGAGCACGACGCGTACGGGATCGACTTCGGCAGCGGCTTCGGGGAGCGGCTGGACCGGCTGGACGAGTCCGTCGCCGTGATGCGGCGGCTGCTCGACGGCGACCGGTTCGACCACGACGGACCGATCTACCCGATGCACGATGCCCTCGCGGCGCCCCGCCCGGTCCAGCCGCACCTGCCGATCATGATCGGCGGCTCCGGCCCGAAGAAGACGCTGCGGACGCTCGCCCGGCACGGCGACATGTGGAACACCGGCGGCACGCTCGAGGACCTGCGCCGCAAGGACGCGACGATGCGCGAGCGGTGCGCGGAGATCGGCCGGGATCCGGAGACGATCGAGAAGACGTTCTCGGTCGACATGGTCCTGCGCGACACCCGCGAGGCGGCGCTGGCCCGCTACGCCGAGATCGCCGCGCTCGGCGGCTTCGAGTCGGACGACGAGGACGAGGCGCCGCAGGTCGGCACGCCGGAGCAGGTCGCGGACAGCCTGCGGCCGATGGTCGAGCTCGGGTTCCGCCACTTCCTCGTCGACCTCCCGTCCCCCTACGACGCCGAGACCATCGACCGGATCGGTGAGGTGCTGGAGCTGCTCAACGCGTGACGCGCCACCTCGTGGCGCTCGCCGGCGGGGTCGGCGGCGCGAAGCTCGCGGAGGGGTTGGCCGCGCACTGCGGCGACGGTCTCGAGGTCATCGTCAACACCGGGGACGACTGCGTCCGCCACGGACTCCTCGTCATGCCGGACCACGACACCGTGCTGTACAACCTCGCCGGGCTCGAGCAGGCGGTGTTCGGCTGGGGCATCGAGGGCGACACGTTCGCGACGATGGACCAGCTCGCCGCGTACGGCGAGGAGACCTGGTTCCGGCTGGGTGACCGCGACCTCGCGCTGCACATCGCCCGGACGGCGCGGGTGCGGGCCGGCGGGCGCCTGACCGAGGTGTGCCTCGGGCTGCAGGCGGCGCTCGGCGTGGCGAGCCGCATCCTGCCCATGAGCGACGACCCGGTGGCGACCGAGGTCCGGACCGCCGACGGCTGGCTGGAGTTCCAGGAGTACTTCGTCCACCGACGCCAGGAGCCGGACGTCCTCGAGCTCCGGTTCGCCGGCATGACGGCGGCGGCTCCGAGCCCCGAGGTCGTCGCGGCGCTCGACCGCGCCGACGCCATCGTCGTGTGCCCGTCGAACCCGCTCGTGTCGGTCGGCCCGATCCTCGCCGTGCCCGGGATGCGGGACGGCGTCGATCGAGCAAGGGCACGCGGCGTGCCTGTCGCGGCCGTGAGCCCGATCGTCGGCGGCCGCGCGCTCAAGGGACCGGCCGACCGGATGCTCGTCGGGCTCGGACACGAGGCATCCGCGGCCGGCGTCGCGCGGCTGTACGCGGGCATGGTCGACGTGTTCGTGATCGATGCGGTCGACGAGGGCGAGGCCGCCGCGGTCGAGGCGCTCGGGATGCGGGCCGTCGTGACCGACACGATCATGGGCGACGACGCGTCCCGGGCCCGCCTGGCCGGCGAGATCGTGGCCGAGGTGCTCGCGTGACGCGCGCGACGTCGGTCGTCATCCCGGTCCAGGCCTTCGAGCACGCGAAGTCGCGGCTCGGGGCGGCGCTCGATGCCGAGGAGCGCCGCGACCTCGTGGAGCGGCTGCTCGTGGGCACCGTGACGGCGGCGCTCGCGACACCCGGCGTGGTCGAGGTCCTCGTCGTCTCGCCCGATCCCGAGGTCCTCGAGGTCGCGGCGGAAGCGGGCGCCCGGCCCGTCGAGCAGCGGTCGCGGGGCCTCAACCCGGCCCTCCAGGAGGCCCGCGCCGCGGCGACGTCCGGCCGGCTCCTCGTCCTGCCCGCCGACCTGCCCGGACTCCGGCCCGCGGACGTGTCGCGGATCCTCGACGCGGGCGACGCGGCGGGCTCCCCGAGCGTCATCCTCGCCGCCGACCGCCACGGCACCGGCACCAACGCGCTGCTCCTCGACCCGCCGGACGCGATCGACCCGGCGTTCGGCGGCGACAGCCGCGCCGGGCACGCGTGGCTCGCCGCGTCCGCCGACATCCCGTTCGCGGAGGTCCCGGACGTGCTCGACCTCGACGTCGACACGCCCGAGGACCTGCTGCTCGCCGAGGCGCTCCGGGCGGAGGCGCTCCATGGCCACTGACCCCGGCCGCGTCGAGGTCCTCGCGCTCGCCGGGCTCCCGGAGGTCACCGAGGGCGACGATCTCGAGCGGATGATCGGCGACGCGCTCGAGGCGACCCCCGGGGCCCTGCCGATCGAGCCCGGCGACGTCCTGGTCGTGACCCAGAAGGTCGTGTCGAAGGCCGAGGGCGCTGTCGTCGACCTGCGCACGGTGACGCCCGGGCCCGAGGCGATCGAGTGGGCGCGGCAGTGGGACCGCGATCCGCGCCAGATCCAGGTCGTGCTCGACGAGGCCGCCCGGATCGTCCGGATGGAGCGTGGCGTGCTGATCGTCGAGACGCGCCACGGCTTCGTGTGCGCGAACGCCGGCGTCGACGCATCCAACGTCGGCCCGTTGTCGGGCGACCTCGTGACGCTCCTGCCGCGCGACCCGGACGCGTCCGCGACGCGGATCCGGGCCGCGATCCGGGACCGCTTCGGCTCGGACGTCGCCGTCGTGATCTCCGACAGCTTCGGCAGGCCGTGGCGCTGGGGCATCGTCGACGTCGCGCTCGGCGTGTCGGGGCTGCTGCCGCTCGAGGACCTCCGTGGCCACCCCGACGCGGACGGGCGCGTGATGCGGACGACCGTCCGGGCCGTCGCCGACGAGCTCGCCTCGGCCGCCGAGCTCGCCCTTGGAAAGACCGCGGGCCGGCCCGTCGCGCTCGTGCGCGGCGCGCAGCCCCCGGCCGGCGAGGGCATGAGCCGCGACCTCGTGATCCCGCCCGAGAACGACCTGTTCCGATGACGCCGCCGGGCCTGACCGCGCTACGCTCCAGCCGATGAAGGCCGGCCTCCAGATCCCGTCGTTCACGTGGCCCGGCGGCGCCGAGGCGATCGGCCCGACCCTCGCGCGGATCGCCCGCGACGCGGACGCCGCAGGCTTCGACTCCATCTGGGTGATGGACCACTTCTTCCAGATCCGGAGCGTCGGGCGCCCCGAGGAGCCGATGCTCGAGGGCTGGACGACGCTCGGCTACCTCGCGGCCAACACGCAGCGTGCCCGGCTCGGGCTGATGGTCGGCGGCGTCCACTACCGCCAGCCGGCGCTGTGGGTGAAGGCCGCCACGACGCTCGACGTGCTGTCCGGCGGCCGCGCCTGGCTGGGCATCGGCGCCGCGTGGAACGAGCAGGAGAGCCGCGCCCTCGGCTTCCCGTTCCCGCCGCTCGCCGAGCGGTTCGAGCTCCTCGAGGAGACGCTCCGGATCGCGCACGGGATGTGGGACGGCGAGCGCGGCAGCGAGGCGGCGTTCGACGGCCGCCACACGCACGCAGGCCGGCTCCTGAACTCGCCGCAGTCCATCAGCCGCCCGCGGGTCCCGATCATGATCGGCGGTGGCGGCGAGCGGAAGACGCTCCGCCTCGTCGCCCGCTACGCGGACGCCACGAACGTCTTCGGCGGCCCGGAGACGATCCACCACAAGTACGAGGTCATCCGCGAGCACTGCGAGGCGATCGGGCGGGATCCGGACGAGATCGAGCGCTCGACGCTCCAGACGGTGCGCCTCGCCCTCGAGCCGGGCCAGGACGGGGAGAGCCCGCAGCAGGTCGTCGACCGCTTCGGCGAGCTGGCCGACGCCGGCGCCCAGCACGTCATCTTCAGCGTGCGCGACGCCTGGGACCCGCGGACGATCGAGCTGGTCGGCCGGGACATCATCCCGGCACTGCACGCGCTCGGGTAGCGGTCGGGCGCGCCGGTCGGACCGCGTTGCGGCGCTAGCCGGCGGCCGGCTCGCGTTCGGGAACGGGGGTGCCGTCCGCCGTGGCTCCGGGCCTCGCAGGCGTCGCGCCGCCACCCGCCGTCTCGCTCCTGACGGGATGCCGCGCGACGGCCTCGTCGAGGCGATCGAGCATCGGCGTCGCGCGCAGGCTTCGAAGGATGACCCTCGCGTCGTCCACCCACGAGACGATGTCGGGTTCCGACGCGCCGAGCAGCGATGCCGCCTCGAGCGCGAGCTGCGCGCGATCCCAGTCCAGGCCGAGCTGCTCGAAGGTCGCCATCGCCACGCGGTAGCCGGCCATCGCCGCGGCCTGGTCGCCCGCGAGCGCGGCCAGGCCGGCCCGCGTCGCCGCACGGTCGCCATCCACGGCGCGGCCGCGCGTCCCGATCGCATCCAGGGCCGCCAGCGCGCGCTCCGCCATCGGGCCGTCGCCGGCGACCACGGCCGCGCGCGCGACGCGGGGGAGCGCGTAGGGCGCGTTCAGATCGCTGACGTCGGCGATGCGCAACCAGATCCGCGCGGCGCCCGCCCAGTCGCCCCGGACGTGGGCTCGCGCCCCCTCGAGGTCGTCGATCCCGGACACCATGTCGCGATCCTCGAGGGACCGGATTGCCTGCTCGATCTCCTCGATGACGACGGCATCGTCGGTCCCGCGATAGATCTCGAAGAACAGCTGCTGCGCTCGCGCGCCGAGCCGCGCCGCGTCGTCGATGTCGAGCTGCAGCGCCGCCTGCAGCTCGTCGACCGCCCAGTCCCACTCGCCCCCGCGCCGCGCGTCCTCGGAGGCGTTGAACAGGATCGCGAGCTCGCTCTGCCGCCGTCCGATGCGCCGCGCGAGCGCGATCGCCTCCCGCTGGATGGCCGTTGACGAGCGCGGGTCGTCGAGCGCGAGCATCGAGGGCAGGATGACCATGGCGCGCAGGACCGTGTCCCATAGCCCGGCCTCCTCCGCGAGCTGCCGCGAACCGACCAGCAGCGCGCGGGCCTCCCACTGCCGGCCCTGGTAGAACGCCGCCGTGCCCTTGATGCCCAGCGTCTCCGCCGCGATCTGGACGAGCCCCTGGCGCTCCGCGGCCGCGAGCACCCGATCGGTCGTGAGGATCGCCCGCTCGTAATCGCCGCCGAAGAGGTACGCCGCCGCGGCGAAGCGCGCGAGGAGGATGGCGTCCGGGTCGTCGCCGAGGTCGGCGAACTCGATCATCGCCGTCTCGAGATAGGACTTTGCCTCGTCACGACGCCGGATCGCGAGCAGCGCCTCGCCACGTCGCGCCGCGATCCGTGCGCCGCGGCGGCGGTCACCGAGGGCGCGCGCGATCGACGCAGCCGCTTCCAGGTGCTCCAGGGCGAGATCGCTCCGCGCCGCGGAGTTCGCCGCGACGCCGGCTCGCTCGTGGAGGTCCGCGCGCTCGGCGTCCTGCTGCGTCAGCTCGATCGCCTGGGACAGGAACGTGACGGCCTGCCCGGGCGAGCCGAGCGCGATCGCGCGGTCGGCGGCAGCGCGCAGGGCGATCTTCGCCTGCCCGGCAAGCGCGTCCGCCTCCGCACCGGCCGCCGACGCCCGGAACGCGGCCACGTAGTGGACGGCGAGCGCCCCCGCCAGCTCGTCGTCGCCCAGGGACTCGAAGTACCTCGCCGCGGCGAGGTGACGGGCACGGCGATCGCGCAGCGACAGCGTCGCGTACGCGACCTCGCGGATGAGCGCCTGGACGAAGGCGTACTGGCCGCGCTCGGGCGACCGGGGATCGATCTCGACGCGCAGGAGCTCAGAGCGCACCAGCCGTTCGAGGCGGGCGTCGACCTCGTGCCCTTCGACCCCGGCGACGGCCGCAACGCCGTCGCGGACGAACGACTGGCCGAGGACCGACGCGTCCTGCACGAGCGTGCGATCGGCCGGGTCGAGCGCGTCGAGCCGCGCCGCGATGAGCGCATGCAGCGTGTTGGGAACGGCGAGCTCTCCCAGCTCGCCCGTCGGGCGGTAGCCGCCGCCATCGCGCTCGACCAGCCGGCCGTCGGACACGAGCATCCGGATCGTCTCGACCGCGTACAGCGGGATGCCCTCTGCGCGCGTGACGATGGACCGGATCGCGGGCTCGGGGAGGTCGGCGACGAGGCCAGTGAGCAGCTCTCGCATCGCCGCCTCGTCGAGCGGCTGGAGGTCGAGCGCGAGGAACGCCCGCCTCCCCGCCCCCCACCCCGGACGCTTCTCGAGCAGCTCGGGGCGCGACAGGGTGATGATCAGGATCGGGACGTTGCGGCTCCACTCGAGCATGTGCTCGATGAAGTCGAGGGTGCCCGGGTCAGCCCACTGGAGGTCCTCGAACAGCAGGGCGACGACGCCGGTGGACGCGAGCCGCTCGAAGAAGGTGCGCCACGCCGAGAAGAGCTCCGACGCCCCGGCCGCAGGCGGCTCGCCCACGCCGAGCAGCGCAAGGAGCGCCGGCTCGACCCGCCGCCGCTCGGCCTCGTCCGGCACGTACTCGGACAGCATGTCGGCGATCCGCGTGCGGGTCGTGGCGGGGTCGTCGCTCTCGAGCAGCCGGGCCCTCGACCTGACCATCTCTCCGAGCGCCCAGAACGTGATGCCTTCGCCGTACGCCGGCGAGCGACCCTCGTGCCACCACACGCCCTCGACAACGCCGTCGACGTACTTGAGGAACTCCCACGCGAGCCGGCTCTTGCCGATCCCGGCCTGGCCGGTGATCGACACGAGACGCACCCGGCGCTCTCGCGACGTCGCGTGGAACAGGTCCTTGAGCAGCCGCAGCTCGGCGTCCCGGCCGACGAACGGCGCCTCGAGGCGGTCATCCCGTCCGCGTCCACCGCGTTGCGCGACGACCCGCACGGCTCGCCAGGCCGGCACAGGCGCCGCCTTTCCGCGCAGCAGCTGCTCGCCTGCCTCCTCGTACGCGATCGCCTCGCCGGACGCGAGCCTCGTGGCCTCGCCGACCAGCACGGCCCCGGGCGGGGCGACCCCCTGCAGCCGCGACGCGGTGTTGACGAGATCCCCCGCGACCATGCCCTGGTCTCGGGCGCCGATCGTGACGGCGGCCTCGCCCGTCAGCACCCCGCACCGCGCCTGGATTCCCGGTCCGAGCGTCCGGACGGCCTCCACGAGGTCGAGGGCCGCGCGGACGGCACGCTCGGCGTCGTCCTCGTGCGCGGTCGGCGCGCCCCACAACGCCATCACCGCGTCGCCGATGAACTTCTCGACCGTGCCGCCGTACTTGGCGATCACCTCGTTCGCGACCTCGAAGTACCGGCTGAGAAGCTCGCGGACGGTCTCGGGGTCGCGGCCCTCCGACAGCGTCGTGAACCCGACGAGGTCGGCGAAGAGGACCGAGACCAGGCGTCGCTCGGCGAGGGGCGCCGCGGCGGTCGGCGGAGCGGCCGCCGGCGCAGGCGATGGACCCGCGGCGGCCGTGGCCGCGCCGGCCTGTCCGGCCGACGGTGCGGTCACGAGCACGTTCCCGCACTCGCCACAGAACCGGGCCGTGGGCGAGTTCGGGCTGCCGCAGCTCGGGCAGACCGCCGCCAGTCGCGTGCCGCATTCGCCGCAGAACTTGCGGCCGGCCTCGTTGGGCGAGGAGCAGGCGGGACAGATCACGCGCGGGCCGGGCTCATGTGCCGGGAAGCGTATCGAACGCGACGGCACCGCGTATCACGCCGGGAGGCGTGCGCGCCGGATCCGCGGGCTCGTGGCGTAGAGCAGGCCCGTGACGACGAGGAGCAGCCCGGTCGCGAGCACGGTCGTCGTGCCGCCGACCGCATCGAGCGCAAGACCCGCGCCGAGGTTGCCGATCGGCCCGAGGCCGACGGACAGCGTCCGCGCCGTCGCGCCGACCCGCCCGAGCAGCGCGTCCGGCGACAGCATCGTCCGCAGCGAGATGTACGCGACGAGGACGTTCGCGTTGACGACCCCGGCGAGGAACGCGGCCCCGACCATCACGGGGACCGGCGTCCCGACGATCAGGAGCGTCGCCGCGCCGAAGGCGACGGCGCCGGCGAGCATCACGGCGCCGACGGCTTTGGGTGCCAGCCGCGCGGCAAGGATCGACCCCGTCAGCGAACCGACCGCGAACCCGGACAGCACGAGCCCGACCACCGCCTCGCCCAGCCCGCGATCCACGGTGATGTAGTAGATGAGCACCGCGGTGAAGCCCGCCGAGATGACCGATGTGGTGGTCCACAGCGCAAGGACGGCGCGGAGCGTCGGCTGGTGGGCGACGAACCGGATGCCCTCGCGCACGTCCTCGAGGATGTGGGTCGGCTCGGCGCGAGCCTCCGGCTTCAGCGGGCGACGGACGAGCAGCAGCGCGCCGGCCGACACCGCGAACGTGGCCGCATCGATGGCGATGGTCGCGCCGGGGCCGATCGTCGCCGCGAGCAGCCCGGCGAGCGCCGGGCCGACGATCCAGCCGACGTTGAACACGGCCTCGAAGATGGCGTTCGCACGCGGCACCTGGTCCCGGCCGACGAGGCCGGGCACCGCCGCCGTGTACGCCGCGAGCCACAGGACGCGGAAGACGTTCAGCGGGGCGGTGACGAGCAGGATGACGGCCATCGTCGGCCCGCCGACGGCGACCGAGATCGGGACGAGCGCGGTCAGGATCGCCCGGCCGACGTCGCTCCAGAGCATCATCTTGCGCCGGTCCCAGCGGTCGGCGAACGCGCCGGCCGGGAGCCCGATGATGAGGTCCGGAAGCGTCGTCAGCACCCCGACCACGCCCATCGCGAATCCCGAGCCGGTCAGCAGCAGGACCAGGATCGGCAGCGCCGTGTTCGTGATCGAGTCGCCGAACGAGCTGATGCCCTGGCCCACGAGCACCACGACGAAGTCCCGGTTGCGGCGCAGCTCCTGGGGCGGCGCCGGCGCCTCGAGGCCGCGAGGCGGCTCGGCGTCGTGGAGCCGGACCGGCAGCTCCTCGACGCCGGGCGGACCGGGATGGACGTCGGTCGCGTGCGTGCTGCCGGGCGATGACGGAGGCATCCGGCGAGGGTACCGGGCGCGTATCGCGTCCCGCCGGAATACCCCCCGGGGGTATCGGGCACGCGTGCTACAGTAGGAGCAGGACGCCGAGGGTGGACAGGAACGACAATCGCACGATGACCGACGACAGCAACGGGGAGCGCCCGGCGACCAACCCCTTCGGGTCGCTCAAGATCGACTTCGGGGGCGCAAACGGGTCGAGCCCCACGGCTCCAGGTGCGCTCGGCGCCGCGGTCAGCCCGCCGTTCGGTGGGATCCGGCTCATCGATGCCGAGCCGTCGGAGGCCGTGGCCGTCCCCGGCGGCCCGACGCACGGGATGGACAGCGGCGGCCGGACCTACGGCAAGGTGCTGATCATCGGCTCCGGTCCCGCCGGGCTGACGGCCGCGATCTACGCGGCGCGTGCCAACCTCGAGCCCATCGTGCTCGCGGGCTCGGCGCCCGGCGGCCAGCTGATGCTCACGAGCGACGTCGAGAACTACCCGGGCTTCCCCCAGGGCATCGACGGGCCCGACATGATGACCCGGTTCCGCGAGCAGGCGGAGCGGTTCGGGTCCCGGATCGTGGATGTCGACGTGGACCGCGTGGACCTGTCCGAGCGACCGTTCCGCGCATGGGCGCGCGGGATCGAGTACCGCGGCGAGAGCGTCATCGTCGCGACCGGCGCGTCGGCCCTGTGGCTGGACCTCGAGAGTGAGCAGCGGCTGCGCGGCCGCGGCGTGTCGGCGTGCGCCACGTGCGACGGGTTCTTCTTCAAGGGCCGCGAGATCGCCGTCGTCGGCGGCGGCGACTCCGCCATGGAGGAAGCGAACTACCTGACGAAGTACGCCTCGAAGGTGCACCTCCTCCACCGGCGCGACGCGTTCCGGGCGTCGAAGATCATGATCGACCGGACGTACGACAACCCGAAGATCGACGTCCACACGAACACGGCCGTCGAGGAGGTCCTCGGCGACGCCAACGTCGAGGGGCTGCGGCTGCTCGACACCGAGTCCGGCGACCGGCGCGACATGCCGATCGAAGGGCTGTTCATCGCGATCGGGCACCGGCCGAACACGGACGTGTTCAAGGACTGGCTCGACGTCGACGAGAAGGGCTACCTCGTCCCGCACCGCCACACCGAGAGCCGGATCCCGGGCGTGTTCATCTCGGGCGACGTGGTCGACCATCGCTACCGCCAGGCCGTGACCGCCGCCGGCGACGGCGCGCGGGCGGCGATCGACGCCGAGCGCTGGCTGGAGTCGGAAGGCATCGCGGAGGCCTCGACGGCCACCGCCTGGTAGGCCGCGCCCACCGATCGCACCTCTGCGGGCCCGACGCGGGTCCCTCCTGCCCGGATGGCCGGCCGCCGCTGCTGAACCGGGGTCCGCGACGCCCGCTCCTGAGCCCCGGCGCTGCCAGCGGCTGGTCCGCCGTCATCCCGCCGCGAATGGGCGCTCTCGGCGCCCGGTTGTGGCCTCGCAGACCCCGGTGGTGGGCTTGATCGGGCGCCCCGGGCGCCGAACCGCCGGTTGGAGACGGTGCAACTGCCGCTGCTGGCGCCGGCTCCTGGTGGCGCCACGCGTGGCGCCGGCTCGCTGCTGGCGCCGGCTCCTGGTGGCGCCGCCCGCTGCTGGCGCCGGCTCCTGGTGGCGCCGCCCGCTGCTGGCGCCGGCTCCTGGTGGCGCCACG
>JAICUI010000018.1 GCA_025935925.1 Chloroflexota bacterium
GACAGGCCGCGGTACCCGCCGTCCGGGTCGGGCACGAGCGCGACCGCCTCGCCGTCGAGGATGAAGTAGGCGCTCGACGCCGTGTCGCCGCGCGTCACGACGCGGGCGCCGTCCGGCACGTCGCGGACCTGCGCACCGCGGATGAGCGCCTCCCGCTGCACGCTCGTGAGCTGCCCGAGTGTCGCGACGCGCCCGACCAGCCGGTCGACGTCCGCGAGCGTCGCCGCCCTCGCGGCGCCCAGCGCCGGCTGGACGGGCGAGCGGAGCGATGCGACCGCGCGGCGCCATTCCGCGGCCGGGCGGCCGATGCCTGGCGCGACGAGCGCGGCGAACGCCGTGGCGACGAGGATGAGCGACGCGAACACGATCAGGACCCTGACGTCGATCACGTCCGCCAGCCCCGCGCCCGCCATCCCGACGAGGAAGATCACGTCGCGCATGACGAACAGCGCCGAGAAGACGCGCCCGCGCAGCTCGCGCGGGGTGTTGCGCTGCAGGATCGTGGAGCGTGCGACCGAGGCCGGCGAGTTGAAGAAGCCGCTCAGCGTCGCGAAGGCGATCGCCACCCAGATCGTGGGCGAGAGGCCGTAGAGGATCCCGGCGATGCCCATGCCGAGGTAGCCGACGAAGACCCACAGCCCGTCCTGCAGCCGACCCGCGTAGCGGGCCATGAACAGGCTGCCGATCACGAAGCCGATCGACGTGACGCCCTCCTGGATCCCGTACTCGAGCTCGGTCGCGCCGAGCTCGCGGATCGCCATCGGGAGCAGCAGCACGTTCCACAGGCCGAACGAGAAGAACACCGGGACGCCGAGCAGGAACAGCGACCGCAGCATCGGCGTGTCGACGATGGTCCGGATCCCGAGCTTCAGGTTGTCGACCACCGCGCCGACCGACGTCTCCTCGGTCGACGCCTCCACGCTCGTCTTCGCGCGCATCAGCGCGATGCAGCCGGCCGAGAAGAGGAACGTCAGGGCGTCGATCCAGAACGCCCAGCGGACGTCGATCGCGGTCAGCAGCCCGGCGCCGGCGAACCCGATCGCGGTCGACCCGAACGAGGCGATCGACAGGAACGCGTTCGCCGCGCTCAGCTCCTCGTCGGTCGCGATCTCCGGGATCAACGCCTCGTACGCCGGGTCGAAGAACATCTTCACGCCGGCGTTGATCAGGATCGCGACGAACAGCAGCGAGATGTCGATCCCGAGCGCGAACGGGATCAGCGCCACGATCACGGCCTGCGCGAGATTGCTGCCGATCATGATCCGGCGGCGGTCGTGGCGGTCGACGAAGACGCCGGCGACCAGCCCGACGATGAGGCTCGGGACCGCGGTGGCCATGAGCGTCAGGCCCACGAGGAACGCCGACTGCGTCTGCTGGAAGACGTAGATGCCCGCGGCGAGGTCGGTGAGGGCCGAGCCGGCCGTCGACACCAGCTGGGCCAGCCACATGAGGACGAAGTCGGGCCGCCGGAAGACCGCGACCGACGAGACCGGTGCCGTGGTGGCGTCGTCGCTCATGGCCGCGAAGCATACGGTCCGGCTCGCTAGGATTCGGGGCAGTCCTGCACGGGATGCCGATCCCGCCGGACGACGGTGGAGGATCGGGATGAGCGAAGCGCGCGAGTCCGCGTCCCTGCGGGCGCTCGAGGAGGTCGCCGCTCGGGCGGCGGCCGCGGGACGGCTGGAGCCGCCGGGCGGCGAGGCGGTGCTGCGCTCCGTCGTGGAGATCGCCGTCACGCTGTTCGCGGCCGAGGCGGTCTCGATCGCCCTGCACGACCCCGCCACCGACCGGCTCGTGATCCGCGTGGCGGCGGGGCCACAGGGCGGCGGCGCGGTCGGGATCTCGTTCGCGCCCGCGACCGGGATCGCGGGCTACGTCTTCACCACGGGCCAGCCGCTCGCGGTCGCGGACGTCGCCGCCGATCCGCGCTTCGATCGCTCCATCGCCGAGCGCACGGGCTACGTGCCGCGGTCGATCCTCGCGGTGCCGGTGATCCTCGAGGACGGCGCGGCGGTCGGCGTGCTGGAGGTGCTGGACCGGGGTGCCGACGCGAGCCTCGGGCTCCGGGACCTCGACCTCGCGGCGCAGCTCGCACGCCAGGCCGCCGTCGTCGTGCGCGCGTCGCGGGTCGAGCGCGAGGGGACCGAGCTCCTGCGCCAGGCGCTGATCCGCCTCGCCGCGGACCCGGCGGCCGACGAGCCCGCGCTCGCCGACGCCGTCGCGGACGCCGCGGTCGGGCTGGACGGCGAGGCTGGCGACCGGCTGTGGGCGCTCGCCGACGCCGTCGCGCGGGCGCGCCGCGCGTCGCCCGAGCAGGTGGGGCTCGTCGTCGAGATCCTCGACGCGCTCGCCCGTCGGGCGGTCCGTCCGGCGCCGCGCTCGTTCCGCCGGTGACGGACCTCCCGGCCTGGAGCGAACCCTTCGCCGAGGGCCGCCGGGACGCCATCGGCCGGCCGCGCCCGTGGGGCCCGATCGACCGCGGCTGGGCCTTCGGCGATGGCAGCGGCCGCGGCCTCCGGGTGGCGATCGTCGACTCGGGGATCGAGGGTACGCACCCGGCGCTCGAGGGCCGGCTCGTCGAAAGCGTCGCCGTGGAGCGGCGCGGCGAGGACTGGGAGGTCGTGCCGTCGGTGCCGCTCGACGTCGTCGGTCACGGGACCGCGTGCGCCGGCATCGTCCACCATCTCGCGCCCGAGGCGGAGCTGATCTCGGTCCGGGTGCTCGGGCCGGACAACCGCGGCAACGGCGGCGCGTTCGCGACGGGGCTCGCCTGGGCGATCGCGGAGTCGGGGGCGAGCGTCGTCAACCTGTCGCTGTCGTCGCGCAGCGACGCGCTGTTCGGGCCGCTCCACGAGCTCGCCGACGAGGCCTACTTCCGCAACGTCCTGCTCGTGTCCGCGGCGAACAACGTCTCGATCGCGAGCTACCCGTCGCTGTACGCGGCGGTGATCTCGGTGGCGGCCCACGACATCGCCGCCGAGGACGTCTGGTTCTACAACCCCGAGCCGCCCGTCGAGTTCGGTGCGTACGGGCTCAACGTCGACGTCGCGTGGCTCAACGCGTCACGACTCGTCGTGACCGGCAACAGCTTCGCCGCGCCGCACATCGCGGGCTACGCGACGCGGATCCGGGCCGCGCACCCGGGCATCGCCCCGTTCGAGGTGAAGTCGATCCTCGCCGCGACGGCCGACAGCGCCCGCTGAAGGTCGCCGGCGACGGGCCGGGCGCCCGGCCCGTGGCTCGCGTGTGTCAGCGGCGGTCGCCGTGCGGGTTGGTGCCGGGGTGGGGGAACGCCTCGCCCTGGGTCGACGGGCCGGTGCCGTAGCGGTGGCCCTCGGTGTCGTCGTCGTCGGCAGCGACCTTCGGCAGGCGGGGCGTCGCGCCGCCGATCGGCGCCAGCTCGTCGCTGTCGGTGTCGCTGAACGACCGGTGGCCCGTCGTGTCGAGGTCCTTGCCGTCCGGATCCCGGGTGTCGTCAGAGCTCGTCATGTCGCGCCGTCCTTCCGTCCTGATCGGGGAGCCTGCGGCTACGCTACGCCGCGTCCGCGCGGCGGTCTACGGGCCGCTTCACACGTCCGCTGTCAACGCGGCGACAGCGCACGACGTGCGACCTCGACGCCCTCGAGCGCGAGGAGCGCGCGCTTGACCTCCAGCGCGGCCTCGCGGCCGCCCCACGCCGCCGCGCCGTAGCCGCCCAGCGTCCCGTCGCCCGCGATGACGCGGTGGCACGGGACGAGCAGCCCGACCGGGTTCCGGCCGACCGCGCCGCCGACGGCCCGCGCCGCACCCGGCCGCCCGATCCGGCGGGCCACGTCGCCGTATCCCGCGGTCGTGCCGCGCGGGATGGCCCGCACCGCCTCGAGGACGCGGCGATCCCACGCCGGCCGGTCCGCGATGTCGATCCGGACGGGAGCCGCATCGACGGCCGCCCCGGCGAGGATCGCGGCCACGACGTCCGCGGCCTCGTCGAGGATGGCGGCGCCCGCGGGCTCGTCCGCCGGGGTCACCTCGACGAACCCGCGCCTCGCGAGCCCGGCGGCGAATCCGTCGGGCGTGCCGAGCAGCTCGGCGGCGACCACGCCGTGCCGTCCCGCCGCGATGCGCACCGGTCCCCACGAGCTCGGAACGGTGTCGATGACGACGCGGGCCGGGCGGCTCACCCGGTCGTACGGCGCGCGGCTGGTATACTCCCCGGGAGTATGAACACTGCCCTCGAAACCGCCCAGCCCATCGAGATCGTCCTGCCCATCGAGGGGATGACCTGCGCGTCGTGCGTCAACCGCATCGAGCGCTTCCTGTCCAGGACGCCGGGCGTGGCGGAGGCGTCGGTCAACCTCGCGACCGAGCGGGCCACGGTCCTCGTCGACCCGGCGCTCGCGGGCCGCGACGAGCTCGTGAAGGCCGTCGAGGCCGCCGGGTACGACGTCCGCGCCGAGCGGCCTGCCCCGACGAGCGCTGGCGCGCCCGCGCGGGGCCTCGACGCCGAGCTTGCCGGCGAGGATGTCGAGCGCGATCGCGCGCAGCGCCTGCTCCTCGTGCAGTCGCTGGTGGCGATCGGCGCGGCGCTCGCATTCATGGCCCTCATGTTCGGCGATGTGGGCGCGCTCGGGATGACGACCGTGAACCGGCTCCTCATCCTGCCCGCCACGTTCGTGCAGGCGTGGTCGGGCGGCCGCTTCTACCGCGCGGCGTGGCGCGCGGGTCGCCACGGGAGCGCGACGATGGACACGCTCGTCGCCGTCGGGACGACGGCCGCGTGGGGCTACTCGGCGTTCGTGACGCTGTGGCCCGAGGTCGTCATGGATGCCGGCATCGAGCCGATCACGTACTACGACTCGGCCGCGATCATCGTCGGCCTGGTCCTCCTCGGGCGGTGGCTGGAGGGACGGGCCAAGGGCCGCACGACCGACGCGATCCGTAGGCTCGTGGGGCTGCAGCCCGCGACGGCGCGCCGCATCCGCGACGGCGTCGAGGCCGACGTCGACCTGGCGGTCGTCGAGGCCGGCGACCTGCTCCGCGTGCGACCGGGGGACCGGGTGCCCGTCGACGGCCTGGTGGTCGACGGCGTGTCGGCGGTGGACGAGTCGATGCTGACCGGCGAGCCCGTCCCGGTCACGAAGCGGCCCGGCGACGAGGTCATCGGCGCGACCGTCAACACGACCGGGGCGTTCGTGATGCGCGCGACCCGCGTCGGGCGCGACACCGCGCTGGCGCGCATCGTGGAGCTCGTCCAGCGCGCGCAGGGTTCGAAGGCGCCCATCCAGCACCTCGCCGATCGCATCAGCGAGGTGTTCGTGCCGGCCGTGCTCGTCCTCGCCGCGGTCACGTTCGCAGGCTGGATGGCGCTCGGTCCCGAGCCGCGGCTGACGTATGCGCTCACGGCGTTCATCGGCGTCGTCATCATCGCCTGCCCGTGCGCGATGGGCCTCGCCACGCCCACGGCGATCATGGTCGGGACGGGGCGGGGCGCGGAGGCCGGCATGCTCGTCCGCGGCGGCGAGGCGCTCGAGGCCGCCGGCCGCGTCGACACCGTGGTCCTCGACAAGACCGGCACCCTGACCGCCGGCCGGCCCGCCGTCACGGCCGTCGCGCCGGCGGGGGGCACCGACGAGCGCAATGTCCTTCGGGTCGCGGCATCGCTCGAGCAGGGCTCGGAGCACCCGCTCGGCGAGGCGATCGTCCGCGCGGCGGGCGACCGCGGCCTGGAGCTGTCCGATCCCGCGGCGTTCGAGGCGATCCCCGGGCGCGGCGTCTCGGGCACGGTCGACGGCGCCCCGATCCTCGTGGGCAGCGTCGCCCTCCTCCGCGAGCACGGCGTCGACCCGGACGCGATCGTCGCGATCGCCGACCGCATCGCGCGGGACGGCGCGACGGCGGTCGCCGTGGCGATCGGCGGCACGGCCGCCGGCGTCCTCGCCATCGCGGATCCCATCAAGCCCGAATCGCGTGAGGCCGTCGCGGGGCTCCGCGCCGCGGGGCATGACGTCTGGCTCCTGACCGGCGACGCGCGGGCCACCGCCGACGCCGTGGCGCGGACGGTCGGCATCGCGCCCGATCGGGTCGTCGCAGAGGTCCTCCCGGCCGACAAGGACGCGGTCGTCGCGCGGCTGCAGGGCGAGGGCCGCCGCGTGGCGATGGTCGGCGACGGCATCAACGACGCCCCGGCGCTCGCGCGCGCCGACCTGGGGGTCGCCATCGGCACCGGAGCCGACGTCGCGATCGAGGCCTCCGACGTCACCCTGGTGGGCGGCGACCCGCGCCTCGTGGGGACGGCCATCCGCCTCAGCCGGGCGACGACCCGCGTCATCCGGCAGAACCTGTTCTGGGCGTTCGCCTACAACGTGGTCCTGATCCCGGTCGCGATGGGCGTCCTGTACCCGACGTTCGGGATCACGATCAACCCCGCGTTCGCGGCGGTCGCGATGGCCCTCTCGTCGGTGAGCGTCGTGACGAACTCGCTCCGGCTACGGCGCGTCGACCTGCGTCCCGGGCGGGCCCGCGCCGTCCGTACACTCAGCGCGTGACCGAGCCCGCCGAACGCCGCGTCGACGTCCCGCCCGACCCGCGGGACCTGCCGGGAGACTTTCCGCACCGGCTCCCCGTGGAAGTCCGCTTCGGCGACACCGACGCGATGGGCCACGCGAACAACTCGCGGTTCCTCACGTACTGCGAGTCGGCGCGGATCGCCTATTGGGAGGCCGTCACCGGCGAGCCGTTCGCGCTCGCCACCCACGGCCAGCAGGAGTCGATGATCCTCGCCGAGATCCGGGTGACGTTCCGATCGCAGGCGTTCTTCGGCGACCGGCTGACGGTGGAGACACGCTGCGCGCGGATCGGGCGGACGTCGTTCACGCTCGAGCACCGGATCACCGCGGAGGCGGCGCCGGACCGCCCGACGCGGCTCGTCGCCGTCGCCGACGGTGTCCAGGTGCTGTTCGACTACGAGACGGATCGCCCGCGCCCGATCCCGGACGAGCTGGTGGCGCGGATCGAGGCGTACGAGGGCCGGTCGCTCCGGGGATGACGCGGCCCGGGGTCAGGCCTCGAAGCGGCGGAAGATCGTGACCGCGTTCTGCCCGCCGAACCCGAACCCGTTCACCGCGACCGTGTCGATCTTCGCCTCGCGCGCCACGAGCGGCACGTAGTCGAGGTCGCATTCCGGGTCGGGCGTGCGCAGGTTCGCCGTCGGCGAGATGACGTTGTCGCGGATGCCGCCGAGCGCCGCGAGCGCCGACGCGATGCCCGCCGCGCCCACGAGGTGCCCGATCATCGACTTGGGTGAGGAGATCTGGCGGGTCGCCGCGGCGGATCCATAGGCCGTCTTGATCGCGCGGGTCTCGGTGACGTCGTTGAGCGACGTGGACGTGCCGTGGGCGACGATCCAGTCGACCTCGTCGGGCGCGACGCCACTGTTGCGCAACGCGTTCGCCATCGCGCGTGCCTGGCCGCGACCGGTCGGGTCGGGGGCGCTGATGTGGAACGCATCGGCGGTCAGCGCGCCGCCCAGGATCTCGGCGATCGGCGTGGCGCCGCGGTTCAGGGCGTGCTCCGCGCTCTCGACCACGACGACGCCCGCGCCCTCGCCGAGCACGAACCCGTCGCGCGTTCCGTCGAACGGCCGCGAGGCCGTCTCGGGCTCGTCGTTGCGCTTCGACAGCGCGCCCATGTTCGCGAGGGCGGCGACGCCCATCGGCACGACCGGCGCCTCGGAGCCGCCCGCGAGGACGACGTCGCACTCGCCGGAGGCGATGAGCCGGAGCGCATCGTGGAACGCGATGACCGACGTGGCGCACGCCGCCACCTGGGTGATCACGGGGCCCGTGAGCCCGTACTCCATCGACAGCAGGCAGCCCGCCATCGAGCCCGACAGGGCCGGGATCGCGAACGCGGACACGAAGCGCGGGCCCTTCTGGTCGTGGGTGTGCGTGCCGTCGATGATCTCCTCGATCCCGCCGCCGCCCGTGTTGACCACGACCGCCACCCGGTCCTTCTGGTCCTGGTCCATGGCCGCGAAGTCGATGCCGGACGACGCGACGGCCTCCTTGCCGGCCCCCATCGCGAGGTGGATGAACCGGCTCATCCGGCGCGCCATCTTCGCGTCCATCACCTTGGCCGGGTCGTAGTCGAGCACCTCGGCCGCGATCTGGACCTCGAACGCGGTCGCGTCGAACGACTGGATCCGGCGCGTGCCCGTCACGGCGTTGCGAAGGTTCCGCCAGTAGGTCTCGAAGTCGTTGCCGATCGGCATGACCGCGCCGAGCCCGGTGACGACGGCGCGACGGGCGGGATCGGACGAGGGCACGGGATCAGTCCTTTCTCGGGCGGCGCGCGGGCAGGGCCGCCGGAACGCCGGGATTGTAGCGAAGGGCCGGTCGCTGACCGTGCCCGCGCAAGGCGCGCGGCGCGACGATCGCGGCAACCATGCGGGAGGACGAGATGACGACGAGCGACGACGAGCGCCACGAGCCGCGCGACGGCGACCAGGTTGGCCTCGGCCGGGTCGTGCACGACCACGACGCGGCGGCGGGCGCGAATCCGCCGGCCGACCAGGTCGAGGAGGCGTCGAGCGAGAGCTTCCCGGCGAGCGATCCGCCGGGGTTCGTACCCGGGCGCCCGACGCCGCCCAACGGGGGGGACGCGCGGAGCGGCGACGCGCGGAGCGGCGACGTCGAGCTGCCGGACCCGCGCGACGTGCCCTGACTCAGCGGCCGTCCCAGCGCTTGAAGATCACGGCGGCGTTGTGGCCGCCGAGCCCGATGTTGTTCGACAGCGCGTGGCGGACGTCCATCTGCCGCGTGTCCGAGAACACCCAGACGTCGGCCTCGGGGTCGAAGTCGCGGTAGTTGATCGTCCCGGGGACGCACTGCGTCGCCACGGTCATCACCGTCGCGAACGCCTCGAAGGCGCCGGCGGCGCCCATCATGTGCCCCGTCATCGACTTCGTCGCGCTGATCGCCAGCGACTCGCGCGATGCCGCCGCGCGGTCGCCGAACACGGTCCAGATCGCCTCGGCCTCGCGCTTGTCCCCGACCGGGGTGGAGGTGCCGTGGGGGTTGATGACGTCGACCTCGTCGGCCGGCACGCCGCGCCGCTCCAGCGCCTGGCGCATGGCCCGTGCCGAGCCCGAGCCCTTCTCGATCGGCTGGATCATGTCGTGGCCGTCCGCCGCGGTGCCGTAGCCCACGACCTCGGCGTAGATGTGCGCGCCGCGCGCCGTGGCGAGCGCGAGGTCCTCCAGGATCAGCCCGCCGCCGCCCTCGCCCAGGACGAACCCGTCGCGGGTCCGGTCGAACGGCCGGGAGACGTCGGCGAGCGGCTCGCCGGCACGGGGCGAGCCGAGGCCGCGCATGTTGCCGAAGCCCGCGTGCGCCACCTCGAGCAGCGGCATCTCGGACGAGCCGGCGATCACCGTGTGCACGTCTCCGCGGCGGATGAGCTCGGCGCCTTCGCCGACGCAATTCGTGCCGGTCGAGCACGCGGTGACGACGCACAGGTTCGTGCCGATGGCCCCGGTCTCGATCGCGATCATCCCGGAGGTCGAGTCCACGAGCCCGTTGGCGATGAACGTGGGCGCGACGCGGTTCGGACCCTTCTCGGTGAGGACCTGCCAGTTGTCGATCATCAGGGTCTGGCCGCCCGCGCCGGTGCCGTAGACGACGCCGATGTCCTCGCGGTTCTGGTCCGTGATCTCGAGGCCCGCGTCCGCGATCGCCTGCTTGGCGGCGGCGACGCCGTACCACATGGCGGGCTCGCTGCGGCGCACCGCCTTGGGATCCATCCACGCCGTCGCGTCGAAGTCGCGGACCTCGCCGGCGGCCTTGTGGCTGTACGCGCTCGTGTCGAACTTGGTGAGCTCGCGGATGCCCGAGACGCCGTTGAGCAGGCTCGCCCAGGCGGTGTCCTTGTCGTTGCCCACGGGGCTGACGATGCCGAGACCGGTCACGACGACGCGGCGGGAGTAGTCGGGTTGACGCACGGGGCTGAAGGTCCTTTCGAGGTCGTTGCTAGGCGCTGAGGTCGTCGTCGGCGGCGGCCTCGGCGAAGGGGATGGCGAGGCGGTTCGCGGCCGCCGGCTCGTCCGTCGCGAGCGCGACGGCGTCCGGGGCGATGCGCCTGATCAGGCCCGTGAGCACGCGCCCCGGCCCGACCTCGACGAACGTGGTGACGCCGGCGGTGGTCATCGCCCGGACGGCGCCGACCCAGTCGACGCCGGTGGTCAGGTGCTCCACGAGCTCGGCGCGGCACGCGTCTGCCGTGTCGAGCCGCCGGGCGTCCGCGTTGGCGAGGAGCGGGGGATGGGGGTCCTTGAACTCGATGCCGGCGAGCACGGCGCGCATCGCTTCCGCCGCGCCGGCCATCAGCGGCGAGTGGGCCGCCACCGACACCGGGAGCTCGATCGCGCGCTTCGCGCCCAGGTCCTTCGCGATGGCGAGCGACGCCTCGACCGCCGGGCGAACGCCCGAGACCACGACCTGTCCCGGAGAGTTGCGGTTGGCGATCCCGAAGATGCCGTGCGCCGACGCCCGCTCCACGAGCTCCGGGAGTCGCGCATCGTCGAGGCCGATGATCGCCGCCATCCGGCCCTCGCGGCCGGCGCCCGACGCCTGCATCTCGACGCCACGGGTCCGGACGAGCCGGACGGCGTCGGCGAGGTCGAGCGCGCCCGCCGCGACGAGCGCCGAGTACTGGCCCATGGAGTGGCCGGCGGCGAACGCGGGATGGGCGTCGACGCCGAGCTCGTACCAGCGCTCGCGGACGGCCTCGAGGTAGGCGATCGAGGCAGCGAGCAGCGCGGGCTGGGCGTTCTCGGTGCGGTTCAGCTCGTCCTCGGGCCCCTCCCACGCGAGGCGGCTGATCGGCTCGCCGAGTGCCGCGTCCGCGGTGGCGAAGACAGCGGCGGCGGCAGGCGAGGCGGCGGCGAGGGCTCGGCCCATGCCGACGGCCTGGCTGCCCTGGCCGGGAAAGACGAAGGCGATCTCGTGCATCGTGGTCAGGGTAGGCCGGATCGGCCCGTGGCCCGCGAAAGTGTGTGCAGACTTGCAGGAATGGTGACCGCGGCCTACGCTCCGCCGGTGAAGGATCGCCCGGTGATCGACACCGAAGACTCCCAGGACACCGAGGCCCACGGCGCGCCGAGCGCCCCATCCCGGACGCCCGCGCCGCCCCCCCGCACGCCGACGCCGCGGCCGCGTCGGCGACGGACGCCGGCTTCGGATCCCGCGGCCGGGCCCGCGCTCCCGCCGGGCCTCGTCCGGACGCGCCGCCGCGGCGCCCCGTCCCGGGTCATCGCCCGCGTCTTCGAGGCCGACCTGTCGGCGCCGGTCGTCGCCGCGGGGACCCGCATCCAGAACGTTCGCCAGATCACGGAGCGGGTCGCGATGGGCCGGGCGCTGTGGCGCGAGCTCGTGGTCGGCTTCGCGAGCCAGCTCGCGGAGCTCAACCTCGGCTTCACGCAGCTTGCGGCGCTGTACGTCCTCGCCGAGGGGGCGACGACGACGATCGCCGACCTGGCGGATGCGATCGGCCGCTCGCCGTCGGCGACATCGCGGCTGGTCGACGGGCTCGTGAAGCGGAGGCTCGCCGAGCGGCGGCGCGAGGAGGACGACGGGCGGCAGCGGTCGGTGTGGCTGACGCCGCGCGGCCGTGCCGTGCTGCGGATGGTCGACCGGGCGCGCGCGGAGCAGTTCCTGTCCGCCGTCCGGCCGATGCCGCGCGGCGAGCGGGCATTGATTGCGATGGGGGTGGCAGCGCTGGCGACGCACGCGATCAGCCGGCGGGGACGGCTGGTCCGTGGCGACACGTAGCGCCATGGCGACGACAGGAGGGACCGGGCGATGATGGATCAGAGCCGATTCGACGAGCTGTACCGGATCGAGCACCGGCACAAGGACGGGTCATGGGCGGCGATGGAGGAGGTTCGGGCGCACCACGATTCGGCGCAGCACGACCCGGAGCGGTCGTGGGGGATCAAGCGGCTGTTCCGGTGTCGCACGTGCGAGGAGGAGCTGACGATCAGCCCCGGGGGCGAGGGCGGCCCCGAGGAGCGTCGCTAGCCCGTCGGCGGGACGCCGTCAGCCGCAGTACGCCGCAACCACGTCGTACAGGACCGGCAGCCCCCAGCGGAGGGCGTCGAGGCCGATCCGCTCGTCCACCCCGTGGAACCGGGCGAGGAACGGCTCGCCCGGCGCGAGCCGCATCGGCGTGAAGCCATACGTCGGCACGCCGAGCTCGAGCGCCGTCGTCTTGGCGTCGGTCGCGAACGGCACCATCACCGGCACGGGGACGCCGTCGGGGTCGTGGGCGCGGATCGTGTCGGCCAGGAGCCGGTAGAGCTCCCCGCGCTCGTTCTCGACCGGCGACCGGCCGATCACATGCTCGATCGTGCACCGTGCGGCGAGGTCGCCGAGGCGGGCGAGCACCTCCTCGAGCGCGTCCTCGGGCGTCGTGCCGGGGAGCGTGCGGTAGTCGACGTCGAGCACGGCCTGGCCCGGGATGACGTTGTACTTGACGCCCGCGTGCAGGACGTCGGGGCTGATCGAATCCCGGATCAGGGCGCGGATCGCGCGCGCGGACACGGGGTCGCACAGGGCGCGGATCGCGGCTTCGCTCCGGCGCACATCGTCGCCGCCGATCGCGCGGACGAGGGCGGCCGGCTCCGCCGGGAGCGCCGCCGCGACGCCGTCGAGGAACTCGCCGATGGGACTCGTGACGCGCGGCTCGCCGGGCGACGCCAGGCGCCGGACGGCCTCGGCCGCGAGCACCAGCGCGTTGTCGTCGCGCGGCATCGAGCCGTGGCCCCACGTGCCGTGGACGGTGATCCGGAAGACTTCGAAGCCCTTCTCGGCGACGCCGATCGGGTAGAACCGCCGGCCCGCGAACTCGACGCTCACGCCGCCTGCCTCGTTCAGCGCGCCGGCGGCGCGGAGCGTCTCGGGCCGGTGCGCCGCGAGCCAGGCGACGCCGTGGATGCCGCCCGCCTCCTCGTCCGCGGTGCACGTGAAGACGACATCGCGGCGCAGGCCGGGGATCGGGTCCCGGCGCGGGTCGACGCCGGCCTGGCGAGCGCGACGCGCCAGGACCCGCACCACCGTCGTCTCGAGGGCGACCATGTTCTTCATGTCCACGGCCCCGCGGCCCCACACGTAGCCGTCCGCCACGTCGGCGTCGAATGGGCCGTGCGTCCAGCCGTCCGCGGCGTTCGCCGGGACGACGTCGAGGTGCGACAGGAGGAGGAGCGGCTCGCCGCCGGTACCGTCGCCGCGGAGCGTGACGCTGACGCTGCCGCGCCCTGCCACGGGTTCGAACACCTCGGGCGCGAGGCCCTCGCCCTCGAGCACCGACGCGAGGTACCGCGCCGCATCGAGCTCGGGTCCCGCGGGGTCGGGCGGGTTGACGGTCGGGATCCGGATGAGGTCACGCAACAGCTCCACGAGCTCCGCGTGCGCCGCGTCCCACGCGGCCGTGTCCAGCGCCGCCGAAGGCCGGGCGGCGGCGGGCATCAGAGCGGGAGGCCGAGGATCGCGGAGGCGAAGCCGAGGATGAACCCGCCGAGGACGATCACGAGGACCATGCCGACGAGGAGCCGGACGTAGGGGCGCTCGTAGCGCATCGTCTCGCGGAGCTGCGGGTCGTCGCCGCCGGTGATGTACGCCTGGTCGAGGCCGCGGCGGCGGGCCATGACGTTGCGCGGGGCGTCGTACTTCGCGGGATCGGGCGGGAGCGGCTGGGCGGCTGGCTGCTGGGTCACGTGACCATGATGCCGGATGCCGGGACGATGAGCCGCCGCGGGACCCGGGCGCCGGCGTCAGTCGTCGAACAGGCGCTGGAGCGCCTCACGATCGGTGATCCCGGCGGCGAGCGCGAGACGCAGCAGGACGCGCGCCTTCCATGGGGTCAGATCGCCCGCCGCGACCCAGCCGCGCTCCGCGAGCTTGGGGACCGGCGGCACGCGGCCGCCGCCGACGCGCGTCGCCTGGACGACGGTCACGCCGCGCTTGGCGGCGGCTTCGAGAGCGGCTTGCTCCTGCGGCGTCGGGTACCCGGCGCCGGTCCCGGCGCTCACGATCCCGCGCGCGCCGGCCGCGACGGCCGCGTCGACGAGCGCCCCGTCGGCGCCCTGGTACGTGAGGACGATGTCGACACGCGGGAGCGCGCGGAGGTCGACGTGCGCGAACGTGCCGCGCAGCGCGGCGCCGCGTGCCGGCCGGACGGCGAGCACGATCCGCCCGTCGCCGTCGACCCAGCCGAGCGGCCCGGCGGCGCCGTCGCGGAACGCCGCGACCCGCATCGTGTCCGACTTCGTCGCGCTGCGCGCCCCGTGGATCGTGTCGTCGAGCAGCACGAGGGCACCCAGGCCGCGCGCCTCGTCCGAGGCGGCGACACGGACCGCGTTGACGAGGTTCAGCGGGCCGTCGGCCGACAGGGTCGTGGCGGGCCGCATCGCACCGGCCACCACGACGGGCCGGTCACCGGGCACCACGAGGTGCAGCAGCCACGCGGTCTCCTCGAGCGTGTTGGTGCCGTGCGTGACCACGGCGCCGTCGGCGTCGTCCCGCGCGAACCGGCCACGGATCTCGTCGGCGAGGTTCGCGAGGTCATCGTCGGTGATCGCGTGGGCGGCCAGGCGCCGGAAGGGCGCCTCGTCCACGCTCGCGATGCGCGCGAGCTCCGGCGCGACGCCCGCGACGAGCTGGCCGGGCTCGAGCAGGATGCCGAGCTCCACGTAGCCCGCGAGCTGCAGGCGGTCGGGCGGCGCCGACTCGATGGTCCCGCCGACGGGCACCAGCGTGATGCGCGGGAGCGTCATGCGACGGCCGCGCGGTCGGCGGTCGCGGAGGCCAAGCTCGGTTCCGGCTTCCAGGTCGGCGCGGCCGACGGCGGGACGAATCGTTCCATGCGCGAGATGAGGCGCCGGATCCGGAGTCCTTCGAGCGGTCCGAGCGCGTACAGCGGCATCGGCTTCAGCCACACCGACGAACCGAGCGACACGGCATCCGCGCCCGCCCACACGTACTCCCGGCAGTCGTCGTACGTCGCGATGCCGCCGTTGGCGATGATCGGGAGGCGGAACCCGGCGTCGCGCAGCTCGGCGACGACCCGCAGGCCGATGGGCTTGATCGCGCGTCCCGACACGGCCCCGTAGCGGTTCTTCAGGTACGGCTCCCCGGTCTCGGGGTCGAGGCGAAGGCCCTTGACGGTGTTGATCGCGGTGATCGCCGCGCAGCCGTGCTCGGCGGCGAGGCGCGCCTGCCAGCGGTAGTCCTCGTCGGGGCTGACCTTGAGGATGACCGGGTGGCGGCTCTTCGGGACGGCGCGGCGGAGCGCCTCCTCGAGGATCGTCTCGAACGGGAAGTTGACGTTGTGACAGCTGGCGTTCAGCTCGACGGCCGCGATCTCACCGGGCTTCGCGCGCTCGTTCACGATCTCGAACAGCTGCTCGATCTCGTCCGCCGAGAAGCCGCCCACGCTCACGATCCGGTTCTGCGTCGCGGTCCGCGGGAAGTACTCCTCGAAGTAGCGGTCGATGCCGATGTTCGACCAGCCGAACGCGTTCAGCCAGCCCGCGTCGACGCGCTTGAGGGCGCGGCCGTAGAGCCGGAGCATCGCCGGGAACTCGGTGAGGCGCCAGTCCTCCTTGAGCGTGAAGTGGCCCTCGCGCGGCTGGAGCGTGACGGTCCGCGTCGTGACGGCGCCGAACCGCTCGAGCGGCACCCATTGCGCGATCGGGGAGAGGCCGTAGAGGATGAGCCGCCGCTTGCTCGCGCCGTAGCCCAGGAGGCTCGCGCTCGTCAGCAGGCGGTTCCGGAGCCGGATCCCGTTGAGGTCGACGACGGCCACGCGGCAAGGATGCCATGCCCGGGCCCGGAGCCGGCCCTGGGGTCGCCTCCCAGCGTCAGCCCAGCTCCGCGCGGAGCGGGCGGAGGACGTCCCGGTGGGCGGCCTCGAGCGCCGACGGGCCGAGCGTCGCGGGCACGCCGATGACGATCTCCGTCGCGCCGGCACGCGCCATCGCGCGGGCCTCGTCCAGCGCCCGCGCCCGGTCCGCGGCGTCGGGTCCGGTGTGGACCTGGGCGACGAGCTCGAAGGCGTCGGGGTCGCGGCCCTCGGCCTGGAGGGCCGCCCGGATCTCGTCGCGCTTCGCGGCGAAGTAGCCGCTGTCGCCGGCCTCGGTGCCGGTCAGCAGCCAACCGGAGCCGCGCCGGGCGGCGAGCCGGATGCCGCGCGGCTTCTGGCCGCCAAGGAAGATCGGCGGGCCGCCGGGGGTCAGCGGCGCCGGCGCGTTCACCGCGCCGTGGAGCCGGTAGAACCGGTCCTCGCGGCTGACGCCGGGTGCCGCGGCCGCCGCGGGCGAGAACAGGAGGTCGAGCACCGCGACGGCCGAGATCAGCCGATCGATCCGCTCGCCGATCGGCGGCAGCGGGATCCCGAACGGCTCGTGCTCGCCTTCGAACCAGCCCGCGCCAAGGCCGAGGACGAATCGGCCGCCGGTGGCGTGGTCGAGCACGGTCGCCGCCTTGGCGAGCAGCACCGGGTGGCGGAACGTGTTCGACAGCACGGCGTGCCCGATCCGCAGCCGCGGGACGCGATGGACGAGCGTCGCGAGCAGCGTGATCGCCTCGAGCGACGGCCCCGGCGCGTCCGGGTTCATGTCCGTGAGGTGGTCGTTCATCCAGGCGCCGTCCCAGCCGCCCTGCTCGCCGGCGAGCCGCCAGGTCGCGTCGAGCGTCGCCCAGTCGACGTGCTGCGGCGAGGTCTTGAACGAGAGCCGGATCGCCATCGCTAGCGGACGTCCGTCGCCCGGGCCGCGAGCGCGCGCCGCAGCGCGAAGCCGTTCGTGATCGCGCCCTCCGACGCGGACGAGACGAGCGCGGCGTACTTCGCCATGACGCCGGAGGTGTAACGCGGGGCCGGCGGCGACCAGCGGGCGCGTCGCTTGGAAAGCGTCGCCTCGTCGACCTCGAGGTTGAGCGCTTTCGCGTCGACGTCGACGGTGATCATGTCGCCTTCCTCGACGAGCGCGATGGGGCCGCCGACGGCCGCCTCGGGCGCCACGTGGCCGATCATCAGGCCGTGGGTGCCGCCGGAGAACCGGCCGTCGGTGAGCAGCGCCACCGACTCCCCCAGGCCCTCGCCGACGAGCGCCCCGGTGACGGACAGCATCTCCTGCATCCCGGGCCCGCCGACGGGTCCCTCGTAGCGGATGACGACGACGTCGCCTTCCTTGATCTTCCGCTCGCGGACGGCCGCGAAGCACTCGACCTCGCTGTCGAACACGCGCGCCGGCCCGCGGTGATGGCGCCGCTCGTGGCCCGCGAGCTTGACGACGCACCCCTCGGGGGCGAGCGAGCCGCGGAGGATCGTCAGGCCGCCGAACGGCTTGATCGGCGTCTCGATCGGCTTGACCACCGGCTGCCCGGGCGTCTCGACCGCGTCGGCCGCGACCTTGGCGATCGTCCGGCCGTCGACCGTCCGCTCGTCGCCGTGAAGCAGCCCGCGCTTCAGCAGCTCGCGGGCCACGAGGCCCACGCCGCCGGCGTCGTACATGTCCGCGGCGGCGTAGCGGCCGCCGGGCCGCATGTCGGCGATGAGCGGCGTGCGGTCGGCGACCTCGGTGAACTCGTCCAGGGTCAGTTCGAGGCCGAACTCCGACGCGATCGCCGGCAGGTGGAGCACGGCGTTGGTCGAGCCGCCCGTCGCGGCCACGGACGCGATCGCGTTCTCGAACGAGCGCTTCGTGACCAGCTGGCGCGGCCGGACGTCGTGGTGGACGAGCGTCATGACGAGCTCGCCGGCGCGCCGCGCCGCCTCGTCCTTCTTCGGGTCCTCGGCGGGGATCCCGTTCAGGCCGCCCGGGCTGACGCCCAGGAACTCGAGCGCGGTCGCCATCGTGTTGGCGGTGAACTGCCCGCCGCAGGCGCCCGCGCCCGGACACGCGCCATTCTCGGCCTCGTACAGCTCGTCGAGCGTGATCTTCCCCGCGCGGTAGGCACCGATCGCCTCGAACACCGTCACGACGTCGGCCGGCCTGCCCTTGTACGTGCCCGGGTAGATCGTGCCGTTGTAGAGGACGAGCCCGGGGATGTCGAGGCGGCCGAGGGCCATGGCGCCGGCGGGGATCGTCTTGTCGCAGCCGACCAGGCACACGATCCCGTCGAACAGGTGCCCGCGCGCGACGAGCTCGATCGAGTCGGCGATCACCTCGCGGCTGATGAGGCTCGCCTTCATGCCCTCGGAGCCCATCGACACCCCATCGCTGACCGCGACGGTGTTGAACTCCATCGGCGTGCCGCCCGCGGCCCGGATGCCGTCCTTGACGAACGTCGCGAGCCGCCGCTGGTTGAGGTTGCAGGGCATCGTCTCGATCCACGTCGTCGCGACGCCGATGATCGGCTGCGCGAGGTCGTCGTCCGTGAACCCCACCGCCTTGAGCATCGCGCGTGCCGCCGCGCGGTCGGGGCCGTCGGTCAGGGCGTGGCTGTGCCGCTTGCCGGGATCCGACGGGCGCGAGTAGGGCAGCGGACGGTCGGGGGCCATGGGGACCTCGGGGTGACGGCGTGTTCGGTGGATCCAGTATCGCCCGGCTGCCGTCAGGCGGACATGGCCGCCCCGCGCCCGAGCCGCTCGTCCACGACCGCCCACGCCTCGGTCAGGCTCTCGTCCTGGCCGGTCACGACGGCGAGGAAGGTGGGGCACTCGATCGACCAGCCGTCGATCGGCACGGCGGCCTCGACGGTCGCCGTTCGGGGCGATGAGCGGAGGAGGCCGATCTCGCCGGCCCCGTCGCCGGGTCCCAGCGTGTTGACGGCGCGTCCGCCGGCGCTCACGTCCGCCCGGCCGGTGCCGATGATCACGTACTCGTGGCCCCACTCGCCCTCGGTCATCAGGTGCTGGCCAGGGTCGTAGTGGACGGGCTCCATGCCGGCGGCGAGGCGCTCGAGCGCGGCCAGGGGCAGCGGGCGGAAGAGCGAGATCTGCCGCAGGATCGCGGCGCGCTCAGTGAACGCGAGCGCCGCCGTGTCGAGGCCGCGGGCGGCGCGCCAGCTGAGGAGCGCCGCGACCGGCAGCACCAGGCCCGTGATCACCAGCGCCCAGTGGATCCCGACGCTGTCGACGAGCACCGAGCCCGCGATGCCGCCCAGGCTGATGAAGACGCCGATGCCGACCTCGAACACCGAGAACACGGTCATCCGCGAACGGTTGGGGATGCCCCGCTGGAGGAGGGTGTACGCCGCGACGTCGATGAGGGCGTTGCCGATGCCGACGACGCCCAGCGCCAGCAGGGCGACCGCGGGCACGGGCACGATGCCGATGATCACGATCGGCAGGCCCCACATGCACAGCGCCGCGAAGTGGAGGGGCGCGAGCCCGCGTCGGGCGCCGGCGGCCAGCGCGACGAACGCGCCGACGAGACCGCCGAGGCCGATGGCCGCGCCCAGCAGGCCGACGCCAGCGTCCCCGGTCCCCAGGACCTCCACGCTCAGGATCGCGAGGTAGGTGGTCAGTGCGCCGCGGACCGCCACCTGGGCCCACAGCGATCCGGTCACCGTGAACGCCTGGCGGTGGGCCCACAGGACGCGCAGGCCGTCACGGATCGGGATGCCGCGCGGGCGCTCGGTCTGCGTCGGGCGAGCCGCATCGGCGACCTGCACGCGGAGGATGGCGACGGCCGCGATCAGGAACACGGCGGCGGCGATCCCGGCGGCGGGCGCGGGACCGGAGCGCGCGATCGCCAGCCCCGCGACGAGCGGGCCGACGAAGGTCCCCGCGGCCTCACCCAGGGCGTTCGCGACGTTCGACGACACGAGCTCGTCGGGCGTTCGCGCGACGGCCGGCAGGATCGCCATCATCGTGGGCCGCACGAGCGCCGAGACGCCCGCCTCGAGGGCGACGCCCACGAACACGAGCGGGGTGATGCCGACCGTGATCGCCGCGACGATGAGCGCACAGGCGAACACGCGCGCGATGTTGACGGCGAACAGGAGGCGCTCGGGGCGAGCGAAGCGTCCCGGATCGACGAGCACGTTCATCGCCATGCCCGGCGCCATGCGGATCAGCGGCACGAGCCCGACGAGCACTGGACCACCGGCGTCGTACGCGACCAGCAGCGCGACGACGAGGATGGCCCAGTCCGCTCCGATCCCCAGGGTCCACGCGAGCTCGAGGTTGCGGATCGCGCGGCTCCGCAGCACGGCGCCCAGCGTGCGTGCGGCGTCCGCGAGCGGCGAGCCTCTCCCCGCGTCGTTCAGGTGGTCGTCGCTCCCGCGCTCGCGACCCAGGCTTCCACGACCGAGCGCAGCGTCGGCAGGGCGAGTGCCCCGTTGCCCAGGACCGCGTCGTGGAAGGCCCGGACGTCGAACGCCCTCCCGAGCGTCGCCCGCGCCTCGTCGCGCAGCCGGAGGATCTCCAGCTGGCCGACCTTGTAGGCGAGCGCCTGGCCCGGCCACGAGATGTAGCGGTCGACCTCGTTGTCGATGTTGTTGGGCGCGAGCGCGGTGTGCTCGAGCATGAACGACACGGCGCGGTCCCGGGTCCAGCCGAGCGCGTGCATCCCGGTGTCGACGACGAGCCGCGACGCGCGCCACGCGTCGAACGACAGGACGCCGATCCGGTCGAGGTCGGTCGCGTAGAGGTTCATCTCGTCCGCGAGGCGCTCGGTGTACAGGCCCCAGCCCTCGACGAACGCCGTCGTGCCGAGATTCCGCCGGAAGCTCGGGAGGCCGTCGAGCTCCTGCCCGATCGCGATCTGCAGGTGGTGCCCGGGCACCGACTCGTGGAAGGCGAGGACCGCCGCCTCGTAGCGCGGCCGCGTGTCGGGCGCCGACGTGTTGACGTAGTACTGGCCCGGCCGGGAGCCGTCCATCGCGGGCTGCCGGTAGTAGGCGATCGTCGAATGCTCCGCCTCGTGCTGCGCCATCCGCTCGACGACGCACGGCGCCTTCGGCAGCCGGCCGAACCACCCCGGGACCGCGTCGTTGGCCCGGGCGAGCGCGTCGACGGCGAAGTCGTAGACCTCGTCCTCGGTGCCGAAGCGGAGGGCCGGGTCGTCGCGCAGCCTCGCGATTCCGTCCGCGAGCGTGCGCGTCCCGAGGGCGCGCCTCGTGAGCGCCAGCAGCTCGCCGTCGATCCGGTCGATCTCGGCGAGGCCGAGCGCATGGACGTCGGCGGGCTCGAGGTCGAGCGACGTATGGAGGCGGATCGCCGCGCGGTAGGCCGCGTCGCCGCCGGGGAGATGGCCGATGCCCGGTCGGTCGGCCGGCCGTGCGTTGGGCAGGACCTGGCCGACGAGCGTGTCACGGAGCGCCAAGAAGGCCGGTCGAACGTCGCCGGCAACGGCCGTCCGCAGGCCCGCGGCGAACCGCTCCCGGTCGGCGGCCGACCAGCCGTCGGCCTCGTCGAGTGCCTGGAGCGGCGCGAGGAGCGGCCACTGCTCGTCCGGCACCGCGAGGACGCCGTCGAGGATGTCGACGACGCGCGCCACGGGTGCGTCGCACGCGACGAGCCCCTCCGCGAGGCTCTCGCGGAGGTTCGCGGCGTAGGCGCGCGCGGCGCCCGCCATCGCGTGCCAGCGCGCGACCATCGCGTCGCCGTCCGCGGGCGAGCGGAGCGCCTGGTAGGAGGGGACGTTGAGGTAGCCCGTCGGGATGCCCTCGGACGGGTCGACGCTCCAGCGGTGCATGCCCGTGTCGATCGCCGCGAGCTCGTTCCGAATCGTCTCGCCCAGCTCCGACGCGGTGATCCGCGACTCGCCCTCAAGCGGCTCGCCCAGGGCTTCGAGTCGGTCGAGCAGTGCGGCAAGCCGGGCGCGGCCGGCGGCGACGTCCTGGTCGGCGACGGGTCCGACGGATGCATCGAACCGATGGTCGCCGAGGGACGTGGCAAACAGCGGGTTCAGCTCCATCGCCGTATCCCAGAAGTCGGCAGCGAGCTGGTCCAGGGCGTCGGGATCGGTCGTCGGCGTCACCCGGCGAATGCTAGCGGCCGGGCGTCACCGGATGCACCGGCCGAGGTCCACGCCGCCGCGGCTGCCGATGGCCGGTGCGATCCTTTCCGCGACCGCGCCCGGCGTGAGCGCGTAGCCGACCTCCGGGTCCGTCCTCGACTCCGCGAACACGAGGCCGCCCACCGTCCCGTCCTGGAGGATCAGCGGGCCGCCCGAGTCGCCGGGCTCGACCTCCGCCCGCAGCTCGAGGATGTCGCGCGTGATGCGGTCCTCGCCGTAGATGTCGCGGCCGGTCGCCGGGTACGACCCCGCTACCGCGGCGGGCAGCACCTGGAGCGGGCCGCCGCCGGTATAGCCGAGCGCTGCGCCGACGGTCCCGCGCTCGGGCTTGCTGCCCGCGAAGCGCAGGACCGGGCCCTGGAGGCTCGGGACGCTGAGGACCGCGAGGTCGACCGTCGGGTCGAACAGGACCGCCTGGGCGTCGCGTGCGTCCGCGCCGGCGCCGACCCGGATCGTGGAAGCACCGGCCACGACGTGCGCATTCGTGACGAGGTAGCCGGGCGCGACGAGGAACGCGGTGCCGTTGACCTGCGTGTCGCAGGCCCGGGTCGTCACGCGGAACGTCGCCGGGATCGCGTCGCGCGCGATGCGCTGCGCCTGCGGGTCGGTCGGCGTGTCGACGGGCGCCTGGGGGATCGGCTCGAGGCCGACGAAGACGTCCGGGAGGCCGGAGTCGTCGAGGACGACGGCAATCTGCTGGATCACCTCGGTCGGCGGCGGGAGGTAGCTGTCCACCGTGCGGACGGCCGTGGACTGTGACGCCGCCTGCGCGAGCCTGGGGAACGGGCCGACCGCGAGCAGCCCGCCCGCGAGCCACACGATCAGCACGGCCTGCGCGGCGCCGAGCACCGCGCCCGCCACGCGGTCCATGCCCGACAGCACGCCCGTCCCGAGGCGCTCGGCGAGGACGCGGCCGAGCGCCGAGCCGATCGTCTCGCCGACGAGGACGGCGGCGAGCAGCGCGCCGATCACGAGGATCGCGCGGAGCAGCGGCTCGAGGTCGCCGGTGAGGCTCACGAGCCATGGTGCGAGGTTGAGCGTCACCAGGAGGCCGATCACCGCCCCACCGATCCCGCCGATCTGCGGGAGCGCCCCCGTGCGCATCCCCGCGAGCACCGCCAGGACGAGCACGACCAGGGCGAGCGCATCGAACGGGTTCACGCCGGGAGTATCGAGGAGGTGCGCGCGGGCTGCCGCGGAGTGCGCCGGCGGTCTAGGCCTCGACGGCGAGCGGCGTCCCGATCCGGGTGTCGACGCGCGGCGGGTGCGCAGCCTCCCACGCCGCGATGTCCGGCGCCTTGCCGAGGACGTAGCCGATCTCGTCGGTGCCCGCCATCAGCATCATCTTGCTGAACGGATCGATGTCGAAGTCGATCGTGCTGCCGTCCGGCAGGAGGATGCCCTGCTCGGCGAGGTCCACACGGAGCTCGGCGTCGGGGTCGTGCTCGAGAAGATCGAACAGGCGCCGATGCGTGTCCGGGTCGACGACGATCGGCAGCACCCCGTTCTTGAGCGAGTTGTTGCGGAAGATGTCGGCGAACGAGGTCGACAGGATGGCCTCGATCCCCCACGCGCGGAGCGCCCACGGCGCGTGCTCGCGTGAGCTGCCCGTTCCGAAGTTGTCGCCGACGAGGAGGATCCTGCGGCCCTGGGCCGCGGGGGTGTCGAGGATGAAGCGGGGCTCCTTGAGCGAGCCGTCCTCCTCGAACCGCCAGTCGCGGAACAGGGCGTCGGCGAGGCCCTCCTTGTCCGTGACCTTGAGGTAGCGCGCGGGCACGACCTGGTCGGTGTCGACGTTCTCGGCCGGCAGCGGGATCACCTTGCTCGAGAATGCACGGAACGCCTCCGGCATCGGTCAGTACCCCCCGCCGACGGTCACGAGGCGCTCGACGCCCGGCAGCGTTCGCGGGTCCGTCACCCGGCCCTCGATCGCCGACGCCGCGGCCGTGAGCGGGCTCGCGAGGAACGTCCGGCCGCCCTTGCCCTGGCGCCCTTCGAAGTTGCGGTTGCTCGTGCTCACGGCGTACTGGCCGGGGCTCAGCTGATCGCCGTTCATCGCGATGCACATCGAGCAGCCGGCCTCACGCCATTCCGCGCCCGCCGCCCGGAAGACCTCGTGCAGGCCTTCGCGCTCCGCCTGCGCCTTCACCTGCTGCGAGCCCGGCACGATCATCACGCGGGTGCCGGCATTGACGTGGCGGTCCTTCAGGACGCTCGCCGCCAGCCGCAGGTCGCTGATCCGGCTGTTCGTGCAGCTGCCGATGAACACGACGTCGACCGGGTGCCCCGCGATCGGCACGCCGGGCTCGAGCCCCATGTACTCGAGCGCACGCTCCAGGCCGCGGCGGGCGCCGGCGTCGTCCGCGTCCTCGGGACGGGGAACGCGCGCCGTGACGGGGATGCCCATGCCGGGGTTGTTGCCGTAGGTGACCATGGGCTCGAGCGCGTCGGCGTCGATGACGATGGACCGGTCGAAGGCGGCGCCGTCGTCGGTGGGGAGCTCGCGCCAGCGGGCGACGGCCTCGTCCCAGGCGGCGCCCTGCGGGGCATGGCGCCGGCCGTGGACGTACTCGAACGTCGTGTCGTCGGGGGCGACGAGGCCCGCGCGGGCGCCGCCCTCGATGCTCATGTTGCAGATCGTCATCCGCTGCTCCATGTTGAGCGCGCGGATCGCCTCGCCCCGGTACTCGAACACGTGCCCGGTACCGCCGCCGATCCCGATCCTCGCAATCAGCGCGAGGATGATGTCCTTCGCGCTCACCCCGGCGCTGAGCCGGCCGTCGACGCGGACCTCGTAGGTTCTCGGCCGTCGCTGGAGGAGCGTCTGGGTCGCGAGGACCATCTCGACCTCGCTCGTCCCGATCCCGAACGCGAGCGCCCCGAACGCGCCGTGCGTCGCGGTGTGCGAGTCGCCGCACACGATCGTCATCCCCGGTTGCGTGAGCCCGAGCTCCGGGCCGATGACGTGGACGATGCCCTGGGTGTCGCTGCCGAAGGCATGGATCGGGATGCCGAAGTCGCGGCAGTTCGTCTCGAGCTGCTCGATCTGTGCCACGGCCTGGTTGTCGACCATGGGGAGGCTGCGGATCCCGCGGCGCTGCGGTGGCGCGTCGTGGTCCCAGGGCGTGGTCGGCGTCGAGTGATCGGCCGTCGCGACGGTCTTGTCCGGGCGACGCACGGCGAGGCCGCGGTTCCGCAGCCCCGTGAACGCCTGGGGCGACGTCACCTCGTGGACGAGATGGAGGTCGACGGCGAGGACCGCAGGCGCGCCCGGATCCTCGGTGACGACATGCTCGTCCCAGATCTTGTCGACGAGGGTGCGCGGCTGGCTCATGACGCGATCGGCTCTGCTGCGTGGCGGGGCGGTCAAGGGTAGCAGCCGCTTCAGCGCGAGCCGGCAAGCCGCGTCGCGCCGCCGGAGATCACCGCCCAGACCATCGCGGGCCCCGGCCATGGTCCGGATCCCGCAAGCGCCGCGAGCGCGTCGTCCGGATGGGCCGGGTACGCCGCGAGAAGCTGCCGCTGCATCGCCGTCGCGACCGCCCGGGTGGCGCGAGTTCGCCGGACGACCAGCAGCCGCGAGACGAGCGGCGCTTCGCCGAGCTGCGACCAGCCTTCCCAGCTCGGCAGCGCTGCCGCCTTCTCGGCTGCCCACCGCAGCTGCTGCTCCAGTCGCCGCAGCTCGGACTCGATCTCCGTCGCGAGCGCGACCCGGCCCCGGGCGTCGTACAGCAGGACATCGATCCAGCCACGCGACGGTCGGCGAACCGCGACCTCGGTGAACGGCTGCCAGCGGGGGTGCGCGGCCTCGAGCAGCGTCTCGAGGATGCGGGCCTGATGTCGGTCGCGCAGGGCGGGTCCGGTGTTCGGGTACAGCCGGGTGCTGAGATCGGCGCCCAGAGCCGTGGCCAGGCGCTGGTACGCCTCGAGCGACGCCCGATCCGTTCCGTTCTCGATCCGATCGAGGTGGCGGCGGTCCACGCCCGCTGCACGAGCGAGCGCCGACCGCGTGACGCCCGCATCCTCCCGGAGCCGGATCAGGTCGCCAACCAGGGACGCGTGGCGGCGGCGCATCGCACGGGCGATCGCGGCATCGAAACGGTCGGTCGACATGGCGACATTCAACGCTTCGTCGCTTATCTGCGAGTTGCCGGTGGTGCTCCACCCGGATCGCGACGGAACGCTGCGTCGCCGGCCGGCATCGTCGACGAGCCCTCGGGTGACCACGCGCAGCCGCTCCGCGAGGGTGCGCCGCACCCCGATCCGCGGCGTCGACGTGCCGTCCCGGGTGCCGGGCACCCGATCTCGATGTGTCGGCGGCGTCGTGAGGCCGAATTCGGGGTGCCACGCACCCGCCACGAGAGGTGGAGCGCCGGTTTCGGGGTGCCTGGGACCCGCCGCACCGTGGCGCCGGCCGCCGGGGGCGGCCCACGCAGAACCCTGTCATGTCGCGACTGGGACGTGCAGCGCGGTCGCAACGCCGGTGGGCAGAACGTTGTGGTCCGGGTGGTTGCGCCCTTGCGCGAGCAACGGCTACACTCCGCGGACCCGTCGCCGAACGGGACGAGTTGGAGCCAGGGTCGCTTGGATCTGTTCCAGGATCGGAATCGAAGCCGCGTCGCCGTCGTCGTCCGCGCCGATGGCCGCCGCGTGAACGTGCCGCTCCGCGACCTGGATGCCCAGCCCGTATTTCCCCTCGATCTTCTTCGCTCGCTCCTTGCCGGCCTCGAGAGCCTTGGGCTCCTCCTTATTACCGGCTCCCGGCGGGAGAACGGAGGGACGCGGAGGGACGGACGCCGCTGAGGCGCCAGACACCGAGAACCGAAGGGACCCTCGCCGGGAGGCGAGGGTTTTTACATGTCCGGCGGCTTCACGACCGTCGGGCGGAGGGACCTGAGGGCGACATGACGATCACCAAGGGCGAGCCGGCAGCCGCGCCGGGCGCCGTGCAGACCGCGCCAGATGCGACGGCCGCCACGCGGCCCGAGCGCCGGAGTCACGTGCCGGCGGACGGGTCCGCGTCGGCGGCCGCGGTCGAGCAGGCGCGGCGGGAGATGCTCCACGAGGGGCCGCGCCAGCGGATCAAGCGGACCCGGATCGGCGCCGACGCGCTGATGGAGGCGCTCATGCTCCAGGGCGCCGACACGCTCTTCAGCTATCCCGGCGGCGTCATCCTGCCGATCTACGACATCCTCGGCGACTACCCCGAGATCCGGCACGTGCTCGTCCGTCACGAGCAGGGCGGCGGGCACGCGGCGGACGGCTACGCCCGCGCCTCCGGCAAGGTCGGGGTGTGCATGGGGACGAGCGGACCCGGCGCCACGAACCTCGTGACCGCGATCGGGACCGCGCAGCTGGACTCGGTGCCGATGGTCGCCCTCACCGGCAACGTCCCGGCGGCGCTCATCGGCAAGGACGCCTTCCAGGAGATCGATATCACCGGCATCACCCTGCCGATGACGAAGCACAACTACCTCGTGCGCGACGCCGACGAGATCCCGCGCGTCGTCGCCGAGGCCTTCTACCTCGCGAAGACCGGTCGCCCGGGACCCGTCCACGTCGACTTCACCAAGGACGCGCTCCAGCAGGAGACCGCCGCGGAGCACCCGACCCTCGAGGAGGTCATCGCCGGGCTGCCGGGGTTCCGGCCTACCGTGGAGGGCCACCCGAAGCAGCTCAAGATGGCCGCGCGCGAGATCGAGCAGGCGAAGCGCCCGCTGATCCTCGCCGGCCACGGCGTCCTCATCGCCGAGGCGTGGGACGAGCTCCAGGCGTTCGCGGAGAAGACGCAGATCCCGGTCGCGTGGACGCTGCTGGGCATCGGTGCGATCGACGAGACGCACCCGCTGGCCTACGGCTACATGGGGATGCACGGCTGGAAGCACGTCAACCGGGCGATCCAGTCCGCCGACCTGCTGATCGCCATCGGGATGCGCTTCGACGACCGGGTGACCGGATCCGTCCGGACCTACGCGCCGTACGCGCGGATCATCCACGCCGATGTCGACCCGGCGGAGATCGGCAAGAACGTGGCGGTCGAGGTGCCCATCGTCGGCGACGCGAAGCGCGTGCTCGAGGGGCTGGCCCGCCTCGCGCACGAGGTGGATCCGGCGACCCGCCAGCCGTACTTCGAGCAGCTCGCCGAGTGGCGCCGCGAGTCCGAGGGGAGCTCGTGGCATGGCTCGGGCGCGTGGCGCGACGGGCTGCTGTCGGCCGACTACGTGATCGGCCGGATCGGCGAGCTCACGAGCCACCAGGCGACGATGGTCGCCGACGTCGGCCAGAACCAGATGTGGGTCGCCCGGTACGCCGGCTTCCGGCGGCCGAACAGCCACGTGAGCTCGGGCGGCCTCGGGACGATGGGCTTCGCGCTCCCCGCGGCGATGGGCGCCGCGCTCGGGAACCCGGAGGCCGAGACGTGGGCGATCGCCGGCGACGGCGGCTTCCAGATGACGAGCCAGGAGCTGATGACGCTCGCCGTGGACCGCATCCCGGTGAAGATCGCGCTCCTCGACAACAAGAAGCTCGGGATGATCCGCCAGTGGCAGGAGATCATCTACGCGGGCAACTACCACTCCTCGCACCTGCCCGGCCCGGACTTCCTGAAGCTCGCGGAGGCCTACGGGATCCCCGCGTTCAAGGCGACGACGACCGACGAGGTCGACGCGACGATCCGTGCCGCGCAGGCCGTCGACGGCCCGGCGCTGATCTGGTTCGAGATCGCCGAGGAGCAGAACGTCCTGCCGATGATGCCCGCGGGCAAGGGCCTGTCGGACCTCATCGAGACCTGGGGGCCCGAGGAATGACCGCCGACCCGTCCACGGAACCGGCGCCCGCGGCCCACGCCGCGCCGCCCCCGGCCCGCGACCTCCCGGGCAGCGGCGAGGGCCAGCGGCACGTGCTCGTCGTGCTCGTCCTCGACCGGCCGGGCGTCCTCAACCGCGTCGCGAGCCTGATGCGGGCGCGGAACTTCAACATCGACTCGCTGGCCGTCTCCCGGACGGACCGCGAGCAGGTGAGCCGCATGACGATCACGCTCCACGGCGACGCGGTGCGGGTCGAGCAGGCGGCCAAGCAGCTGTACAAGCTCGTCGACGTGCTCAAGGTGCAGGACGTCGGCGCGACCGACCAGGTGGTCGAGCACGAGCTCGTGTTCGTCAAGGTCCGCGCGACCGACCAGAACCGGGCGGAGATCATCAAGGTCGTCGAGCTCTACAAGGGCCGGGTCGTGGACATCGCGCCCGAGTCCGTGATCGTCGAGGCGACGGGCACCGAGTCCGAGATCGACGCGCTCGTGGCGCTCCTGCGCGCCTACGGGATCAAGGAGCTGGTGCGGACCGGCGCGGTCGTCATGCTCCGTGGTGCCGGCTCCATCGAAGAAGCACTGAAGTGGGAGGGGCCGGCCCGATGACAGCGAAGATGTACTACGACGCGGATGCCGACGCCTCGGCGCTGGACGGCCAGACGGTCGCCGTGATCGGCTACGGCTCGCAGGGCCACGCGCACGCGCTCAACCTTCGAGACAGCGGCGTGGACGTCGTCGTCGGGCTCGCCCCGGGGTCCAAGAGCCGGGCCCTCGCCGAGGCGGCAGGGCTCCGGGTCGAGGACGTCGCGGATGCCGTCAAGGCGGCCGATGTGATCATGATCGCCGTCCCGGACACGGTGCAGAAGTCCGTCTACGACGCCGAGATCGAGCCCAACCTCCGCGAGGGGCAGCTCCTGATGTTCGCGCACGGCTTCAACATCCGGTTCGCCCGGATCGAGCCGCCGGCCGGGATCGACGTCGGCATGGTCGCGCCCAAGGGCCCCGGGCACCTGCTGCGCAGCGTGTACGAGCAGGGCGGCGGGGTGCCAGCGCTGTTCGCCGTCGACCAGGATCCCTCGGGGACGGGCCGCGCCCGGACGCTCGCCTACGCGCGCGGCATCGGCTCGACCCGGGCCGGGGTCCTCGAGACGACCTTCAAGGAGGAGACCGAGACCGACCTGTTCGGCGAGCAGGCGCTGCTGTGCGGCGGCGTGTCGGCGCTCGTGAAGGCGGCGTTCGAGACGCTCGTCGAGGCCGGCTACCAGCCCGAGCTCGCGTACTTCGAGACGATGCACGAGCTCAAGCTGATCGTGGACCTCATGTACCGCGGCGGCCTGAACTTCATGCGCTTCTCGGTGAGCGACACCGCCGAGTTCGGCGACTACGTCTCCGGCCCGCGCGTGACCGAGGGCGCCAAGGCGGCGATGAAGGACGTCCTCGCCGACATCCAGTCGGGCGCCTTCGCGAGCCGCTGGATCGCCGTCCAGGACGCGGGCGGCGAGGAGTTCCAGGAGCTCCGCGCACGCGACCGGAACCACCAGATCGAGCAGGTCGGCGCCGACCTCCGCGCGAAGATGCCGTTCCTCAAGCCCGTCGTGGTCGAGGCCGGGCAGGCGCAGGCGGTGGCGAGCGCGGTACCCGCGGAGGCGAAGGCATGACGTTCGAGGCGATCGCGCCCCGCTTCGGCGGCGGCGTGCCGGCCGGATCGATCCGGGTGTTCGACACCACACTGCGCGACGGGGAGCAGGCGCCGGGCGCGGGCCTGACCGCAGCGGAGAAGCTGGAGGTCGCCCGCCAGCTCGCCCGGCTCAACGTCGACGTGATCGAGGCCGGCTTCCCGGCCGCGTCGCCCGGCGACTTCGAGGCGGTCCGGCGGATTGCCCAGGAGACGAGGGGCGGGATCGCGGTCGCGGCGCTCGCCCGGTGCCGGGACGGCGACCCGCAGCGGGCCGTCGAGGCCATCGGCGTCGCCGAGCGGCCGCACCTCCACCTGTTCATCGCGACCAGCGACATCCACCTCAAGCACAAGCTGCGGATCGACCGCGACGAGGCGCGCCGCGAGGCGGTCCGCTGGGTCAAGTGGGCGCGCGAGACGCTCGGCCGCGACGCCGAGATCGAGTTCTCCGCGGAGGACGCGTCGCGCACCGAGGACGCGTTCCTGCTCGACGTGTACGAGGCGGTCACCGAGGCCGGCGCGTCGACGCTCAACATCCCGGACACCGTGGGTTACGCGATCCCGTCCGAGTTCGGCGCGCTCGTCGGCCGGGTCAAGGACCGGATCGGCGATGAGGCCGTGATCAGCGTCCACTGCCACAACGACCTCGGCCTCGCGACCGCGAACACGCTGGCCGCCGTGCAGGCAGGCGCCCGCCAGGTCGAGGTGACGATCAACGGCCTCGGCGAGCGCGCGGGGAACGCCTCGCTCGAGGAGGTGGTGATGGCGCTCCGCACGCGGCCCAACCAGTTCCCCGACCTGGCGTCGGCGGTGCAGACGGAGCAGATCACCGCGGCCTCGCGGCTGGTGAGCTACCTGACCGGTTTCGCGATCCAGCCGAACAAGGCGATCGTCGGCGGCAACGCGTTCGCGCACGAGTCCGGGATCCACCAGGACGGGTACCTGAAGAACCCGCTCACGTACGAGATCATGACGCCGCAGTCGGTCGGGCTGTCGGGCAGCACGCTGTCGATCGGCAAGCTGTCTGGGCGGCGCGGGCTCCAGGGCAAGCTCCGGGAGCTCGGCCACGACGTCGACGGCGAGCAGCTCGACGCGGTGTACCGCGCGGCGATCGCCCTCGCGGACACGAAGAAGGAGGTCACGGACGCGGACCTGATCGCCCTCGTGGAGGTGCGCAAGGCCGACGTTCCGCGGTCGATCGAGCTCCTCGGCTGGTCGATCAGCTCCTCGTCCGGCGGGCACTCACTGGGTTCCGTGTCCGTGGTGTGCGTCGGCGAGGCGCGCGCGGCGGACTCGACCGGCAACGGCCCCGTCAACGCGCTGTTCAAGGCCGTCGACGAGGCGATCAAGCCCGTCCTTCACTGGAGCCCGGTGCTCACCGAGTACGAGATCAAGGCCGTGTCGGAGGGCGAGGACGCACAGGGCCAGGTCCTGGTTCGCGCGCGGCGCTCGTCCGACGAGGGCCCGGGGGCGCTCGTCGTGACGGGCCACGGGTTGAGCACGAACATCATCGAGGCCTCGCTCGAGGCGTACCTCGTCGCGATCAACAAGCTCCACGGCGCCGAGATCAACGGCGTCGAGGTCGCGTTCGTGGGCCGACGGCTCGCCGAGGAGCTCCCTTGAAGCCTCCGGCCGAGGGCCCGCGGCGCTTCACCTCGGCCGTCGGAGGCCGACGTGCCGGGCCGTCGCTCGGATCGCCGACCCGCACGCTGGTGAACCGATGACGTACCGAATTGCATTGATCCCGGGTGACGGCGTCGGGCCGGAGGTGGTCGCGGGGGCGGTGTCGGTCCTCGAGGCCACGGGACGGCGGTTCGGGTTCGACTTCGAATGGCAGGAGCTCGTCGTCGGCGGCGCCGCGATCGACGCATACGGGACCGCGTGCCGGCCCGAGGACGTCGAGACGTGCCGGTCCACCGACGCCGTGCTGCTCGGCGCGGTCGGCGGGCCGAAGTGGGACGACCCCGACGCGAGCGTGCGGCCGGAGCAGGCCCTGTTCGCGCTCCGCGGCGGCCTCGGGCTGTTCGCAAACCTCCGGCCGATCACCGTGTTTCCGCAGCTGATCGACGCCTCGCCGCTCAAGCCCGAGCTCCTCGACGGCGTCGACTGCCTGATCGTCCGAGAGCTGACCTCCGGGATCTACTTCGGCAAGCCGTCCGGCCCCGAGGCCGCCGCAGACGGGTCACGCGCCGCCGTCGACACGCTGCGGTACACGGAGGCCGAGATCCGGCGGATCGTCACGCTCGCGTTCGACCTGGCGCGGACTCGGCGGAAGAAGGTGACCCAGGTCGACAAGGCCAACGTGATGTCGACCTCGCGGCTCTGGCGCAAGGTGACCGAGGAGATCCACGCGGACTACCCGGACGTCGTGCTCGACCACCGGCTGGTCGACTCCGCGGCCATGGTCCTCGCGCGGTGGCCCGCGGGGTTCGACGTCCTCGTCACCGAGAACCTGTTCGGCGACATCCTGTCCGACGAGGCGGCGGTGATCGCGGGATCGCTCGGGATGCTGCCCTCGGCCTCGCTCGGCACGACCGAGACCGCGCACGGGCGGCACGGCCTGTACGAGCCGATCCACGGCTCCGCGCCGGACATCGCCGGCCAGGACGTGGCGAACCCGCTCGGGACGATCCTGTCGGCGGCGATGCTGCTGCGCTGGTCGCTCGGGCAGCACGAGGCGGCCGCGGCGGTCGAGGCGGCCGTCACGGCGGCGCTCGACGACGGCTACCGGACGCGTGACCTGCTCTCGGCGACGAACCGCGACGAGGCGGCCGTCAGCGTCGTCGGCACGAAGGAGATGGCCAGGGTGGTGGCGGACCGGATCGCGATTTGACGGCCGGTGCCCGCCTCGTGGCGGGTGGCCGGCCGAGCCGAGTCGCTGCATCCCACCGGTCCTGTTTGTGGCCCGACGCGTATCGGGTCCAGCGCTGGACCACCCCGCGCTCGAAGGACAATGGCAACCATGACCGATCAGCCCGTCATCCTCTACGACACGACCCTCCGCGACGGCACGCAGGGCGAGAACATCACGCTCTCGCTGGCCGACAAGCTGCGCGTCGCACGGATGCTCGACGAGTACGGCTTCCCGTTCATCGAGGGCGGTTGGCCGGGCTCGAACCCCAAGGACGTCGAGTTCTTCGCCGCCGCCCGCAAGCAGCGCTGGCAGACGGCCCGGCTGGCGGCGTTCGGGTCGACGCGGCACAAGGACCACGCCGCGGACGCCGACCCCAACCTTCGCGAGCTCGTCGCCGCGGAGACGCCCGTCGTCACGATCTTCGGCAAGAGCTGGCTGCTCCACGTGACCGAGGTGCTGGGCGCCACGCCGCAGCAGAACCTCGACATGGTCGCTGACTCCGTCCGGTTCATCGTCGAGCGTGGCCGGGAGGCGGTCTACGACGCCGAGCACTTCTTCGACGGTTACCGCGCCGACCGCGACTACGCGCTCTCGACGCTTCGCGCCGCCCGCGAGGCCGGCGCCGGGACGCTCGTGCTGTGCGACACGAACGGCGGGACGCTGACCGACGACCTGCTCCGGATCCTCGCCGACGTCCGCGCCACGCTCGAGCGCGATGCCGCGGCGCCCGCCGTGACGTGGGGCATCCACACCCACAACGACGCGGAGCTCGCGGTCGCGAACTCGGTCGCCGCCGTCCAGGCGGGCGTGCGCCATGTCCAGGCCACGATCAACGGCTACGGCGAGCGGTGCGGCAACGCGAACATGGTCTCGATCCTCGCGAACCTCGCGCTCAAGACCGAGCTCGGGCTCACCCCGCCGGGCGGTGGCGATCTCGGTGCGCTGACGGAGCTCTCGAGGTCCGTGGCGGAGATCGCGAACCAGACGCCCAACGACTACCAACCGTACGTGGGCAAGTCGGCGTTCGCGCACAAGGGCGGCGTGCACGGGGCGGCGGTGGCGAAGGTCGAGCGAAGCTACCAGCACGTCGACCCGACGGCGGTCGGCAACGTCGGCCGGCTGGTGGTGTCGGAGCTCGGCGGCCGGGCGAACACCGCGATCCGCGCGCGCCAGCTGGGCCACGAGCTCGAGGGCGTGCTCGACCCGCGGGAGCTCTCCAGGCTGATCAAGCAGCTCGAGCACGAGGGCCTCGCCTTCGAGGGCGCCGAGGCGTCGTTCGAGCTGCTCATCCGGCGCAACACGCCCGGCTACGCGCCGCCGTTCCGGATCGTGGACTACACGTGTCTCGTCGAGCAGCGCGCCGGGCGCGAGCTCCTCGCCGAGGCGACCGTCAAGGTCGAGGTCGCCGGCGAGGTCCTCCACACCGCCGCGGACGGGAACGGCCCGGTCAACGCGCTCGACGGGGCGCTGCGCAAGGCGCTCGGCGCGTTCTACCCGGTGCTCGACGGCGTCCACCTCGTCGACTACAAGGTGCGCATCCTCGACGGCGCGACCGCCACGGCGGCGCGCACCCGCGTCATCATCGACACACAGCACGGCTCGGACACCTGGAGCACGATGGGCAGCGACACGAACATCATCGCGGCGTCCGCGCAGGCGCTCGCGGACTCGCTCGAGTACGCGATCTGGAAGTCGGGCGCGGAGGTCCAGCGGCGCGGCGAGCGCCATTTCGCCCGCAGCAACGGCAGCGGCGAGGGCGGCGACGCGCTCGCGGCCGCGGAGGCGGCGTCGTGAGCGGCGACCCGATCCGTCTCGATCGCTGGACGGTCACGTCGGGGTCCAACGCGGTCAGCCGGGCGGCCGTCGTCCTGCACGCCGGCTCCCACGACTGGAAGGCGTCCGCCGACGGCACGGGGGCGGTCGATGCGCTGTTCCGCGCGGTGGACGAGGCGCTCGGCTCCGTCCTGGGGGGCAGCCCGCGGCTGCTCGCCTACGACGTCCACGCCCTGGGCAACGGGCCCGACGCGGAGGGCCGCGTGACGGTCCGCGTCGCGCCTCCGGCAGACGCGACCGGCGGCCGCGGCGAGGGCCTGTTCGATGCCGACGCGTCGTCCGTCAACACGCTGGCGGCCTCGGTGGAGGCATACGTGTCCGCGATCAACGGCATGCTCGCGACGGACGCCTGGGCTGGCGCCGCCGAGGAGGCGGGATCGGCCCACCGGCCGTCGCACCTGCCGGGACACGGCGCGGCGTCGTCCGGCACGCAGTTCGACGACGAGGCGCAGCCCATCGACACCACCGAGTGGTTCAACCGGTAGCGGACGACGCCGGCGGCGCGGAGGGCGGCGCCCCGGTCATCGACGCCGACGCCTTCAACCGGTTCGAGGCCGCCGGCTGGGAGGCGCGCGCGGGGTCGTACGGGTTCCTGTCCCCGATGACCCAGCGGGTCGGCGGGACGGTGCTGGCCGCGGCGGGCGTCGGGCCGGGCCGCCAGGTGCTCGACGTGGGGTCCGGGCCGGGCGACCTCGCCGCGGCGGCCGCGGATCTCGGCGCGGATACCGTCGGCATGGACGTCGCCCCGTCGATGGTCCGCCGTGCGGCGACCGCTCACCCGTCGATCCCGTTCCGGATCGGCTCGTTCGAGGCGATCCCGGTCGGGCCCGCGACGGTCGACGCGGTCGTCGGCAACTTCGTGTTCAACCACGTCGGCCGTCCCGAGGCGGCGCTCGCGGAGGCGCGCCGCGTGCTCCGGCCGGGCGGGTGGCTGGCGCTCTCGACCTGGGACGCGCCGCGCCGCAATCGGCTGCTGGGGATCCTCCTCGACGCCATCGCGGAGGCCGGCGCGCCGGCGCCCGATCGCCTTCCGGCCGGCCCGACCAACTTCCGCACCGACGAGGAGCTGCGCGACCTGTTCGCCCGGGCCGGGTTTGCGGAGGTGGGCATCTCGCACCTCCAGTTCCAGGCCCCGGTCGCGTCGGCCGGCGAGCTGTGGGACGGGATCCTCGAGTCGGCCGTGCGCATCCCGCCGCTCGTCATCCACCAGCCGCCCGACGTCCGCGCCCGGATCCGCGAGGCGTTCGACCGGCTCGCGGCGGCCTATCGGCGGCCCGATGGGTCGCTCGCGATCCCGGTCGCGGTCCAGGTCACGCGCGGTCGGCGGACGTGATCGGCCAGGTCCGCGCGGGCTCCACGGGCGAGCCCGGGGCGTTCGCCGAGGAGGCCGTGCTGCGGTTCTTCGCGACGCCGGTCGCCGTGCCGTCGTCCTCGTTCCGTGCCGTGTTCGAGGGCGTCAGCGACGGCACCCTCGAGGCCGGGGTCGTGCCCGTGGAGTCGTCGCTGCTGGGCACCATCCGCGAGAACCTCGACCTGCTGTGGGAGTTCGACCTGCCGGTCGTCGGCGAGGTCTCGGTCCCGGTCCGCCTCGCGCTGCTGGGGCTTCCGGGCGAGCGGCTCGAGACCGTCGAGCGGGTCTACTCCATCTCCGCGGCGCTCGCCCAGGCGGACGCCTTCCTGCGATCCCGGCCGTGGACGGTCCAGACGACCTACAACACCGCGGGCGCCGCGCGGCAGGTCGCCGAGCGCGCCGAGCGCGGGGCCGCCGCCGTGGCGTCGGCCCGGGTCGCGCCGATCTACGGCCTCGAGGTCATCGCGAACGACATCCAGTCGGGCTCCGACAACCACACCCGGTTCGCGGTCCTCGCCCGCCGTGACAGCGAGGCGGCAGTGCGCGCGGGCGCCGCCACGCTCGCGATCGCGGGCCCGCCGCGGACGTCGCTCGTGTTCGCGGTACGCAACGTGCCCGGGTCGCTCGTGCGCGCGCTCGCGGCGTTCGCGGACCGGGGCCTCAACCTGTCGCGGCTCGAGTCGCGGCCATGGACCGAGCGCGGCTCGCGCTGGGAGTACCTGTTCTGGGTCGACCTCGACGCCGACCCCGCCGACGCGGCGTGCGCCGAGGCCCTCGAGGCGCTGAGCAAGGAGACGGAGGTCGTCAGGATCCTCGGCACCTACCCGAGGGCGCCGGAGGACTGAGCCACCGGGCCAACGGTGCGAAGATGGCGGCCGCGCCCGTCGAACCCGTCCACCACCCAGGGAGGCACACATGGACGACGCGTTCCGCGCCGAGATGGCCGCCGGCTACACGTTCGACGAGCCGGTCGTGGTGCTGGGCTCGCCGATCCTGGGCGACGAAGTGGACACCGACGTCCGGGTGGCCATCCCGCTGTCGCGGATCAATCGCCACGGGCTGATCGCCGGCGCCACCGGGACCGGCAAGACCAAGACGCTCCAGCTGCTCGCGGGCCAGCTGTCCGCGTTCGGCGTGCCCGTGTTCGCGGTCGACGTCAAGGGCGACCTCAGCGGCGTCGGCGCCCCGGGCGACCCGGCGGCCAAGCCCGTCGTCGACCGGTCGGCGTCGCTCAAGTGGACATACACGCCGCTGGCGCACCCGCTCGAGGTCCTCTCGCTGTCGGGCAACCAGGGCGCCCACGTGCGCGCGAGCGTGAGCTCGTTCGGTCCCCTGCTGCTGGGCAAGGTCCTCGACCTCAACGACACGCAGACGTCGATCCTGTCCCTCGTCTTCCGCTACTGCGACGACCAGCACCTGCCGCTGCTCGACCTCGCCGACCTCCGGACGACCCTCAAGGTCCTCGGTTCCGACGACGGCAAGGCCGTCCTGCAGGATCTGGGCGGCATCGGGCCGGCGTCGCTCGGGGTGATCCTGCGGGCGATCGTCACGATCGAGGAGTCGGGTGCGGACGTCTTCTTCGGCGAGCCGGAGTTCGACGTGGACGACCTCCTCCGGACGACACCCGACGGCAAGGGCGTCGTGACCCTCCTCGAGGTCGCGGACGTCATGGACCGGCCACGGCTGTACTCGACGTTCGTCCTCTGGATGCTCGCCCAGCTCTACCAGCACCTGCCGGAGGTCGGCGACCTCCCGGTGCCCAAGCTCGCGTTCTTCTTCGACGAGGCGCACCTGCTGTTCGACGACGCATCGGACGCGCTCCTCGAGCAGATCGAGCGGACGGCGCGCCTCATCCGCTCCAAGGGCGTCGGCGTGTACTTCGTCACCCAGGCGCCGACGGACGTGCCGTCGTCGGTGCTGTCACAGCTCGGCAACCGCGTCCAGCACGCGCTGCGCGCGTTCACCCCGGACGACGCCGATGCGCTGCGCAAGACGGCCCGCACGTTCCCGGTGACGACGCACTACGACGTCGAGCAGACGATCACGAGCCTGGGCATCGGCGAGGCGCTGGTCACCGTCCTGTCGCCCAAGGGCGTCCCGACGCCCCTCGCGGCCACGCGCCTGATCCCGCCCGACTCGCGGATGGCGCCGCTCACGGCCGACGAGCTCCACGCCGTCGTCAACGCCTCGCCGCTCGAGGCGAGGTACGGCCAGACGATCGACAAGGAGAGCGCGCACGAGATCATCACGGCGCGCCTCGCCCAGGCCCACGCCGGGGCCGCGGACGCGGCCGCCCAGGCGACGATGCGCGACCAGGTCTCGCCGACGACGGCGACGGGCCTCGGCGGGATGACGCCCGCGCAGCAGGAGCGGGAGGTCCAGCGCCAGGCGAAGGAGATCGCGGCCGCGCAGAAGGCGGCGGAGCGCGAGCGCAAGGCCCAGGAGAAGGCGGCGCAGGCCGCCGCGCGACAGCGCGAGCGGACGATCGAGACCGGCATCCGGACCGCCGGGCGCGTCGCGACGTCGCGAATGGGCCAGTCGCTCATCCGCGGCGTGTTCGACACCATCTTCGGCGGCAAGCGCTAGGCGGGGACTTGTCGTCCGTCCCCGGGTTGTGCTGCGCTCGCGTCCGGCGGGGCCCGGTCAGCCGCGGGGCGGAAACCCCTGGCGCTGCACCCGTCGGGCGGGCTTCGGCCGCCCCAGCCACGGCCCGGCGGCCCGCGGCATGCGCAGCAGGCCCTCCCGAGCGGCGTGCTGGGTGCCAAGGATGGTCCCGACCGGCAGGCCGAGGGCCCCGTCGCGCACGCGCGTCGGCGACGCAGGGTCGCCGTCGGCGCCGAGGGACCGGGCGCGGGTCGTCCGTTCGGTGCGAGCCATCATGCGTGCAGCATCGCGGGCGCGACGTCAAAGCCGCATGTGCGGACGCCGGCTCGTTCGACAACAACGCATCACGCCGTCGATGGCGCTGGCGCCCACGCGCCGGACGCGGCGGACGGCGGTATCGGGCGTCGCGCTCGCTGATCCGCAGCCCCGGCGAGCGTTGTCGCCGGGCTCAGGTGCCGGTCGCGCGTCCTGCGGGGAGCATGGCCGGCGCGTGGATGCCGGGGATCGCCTCGTAGTGATCGGCGGCCCAGCGGTCGAGCAGGTCTTCGTGGCGGGTCCGGCCGACCGCCCGGATGTCCGCGCCGGTCGCCTCCTCGAGGTGCGCCCAGCTGTCCCACAGGGACAGCGTCGCGAAGCGGTCCGGCGCCTGGATCCCCAGGTACAGCGCGATGGGCCCCATGCCGGCGGCCCGGTCCGCGGTGGCGCCCGCGCTCACCGCGTCCGCGTACGCGACCTGGGCACCCGGCCGGGTATGGCCCGTGACGAGACGCAGGATCCCAGCCTCCGCGTAGCGGTCCGGAGGGAGCGCGCACGCGATCGCGAGCCCGTGGAGCTCCCGGTCGGTCGAGCCTGCGAGCAGCTCCGGGTGGAACACGCCGTGGTCCACGTCCGCCCCGACGCCCGCGACCATCGCCTCGTGGGACGCCCAGACCGTGGCGATCAGCCGCGCGCCGTCGTCGTCCGCGCCGTTCCGGCCGGCGTACGCCGCGAGGTTGCCCGGAATGCGGACGACGTCGGGCACGAGCACATCGCGGATCTGGGCGTCGAAGCCGGGCACGGCCGACCGGAACCGGAACAGGCGCAGGACGGGTCCCACTGGCGGGCTCGCTCATTCCTCGTGACGGGTGAGACGGCATTGTCGGCGTCACGAGGGTGCGAGACAAGCAGGACGTGACGACCGGGTTCTCGGGGGGCCGCTGGTACGATCGGACGATCGCATCGATCGGACAACCCCCGCTCCCGGGGGAGTCAGGAGCCGAGATCATGACCGTCGTCCAGACCGGCATCGGAACCCCGCATCCCATCTACCTCGCCGGCCGCTGGGTCGACTCGCCGGACGTCCTCGTCGTCGACAATCCGGCCCGACCCGGCGAGCCCGTCGGCGCCACGTACCAGGCGACCGCGGACCAGTACGACGAGGCCGTCGAGGCCGCCGTCCGCGCGTTCGACCAGACGCGGAAGCTGCCGGCGTTCGAGCGCGGCCGGATCCTGCGGTTCATCAGCGACGGCATCAAGGCGCGGCGGGAGGAGCTCGGGGCGCTCATCTCGCAGGAGGCCGGCAAGCCGATCCGCGACGCCCTCGTCGAGGTCGACCGTGCAGTGCTGACGTTCCGGCTCGGAGCCGAGGAGGCGGAGCGCATGGTCGGCGAGTCGATCCCGCTCGACATCAACGCGGGGTCGCGCGACCGGTTCGGCATCACCCGCCGCTTCCCGATCGGCCCGATCGCGGGCATCAGCCCGTTCAACTTCCCGCTCAACCTCGCCGCGCACAAGCTGTCGCCGGCGATCGCGTCGGGCAACCCGATCGTGCTCAAGCCGCCGTCCAAGGATCCGCTCGTCATGCTCCGCGTGGCGGAGATCATCGCGGAGACCGGTCTGCCGGACGGCGCGGTGAGCGTGCTGCCGATGAGCCGCGAGCTCGGCGACCGGATGGTGAGCGATGACCGGTTCAAGGTGCTCACCTTCACCGGGTCGCCCGCGATCGGCTGGAAGATGAAGGCCCGCGCCGGCAAGAAGCGCGTCGTGCTCGAGCTCGGTGGCAACGCCGGCGTGATCGTGGACGAGTCCGCGGATCTCGACTGGGCCGCGCGCCGGATCGTCACGGGCGGCTTCGCGTACAGCGGCCAGACGTGCATCTCCGTCCAGCGGATCTTCGTGCACGAGGCGGTCCACGACGACTTCATGGGCCGCTTCCTCGAAGGCGTGAGAAACCTCCGCCAGGGCGACCCGGCGGATGCCTCCACCGACATCGGGCCGATGGTCGACGAGAAGAACGCCGAGCGGACGCAGGCCTGGGTCGACGAGGCCGTCGCGGACGGCGCACGGCTGCTCGTCGGCGGCAAGCGCAACGGCACGTTCTTCCCGCCGACCGTGCTGACGAACGTCAGGCGCGACGCGAGGATCTGCTCCAGCGAGGCGTTCGCGCCGGTCGTCGTGGTCGAGACGTTCTCGGACCTCGGCGATGCGATCGCATCGGTCAACGACTCGACCTTCGGCCTGCAGGCCGGCGTGTTCACCTCGGATCTCGCGGGGGCGTGGAACGCCTTCCACGAGCTCGAGGTGGGCGGCGTGATCATCAACGACATCCCGTCGTACCGCGTGGACCACATGCCCTACGGCGGGGTCAAGGACTCCGGCCTCGGGCGCGAGGGGTTGCGCTGGGCGATCGAGGACATGACCGAGCTCCGCCTGATGGTCCTCGCCTGGCCCCAGTGAGCTCGCTTCGGGCACCGGCGAGGTAGCCCGCGGCGGCGCGACGCCGGGACGCGTATCCGTCCCGGGCTCCGCGACCCGGCGCGCCCGGGGGCGCCCGGCGCGGGAGACTCCGCGCATGGACCTCACGCTGACGCCGCCCCAGCAGGAGCTCCGCGACCGCGCCGGGCGCTACGTCGTCGACCACCTGCAGCCGCTCGAGGCGCAGTTCGAGCGCGACGGCCGCCTGCCGGACGACGCCGTCGCGGACGTCAAGCGCGTGGCGGTCGACCTCCGGCTCGCGGGCGGCCCACTGCCCGAGGCCGTCGGCGGGCAGGGATGGAGCGCGCTCGAGCAGGTGCTGGTCCACGAGCAGCTCGGCCAGGCGACGGGCGGCCTCTGGTCGTTCATCCCCGGGGCGTACAACGCGCTCGTCCACTGCACGCCCGAGCAGCGGACCCGGTACCTCGAGCCGAGCCTGCGGGGCGAACGCTTCGGCGCGTACGCGATCACCGAGCCCGGCCAGGGATCGGACGTCCGGACGCTGGCCTCGACGGCGATCTACGACGCGCCCGAGCGCGAGTACGTCCTCAACGGGGAGAAGTGGTTCGTCACCGGCCCGCCAGAGACCGACTTCATGATCTTCCACTGCCACCTCCTCGAGGGCGGCGAGCGGCTGCCGACGCTGTTCCTCGTCGACTACGACACGCCCGGGGTCCAGCTCGTCCACGACCCGCAGTACACCCACACGTTCGCGGATCGCCATCCGCAGTTCCGGCTGGCCGACGTCCGCGTGCCGGTCGATGCCGTCCTCGGCGGGGTGGGGGCTGCCGACGAGCTGACGAACGAGTGGTTCGTCGAGGAGCGGCTCCACATCGGGGCGCGCTGCACCGGGGCCATGGAGCGGCTCCTGACGCTGGCCGTGGGCTACGCCACCGAGCGGGTCCAGTTCGGCCAGCGCATCTACGACTTCCAGGGCGTGAGCTTCCCGCTCGCCGATTCCGCGGCCGACGCGGCCGCGGCCAGGCTCCTCACCCGCGAGGCCGCCGCGCTGATGGACAGTGGCGCGGACCCCAAGGTCGTCCACGCGAAGGCGTCGCTCGCCAAGCTGTTCGCGTCCGAGGCCGCGTGGCGCTGCGCGGACCGGGTCGTCCAGGTGTTCGGTGGGCGTGGCTACATGCGCGAGTTCCCGGCCGAGCGCTACCTGCGCGAGCTGCGCGTCGACCGCATCTGGGAGGGCACGAGCGAGATCCAGCGGCTGGTCATCGCCCGCGCCCTCGAGAAGCGCGGCGTCGACGCCGTCGTCGGCTGACCGCTGCCGCCAGCCGGCTCGCCGTGCCGCCGCCGATCGACCTCCGGCCCCTGTTCGCGCCGCGGTCGATCGCCGTCGTCGGCGCCAGCCCGAGGGGCGGCATCGCGGTCACCGTGCGGGAGAACCTGCGCATCCTCGGGTCGGCGACGCGGGTCCACTTCGTCAACCCGAACTATCGGGCGATCGACGGGTCGCCGTGCCACCCGTCGCTGGACGATCTCCCCGAGCGGCCGGACACCGTGCTCCTCGCCGTGAACCCGTTACGGGCGGCGCCGATCACGCAGGAGGCCGCCAACGCGGGGATCCCGTCGATCGTCATCCCGGGCGGCGGCGTGGTCGAGGGTGGCGAGGCCGCAGCCGACATGCAGCGGGCGGTCCGCGAGATCGCCGTCCGGCACGGGATCGCGCTCCTCGGGCCGAACTGCATGGGCATGGTCGACTGGGTCAGCAACTCGACCAACTACATCGGCGACGTCAACCCGTGGCTGCCCCGCGGCCATGTCGCGGGCCTCGCGCAGTCGGGGAGCGTGACGGACGCGTTCATCCACGCGCCGGGGTCGCGGATCGGCTACAGCCGGATCGTGTCCATCGGCTCCGAGGCGGTGCTCGACCTGTGCGACTACCTCGCCTACTGCCTCGACGACCCCGAGACGCACGCGGTCATGCTGTTCGTCGAGGGGTTCAAGCGCCCCGAGCGGTTCTTCGCGCTCGCGGACAGGGCCCTTGCCATCGGCAAGCCGATCCTCGCCGTCAAGGTCGGCCGGTCGGTGCAGGCCCAGGACGCGGCGATCGCCCACAGCGGCAGCCTCGCCGGCGAGGACCGGGCGATCGACGCCGCGCTCGACGCGGCGGGCGTCATCCGCTGCGACGATCTCGACGAGCTGCTCGAGCAGGCGGAGCTCATCGCGGGCACTGGACGGCTCGGCCGGGGCGTCGGTCGCGGCCGGACGGGCGTGGTGACGGTGTCGACCGGCGAGGCGTCGCTCGTCGCCGACCTCGCGGGACGGACGGGCCTCGACCTCCCGCCGATCCCTGAGCCTGCCCGCGCTCAGATCCTCGCCGGCCTGCCGACGATGGGCTACATCGGCAACCCGCTCGATCCCTGGGGCGCCGACGACGCGGATCACGCGTACCGCGTGGCGGTCGAGGCCATGGCCGGGTCGGGCGCGTACGACGTCCTCGCGATCGTCCACGACTCGCCGTTCCGGGACCTGCCGAGCGAGGTCCACGTCGCGCGGACCGTGACATCGGCCTTGGTCGACGCGACGGCCGCGCGGCCGGAGCTGCTCCCGGTGTACGTGTCGCTGACGTCGGGCGACGTGAGCGAGCAGGTGAAGGCGACGATCGACGCCGCGGGCGGCATGCCGATGCTCCGCGGCGCGACCGAGGCGATGCACGCGATCGCGCGGCTGGCCGGTTGGGAGGCGAGGCGGAGCGCGCGGCTCGTCGCCGGACCGCGGCGCCCGGGGTGGCCGGAGCTCGCGGCGTCCGTCCCGCGCTGCGCGCACGACGACCGCGAGGACGCGTTGGCCAGGCACGAGCCAGGGCCGGGCCCGCGATGCGTCCTGGGCGAGCGCGAGAGCCTCGCGCTCCTCGGCGCAGCCGGCGTGCCGGTCGCCCGGTACCTTGCCGTGCCGCCGGCGGCCGATGACGTGGTCGGCGCGTGGCGCGAGCTGGGTGGTCAGCCGGTCGCCCTCAAGCTCGACGCCGAGGGACTCGCGCACAAGAGCGATGCCGGCGGCGTGGTGCTCGATGCCGCGGACGAGGCCGCCGTGCGGGCGGGCGTCGCGGAGCTGCGCGCGGCCGCGGACCGCGCGGGCGTGACGCCCCGGGGCGTCCTCGTCGAACCGATGGCGCCGCCCGGCGTCGAGATGATCGTCGGCGGCCGCCGCGACCCGATCGTCGGACCCGTCGTGCTCGTCGGGCTCGGCGGCGTCCTTGCGGAGATCCTCGATGACGTCGCGGTGATCCTGGCGCCGGTCGACGCGGCGGCGGTGCGACGGCGCCTCGAACGACTGCGAGGCGCCGCGCTGCTGCGCGGTCCGCGTGGCGGCCGGCCCGTCGACGTCGACGCGCTCGCGTCGCTCGTGTCCCGGGTCGCCGCGCTCCTCGTCGAGGATGAGGCGCTGCTCGAGATCGACCTCAACCCGGTGATCGCGTCAGCGGGAGGCGTCGTCGCGGTCGATGCCCTCGTCGTCCGGCGGGCCGGGCAGGACCCGGAATCGAACTCGACTGGTGCATCTGCGCACCGCGCTGTCGCGCGTCCCGCACCGGACGGGGCCGCTCCGCACCCGAGTACAACATTTGACACTTGACCGCCCAACCGGCGCGGACCATAGTCCACCGCCTGACGTCAGGGAAGGGGCGTCCAGGTCTTCGTCGCCGGTCCGCGGTCGCAGGCTGGTCCGGCGCACATCTCTCATCCGGGGGAGGACGGGAGAGGGCCCGTTTGGTCGTGCTCTGCACGCCACACACGAGGGGAACGTTGAAGTTCGACACGCCGATTCCGCGTGCCGTTCGCTCCGCCATGCCCGAAGGGCCAGCCGCCAAGCACGCGGAAGGAGGCGTCGCACCGCGACCACGATCCAGCTAGCGCACGCCGGGGGAAATGGGCGTAGCAGCAGCGCGGACGGCCGCACTGCCATCGAACATCCGGGGATGGGGAGAACGGGTTAGATGACAGGCTCATCGAGGACGGCGCATGACTCGCGCCGGGCCTCGCAAGGGGTTCACGTGTTGACGGATTGTCAGGGGAGGGAACTGTGATTGCGCGTGCCGTGAAGCGGCAACGACCGAACGGGATCACCATTGCGCTCGCCGTGATCGGCGCGCTTCTTGCGTTGTTCGCAGTTGCCGCGGTTGCGTTCGCGGCGAAGCCGCCGAATTACGCCGCGGACCTCGACCAATGCCGCAACGGCGGCGTCGCGAACCCCCAGACGTTCACCCAGTGCACCGGGACCGGCAGCGGCAGCTCGGGCTGGGTGAACGGCAACGCGGGTGCGTCGAACTCGCATTACCGCGAAGGCGAATCGATCTCGTATCGCGCGCGGGTTACGGGGCTGTCGGCCAATGATCAGGTCACCCTGATCATGGGTTACGACGTCATCCACAACAACCACTACGCGATCGACTACCTGACCGACAAGAACGGCTGGCAGTCGCCCGAGACGACCGTCGGCGCGACCCCCGACGACCCGACGTCCAACGTCAGCGGCCTGAGCGGTCTCACGCCCACCTCGACCGCGGCCATCACGACGCCTCCAGGCGGCGTCCACGTGGACCCGTCCAAGACCTTCGCGTCGGGCGCGTGTGTCGGGACAACGACGACCGGTAGCGGCCCCGTGCAGCCCACGGCGAGCTACACCGCACAGGGTGCGGCCCGTGAGCTGATCGAAGTCTTCGGTGGGACTGGCGCGACGATGGCATACGTCGGGCCGACCCCGGACTTCCGTGCGATCGGCGGCGGCGACCAGGAGCAGCAGTTCTCCGTGAGCTTCAAAGCTCAGGGCGCGAACGCCGTCCTCGCGTGGGGCGGCCACATCGCCAGCCGGCTCGACTGGGGCTGCGCCGATGGCCCGCTCTCGGCCGGCGGTATCAGCGGCTCGCCGTACCACATGCGCATCAAGTCGATCGTGGTCAACGGGACCCCGGTCTCGCTCGGCAACCAGGACCGTTCGCTGTCGGCAGCGGCCGTCGTCGTTCCGCCGGACGTCAGCATCACCAAGACTCCGTCGGTGAACGACGTCTGCGCCGCCGCCAACACCAGCGTGACGTACACCTACGTTGTCACCAACTCCGGCTCCGTGGCCATCAGCGGCTCGGTGACCGACGACAACGGAACGCCAGGCTCGACTGGTGACGACGTCAACATCGGCAGCTACAGCAACCTCGCGGGTGGCGCGACGGCGACGTTCACACACTCGTTCGTGATCAATGGAACGACGACGAACACCGTCTCGACGACGGCGACGTCGGCGGACAATCTGACCGCGACGGCGACGACGACCGCGACCGTCAACGCCCACGCCTGCTCGATCAGCCTGACCAAGACGCCGGACAAGACCAACGTCTGCTCCGACGCCAACAACTCGGTGACCTACACCTACGTCGTCAAGAACACGGGCGACTTCTTCGACGCCTCGGGCTCCCTGACCGACGACAACGGCACCCCGGCCGACACCAGCGATGACATCGCCGTCGGCTCCTGGGGCCCGCTCGCGCCAGGTGCGACCGC
>JAICUI010000007.1 GCA_025935925.1 Chloroflexota bacterium
CCTAGGCCCGGCCGTCCCGGATCTTCCGCCAATTCCGCAGTCCGTAACGGTTATCCAGCGAGAGCGGCTGAACGCGGGCGTCGTGCTGCGGGGCGAGCACGATCGGAGGCGGCTGTGGCTTCCAGACTTGCGCGTGCCGACGACATCGTGCTTCGGATCGTGGATAACGGTCACGGCACGAGGATCTGGTGGGAATCCGCGAGATCAACCTCCCGAGTGCATTCGCCGAGCCTCGAGGACCCGGCGGGCACCTGGTGCGTGAGACCGTCCAAAACCCTCCATCGGGAGCGGGAGCCGGCCGTGAACGGTTGATTCGAGCCCATTTGGTGCGCTGGAGGACCAAATCGGCGACGAAGCCGCGTTCCGGAGCCCGATCGGCGGCCGGATTGCACGATTTGGCGGGTTTGAGGCACACGGGGCAATGCAGGCGACGTTGGCGGCGAATGTCGGCGCCGGAGGCCGGCCGGCGAGCTGCCCGGCCGATGACGCGAGTGTCATCACGAGTAAGGACGTCCACGCCGACCGGAGCACGAGCGGCCGCGGACGACGGGCGGGTCGTTTGCCGGATCGGCGTGAGCCTTGCTATCCTCCGCCGGTCGAAGAACAGGTAGTTAGTCATGCCATCGTTCGTGTCGGAGGATCGAGTGCCGCTCGCGCGGGAGAAGAAGCAAGAGGTCATCGCGGAGTACGCCGTCAAGGACGGCGACACGGGATCGCCCGAGGTCCAGATCGCCCTCCTGACGGAGCGGATCCGGGACCTGAACGAGCACCTCCGCCGCTTCCCCAAGGACAACCATTCGCGTCGCGGCCTCCTCAAGCTCGTGGGCAAGCGCCGGCGTCTTCTCGCGTACCTCGTGAAGAACGACCCCGCGCGCTACCGGGCCGTCATCGGCTCGCTCGGACTCCGCCGCTAGACCTCGCCGCACAACCGGCCCCGGGCAGACGTCCCGGGGTCGACTGCATTCATCGAGTCAGCAGCAGAGCCCGGCACCACCCGCCGCGGTCGCTCCTCCGCACACCAACGACCAAGGAGGTCGTACACCCCGTGCCCACTCCCACCACGCTCGCGATCGAGTTCGGCGGTCGGACGCTGACCATCGAGACCGGCCGGCTCGCCGGCAACGCCGGTGGCGCCGTCACCGCCCGCTACGGCGATTCGATGGTCCTCGGAACCGCGAACCGGTCAGAGCCCCGCCCCGGGCTCGACTTCTTCCCGCTCACCGTCGACTTCGAGGAGCGGATGTACGCCGCGGGCAAGATCCCGGGCGGCTTCATCAAGCGCGAGGGCCGCGCGTCCGAGGCGGCGACGCTCGCCGCGCGCCTGACGGACCGGCCGATCCGCCCGCTGTTCCCCGAGGGCTACAAGGACGACGTCCAGATCGTCATCACGACCCTCTCGACGGACCACGAGAACGAGCTCGACGTGCTCGGGACCATCGCCGCGTCGGCCGCGCTGACGATCAGCGAGATCCCGTTCCTGGGCCCGATCGGCGCCGTCCACATCGGGTACATCGACGGGGAGTTCGTGCTCAACCCGACCACGAGCCAGCTCGAGGAGTCGCAGCTGGACCTCGTCGTCGCCGGGACGCGCGACGCGATCATGATGGTCGAGGCCGGCGTCAAGATCCTGCCCGAGGACGTGATGGCCGAGGCGATCATGTTCGCCCACCGGTCGCTGGCGCCGCTCATCGAGGTGCAGGAGCAGCTCCGCGAGCTGGTCGGCAAGCCGAAGCGCGTTCCGTACATCGAGCCGGCGACCGACTCCGTCCTCAAGTTCGCCGATCTCGCGAAGGCGGGCGGGGAGTTCGTGGTCGTCGACGTCGAGACGACCGGCACCGATCCCAAGATGGCGGACCTCGTGGAGGTCGCCGCGGTCCGGGTGAAGGGCGGCAAGATCGCGGACCGCTGGTCGACGCTCGTCAACCCCGGTCGTCCGATCGTCGGCAACCAGATGCACGGCATCACCGACAAGGACGTCAAGGGTGCGCCGACCCCCGCCGAGGCGGCCCGCAAGCTGCTCGACTTCGTCGGCGGCGCGCTCGTCGTCGGCCACAACGTCGGCTTCGACATCGGGTTCCTCGAGGAGGCCCTGGGCGACGGCACGCGGATCCCGCAGGGCAGCTACCTCGACACCCTCGTGATCGCGCGCGACGGCTACCCGGAGTCCGAGAACTTCAAGCTCGAGACGCTCGCCCGGTTCTTCGGGGTCGAGCTCGCCCAGGCGCACCGCGCCCTCCCGGATGCCGAGGCCACGGCCAATCTCCTGATCTGGTTCGGCAACGACCTTCCGAAGCGCATCGACGGGCTCGCCGAGGGCATCACGAACGCGACACGCGCGGTGAAGACCGATGCCGCCCAGTCTGCCAAGCTCCTGGAGGCCGCCCGCCGCGAGGCGCGCGTCAGCAAGAGCCTGTTCTCGCTCGTGCAGAAGAAGACGGTCCGCAAGCTCGTCCTCGCCGAGGGCCTGCGCATGGACGGCCGTGCCGTCGACGAGGTCCGTCCGATCTCGGTCGAGGTCGGCCTGCTCCCGCGGGCGCACGGCTCCGGCCTCTTCACCCGCGGCCAGACCCAGGCCCTGACCGTGGCGACCCTCGGCGCGTCCTCGGACGTCCAGCGGATCGACACCATCAGCTCCGAGACCGAGAAGCGGTACCTCCACCACTACAACTTCCCGCCCTACAGCACCGGCGAGAACAAGCCGATGCGCGGTCCCAGCCGCCGTGACATCGGTCACGGCAACCTCGCCGGTCGGGCGCTCCTCCCGGTCCTGCCGTCGCAGGCGGAGTTCCCGTACGTCATCCGCCTCGTCTCCGAGGTGGTCGCGGGCAACGGCTCGACGTCGATGGCCTCGACCTGCGGCTCGACCCTCGCCCTGATGGACGCGGGCGTGCCGATCAAGGCTCCGGTCGCCGGCGCCGCGATGGGCCTCGTCCTCGACAGCGAGACCGGCAACTTCGTCGTCCTCACCGACATCCTCGGCAAGGAGGACTCGATCGGCGACATGGACTTCAAGGTCACGGGCACCAGCGAGGGCATCACCGCCCTCCAGATGGACATCAAGGTCAAGGGCATCGACGAGCGGGTGATCCGCGAGGGCCTCAAGCAGGCCCTGGCCGCCCGTCTGTTCATCCTCGACAAGATGACCTCGGTGCTGCCGGAGGCGAGGACGGAGATGTCCGACTTCGCGCCCCGGATCACGACGATCCACATCAACCCCGAGAAGATCCGCGACATCATCGGCAAGGGCGGCTCCATGATCCGCAAGATCCAGGAGGAGACCGGCACCGAGATCAATGTCGAGGACGACGGGACAGTCGAGGTGGCCGCGGTCTCCGGCGAGAACGCCCGCAAGGCGATCGACTGGATCAACAGCCTGACCCGCGAGGTCGAGATCGGCGCGCTGTACCTCGGCAAGGTCACGCGGCTGATGAACTTCGGCGCGTTCGTCGAGATCATGCCGGGCAAGGAGGGCCTCGTCCGGATCGGCGAGCTCGCCGACTACCACGTGCCGAGCGTCGAGGACGTCGTGTCCGTCGGCGACGAGGTCATGGTGGTGGTCACCGAGATCGACCGCCAGGGCCGCGTCAACCTCAGCCGCAAGGCGGCAATGCAGCGCCACCTGGCGCAATAGCGCCCAAGCTCCTCAGCGACGCAAGCGCCCGCCGGGATCTCCCCGGCGGGCGTTTCGATTCCGGCGGGCGTTTCGATTCCGGCGTTCGGTCGTGGTTCGTCGGACGTCGTACGTCCCGGGCCGCCAAGCGTGCACACGACCGGCGCCGGTCGACGCGCGACACACTGGTAACGCGGTCCCGTCGAACCGCACACACATGGAAACGCCCCCGGGGTCCGGGGGCGTCATGTTCGGTGCGATGTCAGGTCGGGCTACCACGCGGGCTGTTCGTTCCGCGTGTCGGCGTCGCGCGAGTCGACTCCCACCTGGGCCAGCGCGCCGGTGATCGCGACCAGGAGGAGGGCGATGAGGAGTTCCATGACCGCATCGTGCGCCGATGGCTTGATAACAGCAATCGAATGTGCTTCGATAAATGATCATGACGGCTGATCAATTGGTGGCGCCTCGTGCCGGCGCGTCGGGGACCGTCGCGGACCGGCGGATCCTCCCCGACGCGCTCGCGGACTTCAGCCTCCGGCAGCTGCTGAGCTTTCGCGCGGTGGCGGACGAGGGCTCGTTCCACGGCGCGGCCGCGGCGCTCGACTACACGCAGTCGGCGATCAGCCAGCACGTGATGGCGCTCGAGACGGCCCTCGGCGTGCGGCTGTTCGAGCGGTCACGCGGCCGTCGCACCGTCGAGCTCACCGAGGCCGGGCGGCTGCTGCTCGGTCACGTCGAGACGATCACCGACCGGCTGCAGGCGGCCCGCGCCGACCTGCTCGCGTACGCCGCCGGCGAGACCGGGATGCTCCGGGTCGGGGTGTACCAGAGCGTCGGCACGCGCATCCTGCCGGCGATCATCGGCCGGTTCGCCGAGGCGTGGCCGGGCGTGGAGGTCCAGCTGCGCGAGGCCGCGAGCGACGATGGGCTGATGGACCTCGTGGAGCCCGGGCAGCTCGACCTGACCTTCGGCGTCCTGCCGATCCCGGAGGGACCGTTCGACGGCGTCGAGCTCATCCGCGACCCGTTCGTGCTGGTCGTGCCCGCGGCCTCGCCGCTCGCCGGGATGACGGGCACGCCGTCGATCGAGCTCATCGGCGACCAGCGGCTCATCGGCTTCCGGTCCTGCCGGAGCACCCGCTGGGTCGAGAGCCAGATCCGGATGGCCGGCAAGGAGCCGAACTTCGTGTTCCGCAGCGAGGACAACGGGACCGTCCAGGCGATGGCCGGCGCCGGGCTCGGGAGCGCGCTCGTGCCGCTCCTCGCCGTGGACACCGAGGACACGCGCGTCCGGATCATTCCCACGGCCCTCGAGCCGCGTCGAATCGCGCTGATGTGGCACCGCGACCGCTATCGGTCGCCGGCCGCGCGGGAGTTCGTGGACATCGCGCTCGGGGCTTGCCGCGAGCTCGCCGCGCAGCAGGAGCAGCTGCTGCCGGCGCTCGGGGCGTGAGCGGAAGCTGCTTCGGGACGGGGGCCCCGGACCATCGTCCGGGAGGGGAGCGGCGATAGCCCGCTGATATACTCCCGCCCGTGCCCGACAACCCCGTTGCAGCAGGTCGGACCATGCCCGAGAACCGTCCCAGCAAGCTGATCGTCGCCGTCGTCGGCGCCACCGGCGCCGTCGGCCGGACGATGGTCCAGGTGCTCGTCGAGAAGCACTTCCCGTACACCGAGCTCCGTCTCCTCGCGAGCGAGCGGTCGGCGGGTCGCAGCCTCGACGTCGCGGGTACGACCCACACCGTCGGCCTCGCGACGCCGGACGCGTTCGAGGGCGTCGACATCGCGCTGTTCTCGGCCGGCGGCGGGACGTCGAAGGAGCTCGCGCCCGAGGCGGCGAAGCGCGGGACGGTGGTCATCGACAACTCCAGCGCGTGGCGCATGGACCCCGACGTGCCGCTCGTCGTGTCGCAGGTCAACCCCGACGACCTCGCGACCCACGAGGGCATCATCGCGAACCCCAACTGCTCCACGATGCAGCTCGTCCCGCCGCTGATGGCGCTCCGCGACCGGGTCGGCATCGAGCGCGTCGTCGTCGACACGTACCAGTCGGTCGGCGGCACCGGGCACAAGGCCATCGTCGAGCTCGAGGACCAGATCAGGGCCCACGCCGAGGGACGCCCGAAGGTCGCGAGCGTCTACCCGCATCCGATCGCGTTCAACGCCCTTCCCCACATCGACGTGTTCCTCGACAACGGGTACACGAAGGAGGAGTGGAAGGTCGTCACCGAGAGCCGCAAGATCCTGCACCTCCCCGAGCTGCGGCTCAGCTGCACGGCCGTCCGCGTGCCGGTGTTCGTGAGCCACTCCGAGGCCGTGCACGTCGAGACCCGCGACGCGATCACGCCCGCGCAGGCGCGCGCGCTGTTCGCCGGCGTCGACGGCGTCGTGGTCCAGGACGACCCCGCGAACAACGTCTATCCGCTCGCCACCGAGGCCGCCGGCACCGACGGCGTCTACGTCGGACGCGTGCGCCAGGACCCGTCCATTCCCGGCAACCGGGGTCTCGCGTTCTGGGTCGTGTCGGACAACCTGCGCAAGGGCGCGGCCTCGAACGCGGTGGAGCTCGCCGAGCTGCTCGTGGCGCGCGGCTGGATCCGCAAGGCCTCCGAGCGGCAGGCCGTGGGGGCGACCGCGGGATCCGCGGCGTGACGCCCGACGGGCGCCGCGAGGCGCTCGAGCAGATCGCGAGCGAGGTCCGGGCCTGCGAGGGCTGCAGGCTGCACGCGACGCGGACCAACGCCGTCCCCGGAGAGGGCGACCCGGACACCGAGGTCATGTTCGTCGGCGAGGGGCCCGGGTTCAACGAGGACCGCGAGGGGCGACCGTTCGTCGGCCGCGCCGGAGGGCTGCTCGTCCGGCTCCTCGCGCACATCGGCTGGCGTCGCGAGGACGTGTTCATCACCAATGTCGTCAAGTGCCGTCCGCCCGACAACCGCGACCCGCAGCCCGACGAGATCGCCGCCTGCGCGCCGTTCCTCCGGCGGCAGCTCGAGGTGCTGGACCCCGCGGTCGTCGTGACGCTCGGACGGTACTCGATGGGCACGTTCCTCCCGGGCGCGCGGATCGGTCAGGTGCACGGCACGCACGCCCCCGCCGAACCCGCGACCGGGGCGCGCGACGCCCTCGTGTTCGCGATGTACCACCCCGCGGCCGCGCTCCGATCGCCCGGCGTGGAGCGCGACAGCTTCGAGGACATCGCCCGCGTCCCGTCGGTTTTGCTCCGGTCGCGCGACCGGCGCGCCGGCATGGAGGCGTCAGGCCTCGTCGCCGTCATGGACCGGCCCGCCGAACCCGCGCCCGAAACGGCGGTGATCGTGCCCGTCACGACGCCGGCAGCCGCCGCGACCCCGGCACCCGCCGTCGTCCCGGCACCGGCCGGCGCCCCGGCACCCGTCCCCGCCGCCGCGGATGACCAGCTGACCCTGTTCCAAGCCTGAGCCAGGAGACCATGGCCGACCCCAACACGCCCCTTCGCATCATCCCGCTCGGCGGGGTGGGCGAGATCGGCAAGAACTGCTACGTCGTGGAGTACGGCGACGACATCGTCGTCATCGACTGCGGCCTGATGTTCCCGGACGAGGAGATGTTCGGGATCGACCTCGTCGTGCCCGACGTGACGTACCTCAAGGAGAACCGCAGCAAGGTCAAGGCGTTCCTGATCACCCACGCGCACGAGGACCACGTGGGCGGCCTGCCGTACGTCCTGCCCGAGTTCCCGGGCGTGCCGATCTACGCCAGCACCCTTGCCCGCGGCCTGCTCGGCAACAAGGTCAAGGAGCACAAGCTCCACGCCAACCCGCTGCTCGCCCTCGATCCCGGCGACGAGCTGCGGATCGGCCCGTTCGACGTCATCCCGTTCCGGGTCGGCCACTCGATCCCCGACGCGATGGGGATCGCGCTCCGGACGCCCGTCGGGATCGTCGTGACGACCGGCGACTTCAAGTTCGACCACACCCCGGTCGACGGCAAGCACTCCGACTTCGCGACGATCGCTCGCCTCGGCCAGGAAGGCGTCATCTGCCTCCTGTCCGACTCGACCCGCGCCGAGAACCCGGGCTACACGCCCTCCGAGCGGACCGTGGGCGAGGCGTTCCGCGAGATCATGGAGCCGCTCGACGGGCGGGTCATCGTCGCGACGTTCGCGTCCAACATCGCCCGGATCCAGCAGGTGTTCGACGCCGCGAAGACGTTCGACCGGCAGGTCGCCGTGGTCGGCCGCTCGATGGAGCAGAACACCCGGATCGCGACGGATCTCGGCTACCTCAAGTTCGACCCGTCGCAGTTCCTGCCGAAGGACCGCATCGGCGACCACCCGGCGAACCGGACGGTCATCGCGACGACGGGCGCGCAGGGCGAGCCCATGTCGGGCCTCGCGCGGATGGCGAACCGCGACCACCGGTTCGTCGAGATCCAGCCCGGCGACACGGTCATCGTGTCGGCCAGCCCGATCCCCGGCAACGAGGAATACGTCGCTCGCACCATTGACAACCTGTTCAAGTCGGGTGCGAACGTCTACTACCACACGATCAAGCGCGCCCACGTCTCCGGCCACGCCAGCCAGGAAGAGTTGAAGCTGATGCTCGGCATGACCAAGCCCAGGTACTTCATCCCGATCCATGGCGAGTTCCGGATGCAGGTCCAGCACGGGCGCCTGGCGATCGAGACGGGCGTCGCGCCCGAGAACGTGTTCATCATCGAGAACGGCACGCCCATCGAGATCTTCGCGGACGGCTCCGCGCGCCGGGGCCAGCCGGTCGCGGCCGGCTACGTGTACGTCGACGGGCTGTCGGTCGGCGAGGTGGGCGACATCGTGCTGCGCGACCGGCGGGCGCTCGCGAACGACGGGATGTTCATGGTCGTGGTCCAGGTCGACAAGCAGACGGGTCGGCTCGTCGGGCGGCCGGAGATCATCACCCGCGGGTTCGTCCGCGGCAACGAGGCGGATCCCATCATCGAGGAGGCGGTCCGCCGGATCCGCGAGGCGCTCGACCAGCCGGGCGACCGCATCAGCGAGGTCGCGCTGCTCAAGGAGCAGGTGAAGGACGGGGTCTCGCGCTTCCTGTACGAGCAGACGAAGCGCCGGCCGATGGTCTTCCCCGTCGTGGTCGAGGTCTAGCGGGTGGCGACCCGGCGCCGGACCCCGGCGCGCACCGGTACCTCGACCCGACGCCGCTCGCAGGCGCGGAAGTCGGGTGGGCTGCCCGTGCCCAGGGTGTCGACCGGGCTGTCGCCGGCGGTCGCCCGGTCGCTGGTTGGCATCTTCCTGCTCGGGCTCGGCGCCGTGACGCTGATCGCGCTCGTCCTCCCAGGGCAGGGAAGCCTCACGGACTGGTGGCGCAACCTCGCGGTGCCGTTCTTCGGGAGCGGCCGGTGGCTGCTGCCGTTCGTGCTCCTGATCGCCGGCTGGTACGTCGAGTGGGGACCGGGGCGCGAGGTGGGCGCGCCGTGGGGCCGGACGCTCGGGGGCATCGCGCTCGCGTTCGTCGCGTTCCTCGGGCTGCTCCAGCTGCTCGAGGTCGGCGACCTCACCGGCGGGCGCATCGGGCGGGCGCTGACCGGCATCCTGGAGCCGCTCCTGACCGCGCCGGGCGCGTTCGTCGTGCTCGTGGTGCTGCTGCTCGCCGGGCTCCTGGTCGCGTTCGACCGGCCGCTGCGATCGCTGCTCGCGCCCGCAACCGGCTTCGCGAAGGCCGCCGGGACGACGCTCCAGGACCGCACGACGAAGGCGGAGCCGATCGCGAAGGGTGCCCGGGTCCCGGTGGGGCCCGGCGCGAACCCGAACGGCACGCCGGCGGCCGCGGCCGCCGCGGCTGCGACGGTCGACGCGGGCCGTCGCGGTCGCGGTGGCAAGGTTCCGGCCGCCGGGGAGTCGCCCGGCCAGACGGGGGTCTGGGGCAACGGCGGCGATGCCGAGCTGCCGTACGCCGTCCAGACGCCCGCTCCGACGTCGGCCACGATCGCGCCGCTCCGGGCCGCCGACACGGGTCTCGCGGCGGCCGCGACGGCCGTCGCGGCGCCCGCGCTCGCGCGCGAAGCGATCGACGAAGACGGGGCCCGCGAGCGCGACGGCGTCACCGACGCGTCGGACTCGCCGGCCCGCCGCGAGATGAAGGCGTGGGTCATCCCGCCCAAGGAGCTGCTCGACCCGGGCGAGGCGCCGACGCCCGTCGCCGGCGCGAACCAGGACGCGGTCCACGCGTGGAACGAGTCGCGGATCATCGAGAAGCTGGCGAGCTTCGGCATCGACGCCCGGATCACGGGGCGCAACGCGGGCCCGGTCGTGACCCAGTACGAGGTCACGCCCGCGCCGCACGTGAAGGTCAGCCGGATCGAGGCCCTGTCCGACGACCTCGCGATGGCGCTCGCGGCGCGGAGCATCCGGATCGAGGCGCCGATCCCGGGCAAGAGCGCCGTCGGCATCGAGATCCCGAACAAGGAGTTCAACATCGTCGCGCTGCGGCGGATCCTCGACGAGGTCGACTTCGCGGGCTCCGGGTCCACCCTCACGTTCGCGCTCGGCCGCGACGTCGCGGGCAAGGCGATGGCCGTCGACCTCGCGAAGATGCCGCACCTGCTCATCGCGGGCGCGACCGGCTCGGGCAAGAGCGTCATGGTCAACGCGCTCATCACGAGCCTCCTGTGCAACGCAACGCCCGACGACACGCGGATGATCCTGATGGATCTCAAGCGGGTCGAGCTTGCGGGCTACAACGGGCTGCCGCACCTGCTCGTCCCGGTGATCACGGAGCCCGAGCGCGCCAAGGCCGCGCTCAAGTGGGCCGTGGGCGAGATGGAGAACCGCTATCGGCGGTTCGCGGGCGCGACCGCGCGCAACATCAAGGCGTTCAACGAGTCGCGGGTCGACCCGGCGGACCGGCTGCCGTACATCGTGGTCGTCATCGACGAGCTCGCGGACCTGATGATGCGCGAGGGCAAGAACGTCGAGGACCCGATCGTGCGGCTCGCGCAGAAGGCCCGCGCGACCGGGATCCACATGGTCCTCGCGACGCAGCGGCCGTCGGTGAACGTCGTGACGGGGCTCATCAAGGCCAACTTCCCGTCGCGGATCGCGTTCGCGATGGCGTCCCAGATCGACTCCCGGACGATCCTCGACGCGCCGGGCGCCGAGGACCTGATCGGGCGCGGCGACATGCTCTACCAGCCGTCGGACCTGCCCCGGCCGATGCGGCTCCAGGGCGTGTTCGTCTCGGACCCGGAGATCGGCCGGATCACGCAGCACTGGCGGGACCAGATCGAGGATCCGCGCTACGACATGGGCATCATCACGTCCGACGAGGAGTCCACGGGGACCGTCGACGACCTCGCCGACGAGGACGCCGACCGCCTCCTGCCCGACGCGGTGAACGTCATCCGGGAGTACGATCGCGCTTCCGCGTCGCTGCTCCAGCGACGGCTGAAGGTCGGGTACGCCCGCGCAGCACGGATGATCGACCAGCTCGAGGCGCGGGGGTACGTCGGGGCGTTCGACGGGTCGAATGCGCGCGTGGTGCTGCGCCGCGAGGATGGCCCCGGACCCGACCAGGACGAGGACGAGGGATGACGACGCGGGACGGGATCAGGCGCCGGGCGGACGCCCGCGACGCCGCCGACCGCGCGTACGCCGCCGAGGCGGGTCCTTCGCTGCCGGAGCGCCTGACCGCCGCGCGCGAGCGCAAGGGCGTCGACCTGTATCGCGCCGAGCGTGACACCAAGATCCGGGCACGCTACCTCGCGGCGCTCGAGTCGGGCGACTACGCCGAGCTGCCGGGCGCGGTCTACACCAAGGGGTTCCTGCGCAACTACGCGCTGTATCTCGGCCTCGACCCCGAGGACGTCGTCCGGCAGTGGCGCCGCGAGCGTGGCGACACGTCCGTCCCCGCCGAGCCCGCCCTCGCGGTGCCCAAGCCGCTCGCCGCCCCGCGCCAGGGCCTGACGTTCTCGCCGGTCGTGATCGTCGCGGCCCTGCTCACGGTGCTCATCGCCGTGTTCGCCGTATACATCGGCGTCCAGCTCGTGCGCTTCGCGAAGCCGCCGACGCTGGCGGTCACGAACCCCGCCCAGGCCGTGCTCGACGTCGACGGCGACACCAGCTCCTACGTCATGAAGGGCACCTCGATCCCCGGCGCGACCGTCTCGGTCAAGGACTCGGCGCGCGACCAGCCGTACCGCGTCACCGCGGACGAGGACGGGCGCTGGAGCGTCGAGGTCAGCCTCCGCCGAGGCCGCAACGAGTTCGCGCTCAGCGCGCTCGACCCCGAGACCGGGAAGGTGAGCGAGAACACCGAGAAGGTGTTCATCACCGTGCCGTTCCTCGTGATCGAGGCCCCCACGCTGGCGGTCGACTCGCCGGCGGAGGGCGCACAGTTCGAGAACGGCGCGATCCCCGTGCGCGGGACGACGTCCAACGCGGTCACGGTCGCGATCAAAGCCGTCCAGACGAAGAACGCGGACGGGACGCCGGTCGCGACGCTGGCCCCGCCGCCGGCCTCGCCCGCCGCCTCGGCATCGCCGGGCGCCTCGGGATCGCCCGTTCCGTCGGCCGCGCCCGTGCTGAGCGGCCCGACCGTCGGACCGACCACGGTCGACGTCGGCAGCGATGGGACCTTCGATTCGCCGCTCGAGCTCTCGGCCGGCAGTTGGCAGCTCGTCGTCACGGCGACCTCGGCCGAGGGCAAGGCCGTGACGCTCACGCGCAACGTCGCCATCGTCTACAAGGGCGTCAACCTCGTCGTCACCGTCAGGGGCTCCACGGCGTGGCTGAAGGTGTGGGTGGACGGGAAGGTGTCCAAGGCGACGGGTGCGGCCGGCACCGTCTACGACCCGGGCCAGGTCCTGACGTTCACGGCGCGCCAGTCGGTGGAGGTCCGCACGGGCAAGTCGAGCGCGACGTTCTTCACCCTCAACGGCGACAACCTGGGACGGATGTCGAACAAGAGCAACCCCGAGACGTGGCTGTTCGCGCCGCCCAATCCGCCGGTCCGGACCGACCGGCGCTGACCGTGGCGGACGACCCGCTGGTCGAGCTCGCCGGGCGGCTCCAGGCCCGGTGCATCGCCCGCGGCATCACGGTCGCGACCGCCGAGTCGTGCACGGGCGGGCTGGTCGCGCACCTGCTCACCGAGGTTCCGGGGTCGTCCGGCTACTTCGCCGGCGGCGTTATCTCGTACTCGGACGCGGTGAAGCGTGCGGAGCTCGACGTCCCGGCCGAGCTCCTCGAGCGGCACGGGGCGGTGTCCGCGCAAGTCGCCGTGGCCATGGCCGACGGCGTCCGGACGCGGCTCGGGACGGATCTCGGCATCGGCGTCACGGGCGTCGCGGGGCCCGACGGCGGGTCCGAGGCGAAGCCCGTCGGCCTCGTGTACGTCGCGGTCGCCGGGCTCGGTCCGGCCGACGTCCGCCGGCTCGTCTGGTCCGGGGACCGCTCCGCGAACAAGCGCGACAGCGCACGCGCCGCCATCGAGCTCCTCCTCGCGCGGGCCGAGGCCGGGTCGACCGCGTGACGGTCCGCGGTGCGGCGGCCGTCGGCGCCGGGCTGGAGCGGGCGCGGCCCGCACGGCCCATCGTCAGCGGCGAACGGATCCACGTCGTGGGCGTCGCGGGCGCGGGCGCGTCGGCCGCGGCGCTGCTCGCCGCCTGGTCGGGCGCCGACGTCGACGGCTGCGATCCGGGTGGCGAGGGTCCCTACACGGCGGCGCTCCACGCGGCCGGGATCCGCGTCCTCCCGGCGCATGATCCGTCGCACGTCGTCGGCGAGCACCCCCCGGCGCGACTGGCGGTCACGAAGGCGCTGACGGCGATCGATCCCGACAACCCCGAGCTCCACGCCGCGCGGGCGGCCGGGATCCCGCTCGAGCCGTGGCAGCAGGTCGTCGCGGACGCCGCCGTCGGGCGTCGTCTCGTCGCGATCGCCGGCACCCACGGCAAGAGCACGTCGTCGGGCTGGCTCGTCCACGTCCTCGCGTCGGGCGGGCTGGATCCCGGCGCGTTCGTGGGGGCGCTGCTGCCGCCGTCGCTGACCGGGATCGGCGTCGCCGCGACGGCGCGCCGGGGCGCGGGCGTGCCGTTCGTCGTGGAGGCCGACGAGTACGCCGGCAACTTCGACGCGTATCGGCCCGACGTGATCGTGCTCACGTCGGCCGAGTGGGACCATCCCGACGTGTTCGCCGACCGCGCCGCGGTCCTCGCGGCGTTCGAGGCGTGGATCCGAGCGGCGCCGGATGCGGTCCTCGTCGCGAACGTTGCGGATCGCGGGGTCGCGGAGCTCGTGCGCCGGTTGCGGGACTGGCCGGGCCGCGTCGTCGGTACGGCCCTGGAGCCGGAGGGCGGCGGTGGCACGGACGGCGTCGAGCCCGCGACGGCGGTGAGCGGGCGGATCCTGGATGCGGCGCGGGACCACACGGGAGTCGCCATGCAGGGGCTGGACCCGGGCCATCCGGGCGCGGTCGTCGAGGCGGCGATCCTCCTGGCCGGCCGCCACAACGCGGCGAATGCGCTGGGCGTCGCGGCGGCCGCCTCGATCCTCGGGATGTCCGCCGGGTCGATCGCGGCGGGACTCGCGTCCTTCTCCGGGGTCGGTCGCCGGCTGGAACGGAAGGGGGAGTCCCGCGACGTCGTCGTGTACGACGACTACGGCCACCATCCGACGGCGATCCGCGAGACGCTCGCCGCCGTGCGGCAGCGGGAGCCCGACCGTCGCGTGTGGGCCGTGTACGAGCCGCTGACGTATCACCGGACGGCGGCCCTGCTCGACGGGTTCGCGGACGTGCTCGCGACGGCCGATGCCGTCGCCATCGCCGACATCTGGGCCGGCCGCGATCCGGATACCACCGTCGCGTCATCGGCCGCGCTCGCGGACGCCGTTGCGAGGCGCCGCCCCGGGATCGTTGCGTCGGCGCCGGGCTCCGTCGAGGACACTGCGGCGTGGCTCGCGGGCCAGGTGCGTGCCGGGGACGCCGTCCTCGTCATGGGCGGCGGCCGCTCGTACCGGATCGGCGAGCTGTTGCTGGACCACCTCGGAGGTGACGCGTGACCCTCTCCTATGCCCAGGCCCACGACCTGCTCGAGGCGCTCGTCCGCGCGCGGAAGGCATACGACGGCGACGCGTTCGTCGCGCTGTTCACCGACGACGCCGAGGTGTCGCTCGACCCGTTCGGCACGTCGCTGAACGGGCACAACGACCTCCGGGCATACTTGAACTCCGCGGCCGAGGCCGAGCGCTGGTTCGACCTCCAGGTCGAGCGGCACTGGGCCGCCGGGGACGCCGCGCTGGCCGCGTGGCACGCGAGCTGGACACGCCGCTCGGACGAGACCAAGGTCCGCCAGTCGGGCTTCCTCGTCGCCGAGGCGGACGGGGAGGGCAGGATCGTGCGTCTGCGGCAATGGCCGGTGACCCGCGAGGTTCCCGCGGGCGAGGAGGGAGCGCGCTAGATGGCGGGCGAGGTCTCGTTCGACGTCGTGTCGGACTTCGACGAGCAGGAGCTCCGGAACGCGCTCGACCAGGTCCGGCGCGAGGTCCAGCAGCGCTACGACTTCAAGGGTGCGCACGTCGACCTCGTGCAGGAGAAGGACCGCATCGTCCTCGTCACCGACAGCGACATGCGCGCGAAGGCGATCCGCGACCTGCTCGAATCGAAGGCGGTCCGTCGGGGGCTGTCGCTGAAGATCTTCGAGTGGGGCGAGATCCAGCCCGCCGGCGGCAACAAGGTTCGCGAGGAGATCACGCTCCGCCGCGGGCTGCCCGACGACCTCGCGCGCAAGCTCGTCAAGCTGATCCGCGACGAGTTTCCGAAGGTCCAGCCGCGCGTCCAGGGGGACGCGATCCGCGTCGCGGGCAAGTCGAAGGACGAGCTGCAGCGGGTCATCGTCCGCCTCCGCGAGCTCGACGAGGCCGTGCCGCTCCAGTTCGAGAACTACCGCTAGGAGGGTCCCGTGCCCGGAGCCCGCGCGGCCCGCATGATCATGATCGTCGTGGCGCTGATCGTCGTCGCCGGCCTGCTGTTCGGCATGGTCGCGACGGTCGTGTCGCCGCCGGGCTGACGCAGCCCGCGCGCTCAACTGTCGCAGGCACCGGCCGCCGACGGACCGCCGTCAGGGCCGGGGAACGAGGAGGTCTCGATGGAACCGTTCGACGGAGCGCCCGCGGAGTCAACCGACCGGGAGCCGGGCGTGACCGCCGGCGAACCCGAGGCGCCGACGAAGTCCGAACCCGACGACGAGCCGCCGGCAGATCCGGAGGCGGTGCTGTACGCCGAACGCGGCGCTGCCTCGGAGGCGTCTTCGGAACCGGAGGCGACACTCCAGGCGATCGCGCCGGACGCCGGACCGGCGCCCGTCGCTTCGCCCGCCACCCAGCCCGGCGGCGCGGTCACGGCGACGGAGACGGAGCCGCAGCTTCTCTCCGCATCGCCGGCGATCGACGCCGAGGCTGATCAGGATGTCCAGCCCGAGATCGCGGCGGTCGCCCAGCCCGAGCCGACGACCGTCGCCGAGCTCGTCGCCGCGACGCTCCGCGCGGCCGGCGTGCGGATCGCGTTCACCGTCGCGGGCGAGAGCTTCCTCGGCCTCCTCGACGCGCTCCACGCCGCCGGGATCCGCATCGTCGCGACGCGCCACGAGGGCGCGGCGGCGTTCGCCGCCGAGGCGTACGGCCAGCTCACGGGCCGGCCGGCCGCGTGCCTCGGAACCCGCGCCGTCGGCGCGTCCAACCTCGCCATCGGCATCCACACCGCCACCGCGGACTCGACGGCGATGTTCGTCCTCGTCGGCCAGGTGGACCGGGGCGTGCGCGGGCGCGAGGCGTTCCAGGAGGTCGACCTCGTCCACACGGTCGGCGGCCTGGCGAAGTGGGCGGGCGAGCTCACCGACGGCGAGACGGCGGCCGGCGTCCTCGAGCAGGCGGTCCGCGCGACCGTCGAGGGGCGGCCGGGCCCCGTCGTGCTCGCCATCCCCGAGGACGTCCAGGGCCTGTCGCTGCCGGAGGGCACGAAGGCGCCCGTGGTCCGGCCGCACCCCGAGGCGCCCACCGCGGGCGACCTGCGCGGCGTTCTGCACTTCCTCGCGGGCGCCGAGCGGCCGCTGATCCTCGCGGGCGCGGGCGTGCTGCGCGCGCGGTGCTCGAACGATCTCGTCCGGTTCGCCGAGCTGCTGCACGTCCCGGTCATCGCGAGCTGGCGGCGGGGCGACGTCATCCCGAACGACCATCCGCTGTACCTCGGGATGGCGGGGTTCGGCAGCCCGCGCAGCGTCCGCGCGCGGATCGAGGCGGCGGACGCGCTCCTCGTGCTCGGTTCCCGGCTCAACGAGCCCACGACGTTCGAATACCGGATCCCCGCGATGGGCCAGCCGTGGATGCACGTCGATCTCGAGCCGCGGACGGGCCCGGTCGGGTTCGCGTCGGCGCCTGAACGAGCCATCCGCGCCGACGCCCGCGCCTTCCTGCGGGCCGCGAACGCGCGCCTCCGTGAGGCGGTCCTCCTGGCTGCGCCGCTCCAGGTCCGCGACCGGCACAACGCGGATGACCGCGCGGCCTACGAGGCCGCGTCGGTCGTCGACGGGGGCGACTGGTCCGGGCCCGGTGTCCATCCCGGGCGCATCATCGCCGAGCTCCGGCGGCTCCTCCCCGACGACGCGATCGTGACCACCGACGCGGGCGCGTTCGGTGGTTGGGCCGCGCGCGGGTTCCGGTTCAAGCGCCCGGGGACGTTCCTCGGCCCCACGTCCGGCGCGATGGGCTACGGCGTTCCGGCGGCCCTCGCGGCGGCACTCGTCCACCGCGAGCGGCGCGTCGTGGCGCTCGTCGGGGACGGCGGGATGGGGATGACGCTCGCGGAGATCGAGACGGCCGTCCGCGAGGGCGCGCACCTCGTCGCGATCGTGTTCGACAACGAGCGGTACGGCATGATCCGCGGCTACCAGGATCGGGCCGGAAGCGCCGCCTCGCCGGGCACGGACCTCGGGCCGCTCGACTTCGCGGCGGTCGCGCGCGCGTGCGGCGCCCGCGGTGTGCGCGTCGAGAGCGATGGCGCGTTCGAGCCCGCGCTCCGCACGGCGCTCGCCGCGTCGGGGCCGACGGTGATCCAGCTGCTCGTCGACCGGCGCTGGGTGAGCGTCGACGAGCCCGCGACGGCCGCCGAGGCGTGAGCCAGAGGTGACCCGGCCGACGCTCCACCTCGTCCCGGAGGCCGTGTGGCTCGCCCACGACCCGTCGCAGCCGTACCTCCCGGCCGCCTACGCGCTCGATGGCTTCGTCCACTGCACCGACGGCGACGACGCGATGGTGGCGGTCGCGAACCGCTTCTACCGCGACGACCCGCGGCCGTTCCTCCTGCTGACCGTCGACCTCGACCGCACCGGGAGCCCGTGGCGGTTCGACGACCCGAGCAACATCTACCCGCACGTGTATGGTCCGATCGACCCTGCGTCGGTCATGGACGTGCGGCGGATGGTGCGCGGCCCGACGGGCCGCTTCGAGGGCGTGGCGGAACGGTAGCCGGTTCCTGCCGCAGGGTCAGCCGGTCGTGGGGTCTGCGGGCGCGGCCGGGGGCGGATCCTTCGCGGTGGCGCGGACCGGCGCGGGCGAGGAACGCGGCAGCAGGATGGCCGCGAAGATGCCGGCGAGGAGCGTGAACACGACCGCGACGGCGAGGGCCGCCGAGGTCGACGTCGTGACGAGCACGCCGCCGATCGCGGCGCCGATGGGATAGCCGACGAAGTTCAGGGACATCGAGACCGCGAACGCCCGGCCCATCCACGCGGGGTCCGTGCGCCGCTGCCGGAGGGTGAACAGTGCGACGTCCATCGGGCCGTTGAGCAGCCCCTGGAACGCCATCGCCGCGATCACGATCGGCAGGGTGGGCGAGACCAGCATCGCCGCGGCCGCGACGCCCGTCAGCAGCATCGGCCAGACCAGCAGCGGTCGCTCGCGACCCTGGAGCTTCCACCGACCCGCGGCGAGCGCGCCGATGCCGCCCGTGATCCCCGACACGGCGAACGCGATGCCGACGATCGCCTCCCCGTAGCCGAGCTCCTGCACGAGCAGCACCGGCAGCACGATCGTCACCACGCCCCAGCCGAGGTTGAGCACGGACAGCGAGACGCCCAGCGCCCGTAGCGTCGGGTTGCCGACCGTGTACGTGAGGCCCTGCCACGCGTCGACGAGGAGCTTGCCGGTGCTCTCGGTCTCCTGGTGGGGGTCGGCGGTCCGGACGAACACGAGCGCCGACACGGTGTACAGGCCCGCGATGAGGAGCAGGGTCTCCGGGCCGCCGGCGACCTGGACGAGGAGCCCGGCGAGCGGCGGGCCGATCAGCGTCGCGACGACGTAGCCGTTCGAATCGAGCGCGTTGACGCGCTCCCAGAGCCGCCTCGGGACGAGGATCGGGAACAGCGTCCGCAGGCCGACGGACGTGAGCGGCGCCGTGAGCCCCGCAAGCGCGGTGATCAGCACCAGCGCGACGGGCGTCAGCGACCCGGCGAGTGCCAGGACCGCGATCAGCGCCAGCGATGCCGCGCCGACGAGCTGGTCGAGGATGATCAGGCGCGTCCGGCCGTGTCGGTCCAGCAGCGCCCCGACGATCGGGCTGACCACGAGGCCCGGGGCGACGCTCGCGAACGTGACGATCCCGGCCAGCTCCGGCGAGCCGAACTTCTGGAGCGTGAACAGCACGAGGGCGACGCCCAGCATGCTGCCGCCGATGCGGCTGAGCGCCATGCCGAGAAGGATCCGCCCGAGCGTCGGGATCGCGAGCAGCGCGCGGTACGAGGGCGGCGGCTCGGCGTGACGCATCCCGTGAACCTAGCAGAGGCCGCAGCCGTGGGCCGGTTGGACGTCGGGGTCGAGTGGCCCGTCCCTACGGGAGGTCGGCCGCGGCGAGCCGCAGGACCCGTCCGGTCGGACACGCGAGCCAGACGGAGCCGAACGCCTGCACCCCGGTCACGAGGTCCTGGGCCGGCTGGCAAGCCGGGCCGAGGTCGACGGCATCGACGCGCTCGCCTGCCGGATCCAGCTTCACGACGAGCGCGTCCCTGGCGGCGCCGGTCGTCAGCTGGGTGACCGGGAGCCAGACGGCGTCTCCGGCCGGGATCGGCGTCCCGGCATAGCCGCCGGCGAACGCCTGCCGGGAGGTGTCCGTTGCGAGGTCGACGATGTCGACGCTCCGCGCCTCCATGCACTGCGTGACCCAGAGCGTGTCGGCGCTCGACGCGATCCCGCCGCACGGCGTCGTGACGTTCCGGATCGTCGTCTCGACCTTCCCCGTCTTCGGGTCGATTCCGACGAGCGTCCCGTCACGCGGCACGCCGACCCACACGGTGCCAGCGACGAGCGCAACCGACAGGGGGCCGGACGGGCCCGTGCTGCCCACCGGCACGGTGTGAACGACGCGGTTCGACCGGGGGTCGATGACCTCGACGCTGCCGGAACGATGTGCGGTCACCCACAGCCTGCCGGCCGCCGCCACGAGACCCGACGGGTTGACGACGGGGATCGTCGCGAGCGTCCGCCCCGACGATGGATCGAGCCGCCTGACCGCGCTGCCCTCGAAGTCGGCGGCCCACACGCTGCCGAACGCCGACGTGGCCGCGTCGGCCACGGTGCCCGTCGTCGCGCCGAGGGTGTTCGAGCCCGGATCGATGCGCGCGAGACCCTGGTCCCCGGCCCAGATCGCGGTGTCCGTCGCCACGATCGTCGACATCGGCAGGCCGACGTCGATCGTCGCGGTCGGCGTCAATGGGCGCAAGCCGAGCGCGGACGCGCGCGGCGACGGTGATGCCTCCACCGCCGTCGGCGCCGCGGGCGACGCGGTGGCCGGCGCGAGAGCCGGGCCGGCGATCGACCCCGTGGACGCCGCGGGATGCGGTTCCTGCGATGGAGCCGACGCACAGCTGAACGCGACGCCGGCGACGAGGGCGAGCACCACCGGGCGAGCCACAGACCGCCGGGCGAACGCGCCGCCATCGCGGGTTCGAGACGCCGGCCCGGGCGGGGACCAGGTCACCCGGGACGAACCTTCCCCTTCCGGGCCGGATGCGCACCACCTGTGGCCTTCTCGCCCCACGAGTCGGTGATCTGCTTGAACACCTTGCCCATGCCCGGGCGCATCAGGTCGCGCGCGTGCGCCTCGGCGTCGTGGTCGCGGCGGCGCATCCGGGCAGCCTCGCGGGCGTCCAGCTCGTCGACGGGCTCGCCGTCCGTCTGGCGGTCCGGGTCGCCTTCGTCCTCGACCGGGTGAGGGTCCATGCGCGCATCGTGCGAGCGCGCCGGCGGAGCGTCAACGGCGATTCCTCGTCAGCGGCAGTGCCAGCCGCCGTCGACGATGAGCTCGACGCCGTTCACCGCGCCGTTCTCGAGCAGGAACAGCGCGGCGTCGACGATCTCGTCCTTCTGCGCCAGGCGCCCGGTCGGCGTCTCCGAGGTGTACCGCTCGATCGCGGCCGGCTTCTCGGACCAGTAGGGCGTGTCGCCGACGACGCCCGGGTGGATGGAGTTCACGCGGATCGGCTTCAGCTCCTCGACCAGCGTCCGCGTGAGACCGACGACGCCGCCATTGACCGTGCTCACGGTCGTCGATCCGGGGTACGGACGCTCCTTCGCCATCCCGCCGAACAGCAGCAGCGACGCCCGCTTCGTGAGACGGCTTCGCAGCGCCCCCACGACGGCCGTGTAGCCGACGAGCTTGAGCGTGACGAGCCGCATCGCGCGGTCGATGTCGTACTCGGCGACGCTGTTGAGGTCGCGATCGATCGCGACCAGCGCGAGGCGGTCGACCGGCCCGACGTCCGCCAGCGAGCCGGCGATCGCGTGCGGGTTCGCGAGGTCGAACGAGAGGCCCTGCACGCGCCCGGCGGCGTCGCTGCCGAGCAGGTCCATCGCCGCCGCGACGGTGTCCGCCGTCTGGCCCGTGAGGACGACGTCCCGCCCGCGATCGAGGTACGCCTTCGCGAGCTCGAACCCGATCGCCCGGGTCCCGCCGACGATGACGACGCTGCCCTCACCCGGCATCCTGCTCCTCCTCGAACCGCTTCCACGTGGGCGCCCAGCGGTAGGCATGCCGGGCCGGCGGCTGCGGCGCCTGTGTCTCGAGCCAGCGCACCCGCTCCGTGCCCTCGTTCCAGAACCCGTGGACGCTGCCGACGCCGGCGAACACGACGTCGCCCGGCCGGAACGTGTACGGCGTCCCGTCGAGCTCCGCGTTCACCTGGCCCGCGAGGAACACGTACGTCTCCTCGAACGGGTGGTCGTGTGCCTGGGCCGCGCCGCCGATCTCGTAGTCGACGGTGAACATCGTCACCAGGTCGGCGCCGAACGTGCGGTCGACGAGCAACTTGACCGAGATCCCGCTGTACACGAGCAGCGCGACGTCCATGCCGATCGGCTTGCGGCCGCGCGCGTGGTCGTCGACGCGCAGCGCCTCGAGCTGCGGCGGGGTGCCGTCGTAGTGGCCGACGAAGCGCGTCGTCGGGTCGGACAAGCGCGGCCGGGCGGACGCTGCGACGACCGCGGCCGGGTCGAAGTCCCGGTCGAAGAACGTGTCCTTGCGGCCCGCGTCGGGCGCGACGCGCTGCGGCGTGTTGACCGACAGCCAGCGGACGGGTTCGTCGCCCGCGTTCACGAGGGCGTGCCACGTGCCGACGGTCATCAGCGCGTAGTCGCCCGCGGCGAGCCGGTGCGTGGTGCCGCCGATCTCGATCGCGAGCTCGCCCGCGAGGACGTACAGCGCCTCCTCGAACGAGTGCACGTGGCGCCCGAGCCAGCCACCCGGCGCCAGCCCGCCGGCCGCGAGCTCCGTGTGCACGGCACCCTGCGCCGGGCCGACGAGGACCTGCCGGAAGAGGCCGGACGACGTCGGCGAGGCGGGGAGCGGGGTGTCCGCGAACGACCAGTCGATGCGGCTCACGTGGTGGACCATGGCGCCCCTTGTCGGCTCGTGGTGACGGCGCTTCGAGTCTGCTCAGCGCGAGCGGCGACTGTCAAGCAGCACTGAACAGCAGGAGCCTCAGCGGCGCGCGACGTCCGCCCACCGGCGGCCCAGGGTGAACCACACGGCGGTCGCCGGAACATCGCCCCCGTTGAACAGGCGGTGCGGCGAGGCCGAGTCGAAGCTGATCGCGTCGCCCGGGTTGAGCACGTACTCGTCGAAGCCGATCCGGACCGTCAGCGAACCGCTCAGGACGTACCCCCACTCCTGCCCGGAGTGGCGCTGGAAGGCCTCGGCCGGGCTCGACTCGCCGCCGACCTCGTAGGTCACGTGGAGGAAGTCCACGTTGCGGATCGATTCGCTCGTCAGCCGCTCCCAGACGACGCCGGACCCGAGGCGGATCGCCTCGCGTGACGTCGCTCGCTGGACCGGATCGTGCGGCACCGCGACCTCGGCGACGCCGACCGGGGCATCGGGCGCCACGGCGGCGACCGGCGGCTGCGCGTCGCGAAAGAGGAGCGAGTCGAGCGAGACGCCGAGCTCGGTCGCGAGCGCGTAGAGCGTGTTGACCGAGGGCTTCGCGCGCCCGGTCTCGACCTGGGACACGAGGCTCGGCGACACGCCGACGACCTCCGCGAGGCGGCGCAGGCTGAGCCCGCGAGCCAGCCTGGCGCGTCGCAACCGGTCGCCGACGTCGGCGTACTCGGGCTCCCCGGTCCCGCTCCGTCGCTCCACGTGCTCGGCCTCCCGATCGCAGCTCGTGCCGGCATCGTACCCGCACCCGGGAGGCGAAGCCGGGTTGCGCCCGCCACGGCGCTGTGTAGCATTACTGAACGCCGCCGTCCATCCGTCCACCGCCCCGGCACCACCGGAGGATCCCGATGCGGACGTTCGCCTCTCCCGGCGCGATGACCGTGGACTGGGAGGAGCGGGTCAACCCCGACCGGCTCCGCACGTACCGCTTCGGGCGCGCCAAGGCCGCCCTGGAGGCATCCGACCTCGGGTCGATCCTCCTGTTCGACTTCAACAACATCCGGTACGTCACGAGCACCCACATCGGCGAGTGGGCGCGCGACAAGATGACGCGCTACGCGCTCCAGACCCGCGGCGGCACGCCGCACATCTGGGACTTCGGCTCCGCGGCGAAGCACCACCGGCTGAACTGCCCCTGGCTCGCGACCGAGAACGTGCACGCCGGGATGATCGGCCTGCGCGGCGCCGTCGCGCCGGACGCCGGCCTGTTCCGCCGGGCCGCGCGCGAGATCTGCGAGATCCTGAAGGCCGAGGGCGTCCTCGACATGCCGCTGGGTGTCGACATCGCCGAGCCGCCGATGGTCGCCGCGCTCGAGGCGGAGGGCGTCACCGTGCGCGACGCGCAGCAGGTCATGCTCGACGCCCGCGAGGTGAAGTCGATCGACGAGATCATGCTGCTCAACACCGCCTGCTCGATGGTCGACGGCGCGTACCAGATGCTGAGCGAGCGGCTCAAGCCGGGTGTCCGGGAATCCGAGCTCGTCGCCGACGTGACGCGCTTCCTGTTCGACCTCGGGTCCGAGCACGTCGACAACATCAACGCGGTCTCGGGCGAGCGCTGCAGCCCGCATCCGCACGTGTTCAGCGACCGGATCATCCGGCCCGGCGACCAGGCGTTCTTCGACATCATCCACACGTTCGTCGGCTACAAGACCTGCTACTACCGGACGTTCGTGGTCGGGCAGGGGACCCATGCCCAGCGCGACGCCTACAAGCGGGCGCGGGAGTGGATCGACGCCTCGATCGAGCTCATGCGGCCGGGAGTGGGCACCGACGAGGTGGCGAAGGTCTGGCCGAAGGCCGAGGAGTTCGGGTTCAGCAACGAGATGGAGTGCTTCGGGCTCCAGTTCGGCCACAGCGTCGGCCTGTTCCTCCACGAGCGGCCGATCATCAGCCGCCTCAACTCGCTCGACCACCCGGTCGAGCTCAAGGCCGGGATGGTGATCGCGCTCGAGACCTACTGCCCGGCGAAGGACGGGTACTCGGCCGCGCGCATCGAGGAGGAGGTCGTGGTCACCGACGACGGGCCGGTCGTGATCACGAAGTTCCCGTCGGCCGAGCTGTTCGTCGCCAACTCGTACTGAGGAGCCCCGCCGACCGTGGTCGACGCCGTCGCCGCCACTCCCGACCTCGACACCGCCCTCCGGATCTACCGGACGATGGTCGAGTGCCGCGACTTCGAGACCCGCGCGCAGGAGCTGTACTTCGAGGGGCTCGTCCGCGGCACGACGCACCTCGGCGTGGGCCAGGAGGCGGTCGCCGCCGGCGTCGCGGCGGTGATGCGGCCGGACGACTGGACGTTCTGCACCTACCGCGGCCACAACCACACGCTCGCGCGCGGGACGCCGATGGGGCCGATCCTCGCGGAGCTGTTCGGCCGCGGGACCGGGCTCCTCGGCGGCAAGGGCGGGTCGATGCACCTCACCTCGGTCGAGCACGGCGTGATGGGCAGCTACGCGATCGTCGGGGCGCACCTGCCGATCGCGCTCGGGGCGGCCTGGTCGGCCCAGTACCGCGGGACGGAGCAGGTCGCGGCGTGCTTCTTCGGCGACGGGACCACGAACATCGGCGCGTTCCACGAGGCGCTCAACATGGCCGCCGTCTGGAAGGCGCCGGTCGTGTTCGTGTGCGAGAACAACCGGTACATGGAGTACACGCCGATCGCGTCCGTGACGGCCGTCCCGCGCCCCGCGGCGGACCGCGCCGCCGCGTACGGCCTCGAGGCGATCGTCGTCGACGGCAACGACCCGGACGCCGTCTACGCGGCGGCGTCCACGGCGTTCGACCGGGCGAGGGCGGGGGAGGGGCCGTCGCTGATGGAGGCCCTGACCTACCGCCACGGCGGCCACTCGCGGGCGGACCCCGGCAAGTACCGCCCCGACGACGAGGTGGCGGCCTGGAAGGCGCGCGACCCGATCCCGCACTACCGCGAGCGGCTCCTGGCGACCGGCGCCGACGCGGCGACGCTCGACGCGATCGAGGCCGAATCGAAGGCGAAGGTCGCCGACGCCGAGCGCTTTGCCCGTGAGGCGCCCGAGCCCGACCCGTCGGTGCTCGAGACGCAGGTCTGGGCCGACGGCGGGTCGTCGTGGCGAGGACCGGCGCATGGCTGAGCTGACCTATCGCGCCGCGATCGCGCACGCGATCGCACAGGAGATGGACCGCGATCCGAACGTCGTCCTGATCGGCGAGGACGTGGGCGCGGCGGGCGGCGTGTTCAAGCTCACCGAGGGCCTGTACGAGCGGTTCGGGGGTGACCGGGTCCGCGACACGCCGATCAGCGAGCAGGCGATCGTCGGGGCCGCCATGGGGGCCGCGATGACGGGCCTCCGTCCCGTCGCCGAGCTGATGTTCAGCGACTTCTTCGCCGTGACCTGGGACATGGTGGCGAACCAGATCGCGAAGTCGCGCTACATGACCGACGGGCAGGTCACGATCCCGCTCGTGCTGCGGACGGCCAACGGCGCCGGCCTCCGGTTCGGTGCCCAGCACAGCCAGAGCATCGAGAGCTGGGCGATGGCGATCCCGGGCCTGAAGGTCGTCGCGCCGTCGACGCCGGCGGACGTCGTCGGGCTGATGGCGGCCGCGATCCGGGACGATGATCCGGTCATCTTCTGCGAGCACAAGGCGCTGTTCGCGGCGAAGGGCGAGGTCCCGGACGGCGAGCACGTCGTGCCGCTGGGCCGGGCGGCGATCGTCCGCGACGGCCGGGACTGCACGGTCGTCGCGCTCGCCGCGATGGTCCCGAAGGCCGTCGCGGCGGCCGAGCGCCTCGCCGCGGATCACGGCATCGACGCGGAGGTCATCGACCTGCGGACGCTCGTCCCGCTGGACGTGGACACGGTGCTCGCCTCCGTCGAGAAGACGAGCCGCATCTTCACCGTCGAGGAGAACCCGAGGCTCCTCGGGTGGGGCGCCGAGATCGCCGCGATCGTCGCCGACGAGGGGTTCTGGAGCCTCGACGCGCCGATCGGGCGGATCACGACCCCGCACATCCCGCTGCCGTCCGCATCGACGCTCGAGGACCTCGCCGTGCCGAGCGAGGACCGGATCGTGAGCGAGATCCGGCGCCGCATGGAGGCGGCCCGGTGACGACGCCCGGGGCGCGGCCGATCGTCGGCATCGCTGGCACGGGACGCATGGGCTCCGCGATGGCGCGCGCGATCCACCGCGCCGGCCTCCCGCTCGTGCTGTGGAACCGGGATCCGGCGAAGGCCGAGGAGCTGGCCGCGGAGCTCGGCACGACCACCGCGGCCACCCCGGCACGGCTGGCCGCCGCCGCGGACATCGTCCTGACGATGCTCGCCGACGACGAGGCCGTCGCCGCGGTCTACGACGGCCAGGACGGGCTGCTCGCGGGCGCGCGGCGCGGGACGGTCCTCGTCGATCTCAGCACCGTCACGCCGGCCGTCCTCGGGCGGTTCGCGGCGGACGCGCGCGCGGCGGGCGTCGGCCTCCTCGACTCGCCGGTCAGCGGCTCGACGGCGACCGCGACCTCCGGCCAGCTGACGCTCATGGTCGGCGGCGACGCCGACGACCTCGCGCGCGCCCGCCCCGCGCTCGAGCCGCTGGCGACGTCGATCTTCCACCTCGGCCCGCTCGGCACCGGCGCGGCGATGAAGCTCGCCGTGAACACGCTGATCTTCGGGCTCAACCAGGCCGTGGCCGAGGGTCTCGTCCTCGCGGAGCGGGCGGGGATCGACCGCGTCGCCGCGTACCAGGTGCTCGCGGCGAGCGCGGCCGGCGCCCCGTACCTCGGCTACAAGAAGGCCGCGTTCCTCGATCCCGAGGCGACGCCGGTCGCGTTCTCGCTCGACCTCGCCGCGAAGGACCTGCGGCTCATCGCGGCGCTCGCGGCATCCGTCGGGCTGTCGCTCCCCCAGGCCGACACCAACCTCGAGGTGATCCGGCGCGCGTCGTCGGACGGGCGGGGCGGCAACGACTTCGCGACCGTCGCCGGCGAGCTGCGCGGTCTGACGGCCCACAGCCAGGAGGGTGTCCGCTAGCGAACCGTCTGTCCGCCACCACGACGTCCCCATGCAGGAGGCAGCCATGGCCGATCGAATCCTGATCAAGAACGGCATCGTGCTCACCCAGGACGCGTCGCTGGGCGAGCTGCCACGCGCGGACGTCCTCGTCGAGGACGGCAGGATCGCGGCGGTCGGCCGGGACCTCACGGCCGATGACGCGCGGGTCATCGACGCCGACGGCGACATCGTGATCCCGGGCTTCATCGACACCCATCGGCACACGTGGGAGACGTCGATCCGGACGTCGGCGCCCGACTACGCGCTGATCACCTACTTCGGCTCGATCCTCGACAAGTTCGCGCCCCACTACCGGCCCGACGACGTCTATGCCGGCAACCTGTGGGGCGCGCTCGAGTGCCTCAACGCCGGCATCACGACGCTCGTGGACTGGTCGCACATCATCAACACGCCCGATCACGCCGACGCCGGGATCAAGGGCCTCCAGGAGTCGGAGATCCGGTCGGTCTACGCGTACGGGTTCGGCAACACGTCGCTCGTCGACTGGTGGTTCGGGCCCGACTACCAGGGCAGCGTCCTCACGTCCGACGGCCCGGACGCCCGACGGATCCGGAAGCAGTACTTCAGCTCCGACGACGGGCTGATCACGATGTCGCTCGCGACGCGCGGCCCGAACTTCTGCAAGCCGGAGGTCGTCCAGCACGACTGGGCGCTGGCCGACGAGCTCGGCCTCAACATCACGGTCCACGTCGCGATGGACCGTTTCGGCTACACGAAGATGCAGGTCGCGGGGCTGCGCGACATGAACCTCCTGCGCCCGAACACGACGTACATCCACGCCTCGCATCTCACGCCCGAGGAATGGGCGCTGGTGCGCGACTCGGGCGGCAACGTGTCGTTCGCCCCCCAGATCGAGGTCCAGATGGGCCACGGCTGGGCGCCCGCCGTGACGGCCCTCGAGTACGGCGTCCCGATCGGACTGTCGTCGGACGTCGCGACGACGGCGTCGGCCGACCAGTTCACCCAGATGCACTCGATCCTCGGCTCCGAGCGCGGCCGCAAGCACCAGGAGGCCTGGGACGCGGATCTCGACGGCCTCCAGCCGTCGCCCGGGCTGATCACCTCGCGTCAGGTGCTCGAGTGGGCGACGCTCGGCGGCGCGAAGGTCGCGGGCATCGAGGACCGGACGGGGTCGATCACGCCGGGCAAGCAGGCGGACCTCGTGATCATCGACGGCAAGGCGGTCAACGTCGCGCCGATCATCGACCCGGTCGGCGCCGTCGTGTGCGCGGCGGACGTGTCGAACGTCCGGACGGTCATGGTCGCCGGGAACGTCGTGAAGGACGACTTCCGGCTGAAGGCCTCGCTCGACGCCCCGCGCCGTGCGGTCGAGGCGTCGCGCGACTACCTCGTGTCCAGGTTCGGCGATCCGGACCCGGGCTGGCTGCCGGTGAAGGCGCTGGCCTGACGCTCGCGTTCGCCACCGGAATCCAAAGGGCCGTCGTCCCCTCGGACGACGGCCGTTCGATGATTGCCCGGGGCCGGGCGCAGTCACCGGCCCCCGTCGGATCGGCGGTCGGTTACCCGGACCGCCGGCGCAGGCCGGCGCGGGTGTCGCTCGAGATGTTGCCCGCACGGGCCCGGGTGGCAGGGTTTCCGGCGCCGCCCGATGCGTCCACGCCTGCTGTCGGCCGGCGCTGCATCTCTTCGCGCCGTTGCAGGTTGCGCCCAAGGGCCATTCGCATCGTCACCGTCGGCTGCCTCCGGGACGCCCTCCGCGGGGAGGGGATACCTCGATTATCCGCCCGGCGCGCAACCCCCCAATCGACGCAGGGGATTACTGCAGCGGCAGCCTGAGGGTCGAGCGGTTGAACCCGCCGGCGGTGTCCGTCGCCTTGACGACGAAGGTCATCGTCCCGGCCGTGCCGGCCTTGCGCGGCGTGACGGTCGCCGTCCAGTGACCGCCCGACTTGGTCATCGTGACGGTCCAGTCCGCGATGCCCGGCTGACGGACGACGAGCTTTGGAGTCGTGCGGATCGCCTCGGCGGACAGGGCATTCACCGTGATCGCGGAGCCGCGCTTCGCCGCCGGGGTCGAGGTCGTGACCTTGAAGGCTTCGGCCATCAGCGTCGTCGTCTGGGTGGCCGACTGGGTGCCGTTGGTCGCCGCGACGGCCACGCGGTACGTGCCCTGCGGCGCCCATGCGCCGGCGTCGGTCTTGCCGTTCCACGTCCAGCGCTGGGCGCCGGCGGGGAGCACCTTGGCGGTCATGCCCGTGCGCACCACGTCGCCGCTTGCGTCGAGGACGCGGACGGTGACCGTCGCCTGGGACTTCAGCGTCCAGGTCACGGCCGCGCTGCGCGCGAGCGTATCGGCGTCCTGCGGGTAGAACAGCGCGGGCGTCCGGGCGATCGACGCGAGCGCGGCGTACACGTCGACCTGTGAGGCGACGGCATCCCCGGCGTTGCCGGCCGCGTCGGTCGGTCGCAGGCTGACCGTGTAGCGCGCGTCCGGGACGGCGGCGCCGGTGGCCGTCCGGCCGTCCCAGGCCACCGAGCCGGCGCCCGCCGCGACGCGGACCGTGAACGTGCGGACGGTCCTGGCGGTGGCGTCGGTGACGGTCACGGCGAGCGAGCCGGGCTCGGATGCCGTGTACGGCAGCGCCACCGTCTCGGACGTGCCGTCGCCGTTGGGCGAGACGGTCGGCGGGGTCGTGGGCGCTGCCGGCAGCTCGACGACCGGCTTCGTGGTGTCGATCGTGAACTGCACGGTCGCCGTGCCGGCGTTGCCCGCGGCGTCCTTGGCGCGGACCGTGACGGTGTGGATCCCGTCGCCGTCGACGACCACGGGGTCGGTCCCGAGCGCGACCGCGGCCGCGCCGTCGACCCGAACGGTCTTCGTCGCGACGCCCGACGCGTTGTCCTTGATCGCCGGCTTGATCGTGACGGCGGACCGCCACGTGCCCGCGGCCGTGCCGGCCGTGCCGCCGAGGGGCAGCGCGATCGTCGGCGCCTTCGTGTCGACCTTGAGCGCGACGGCCTTCCAGGCGCCCTTGATGCCGGCCCTGTCGATCGCGCGGTACTCGAACGTGTGCGAGCCGTTCGCCGACACGACCGCAGGCGGCGCGTAGGCGATCGACGAGCCGCCGTCCAGCCGCCACACGATCGACCGGACGCCGGACAGGGCGTCGGTCGCCGCGAGCGTGAACGACGCGGGGGACACGAGCCAGCCGTTGTCCCCGGCGGTCGCGGCCATCGATGCCTTCGCCGTCGGCGGGGTGTCGTCGATCGTGAACGAGCCGGTCCGCGAGGCGGTGCCGTTGCCCCACGGCTCCGTGGCCTTGAGCGACCAGGTGTAGACGCCGTCCGGTGCGGTCGCCCCGGTGGACAGGCTGAGGTTCCAGGTGAAGCGCGAGATCGTCCCGGTGATCGACTGCGTGCGGACGGTGGTCCCGGCCGCGTTCTTGATGACGAGCTTGGCGAGCACCGGCTCCGAGAAGCGTGCCGCGGCCACGAACCCGTCGCCGACCCCGTCGTCGTTGGGCGACAGCAGCGCACCGCTGACATCGAGGCTCCAGACGGTCACGTTGGTGCTGTCCCGCGGCTCGAGCGCGGACGCGCGCACGAAGCCCTTCGCGGTGCCGTCGATCGCCGAGACCCCGAGCACGCGCGTGCCGTCGGCGGCGGCTGCCGCCTCGGAGGTCACCCGGAGGCGCGTGCCGTCGGGCAGGACCGCGGCGGGCGTGCCGGTCGCGTCCGCGGCCGCCAAGCCGGTGCCGAACAGGTCCGCGCCGTCCGCCGCGTCCACCTCGGCCGCGCCGGGGACCGCGAAGTCGGCGGGATCCGTGTCGGTCGGGGTGGGGAGCGCGCCGGTCACCCGCGACGCCGGCAGCGACAGGTCGCCGATGAGCGAGCGGTAGAAGCCCGACGGCGCGGCGCTGTCCGGGTCGAGCTCGTACGACAGGCCCGGCGTGCGCTGCGCCGCGAACGGGCCGAGCAGGTGGCCGTGCCAGGTCGGCGAGGCACGGAAGATCTGGTCCATCGTCCGGTTCGTCGTGAACAGCTGGCGGACGTAGTTCACGACCGGATGCGCCGGGTGGCCTTCGGCGATGACCGCCCGCGCGCCGGCGCCGATGAAGCCCGCGCCGTAGTTGTCGACGCGTTCGCGCGAGTCGGCGTAGCTGCCGACCGGCAGGCCGGGCTCGGTGTTCCCGGAGGCATAGCACAGGTGGTACAGCAGCACGACGCTGTTCGGCGCGAGCCGGATGTTGTCGCGCAGGTAGTCCTCGCCGTAGTAGACGACCCTGGTCGAGTCGGCGCCGGTGCCCGGATCCAGGCCGAGGCCGTCCTTGGTCACGGTCTGGAACGGCGCGTACTGGCTCGGCCAGCCGTTGCCGTGGCCGAGATAGACGAGCACGCTCGCGCCCTGGAGGGCCGGCTTGACGCGCGCCCAGGTGGCGTTCGGCGTCTTGAGCACGACGACGTTGGAGGTCCAGCGGCGCGCCTCCGTCGCGATCTCGTCGGCGTCGGACTTGTAGTGGGCGGTGTGGTCGCCCACGGGGCCGACGATGATGACCACCTTGGCCGTCGAGGCTGCGGCGGCGGGCGCGACCGGCGCCGCGACGAGCAGCACGAGCGTGGCAAGGGCGGCGAGAAGGGCACGACGCAAGACGATCGGTCTCCGGTGGGACGGCGAGGCCGGGGCTGCCCGATCCTCACCCAACCGCACCACTGCCCACCACGGGCGCATGGTCCCGGCGTGACCCGGCCCGATCGTCCTGTGCCGACCGGCCCGCACAGCGGACCCGCCTCGCACGGGGCACCATGCGGAGATGGCGAAGACCCAGCAGCGGCACGCGTCGAGGCTGCCGGCGCGGACGGGCGCCGACGTGCACCTGGCGGACGCGTTCGACCACCCCGGCTGCCCGCTCTGCCGCGAGCGCGCGCGCGCCGAGTCGGCGTTCCTCGAGGCGATCCTCGCCGAGAGCGTGAACGACGTGCCGTTCCGCGAGGCGCTCGACGCAGCTCGCGGGTTCTGCGCCGCGCACAGCCGCGCGATCCTCGATGCGGACCGGCGGCGAGCCGGGAGCCTCGGGGCGGCGATCCTGTTGCGCGCCACCCTCGTCGCGCGACTGCGCGAGCTCGAGGCGCTGCACGCCGCCGGCGGCTGGGCGCGGAACCGTCGTGCCGGCGAGGCATCTCGACCGCCCGCGTGCCCCGTGTGCCGGCGCGTCGCGGACGCCGACGAGACCGTCGTCGACGGGCTCGTCCGGCTCTCCGAGCAGCCCGCGTGGGCGGACGCCGTCGCGGAGGCGCCGTTCTGCCTCGAGCACCTCGTCGACCTCACCGACCGCCGCTCGCCGCCCGCGTGGTGGCGACCGATCGAGGCGCGCCAGCTCGCGCGGCTGCGCGATCTCGCCGACCGGCTCGACCGGTTCGCGCACGCGTCGGCCCACGACCGGCGCCACCTCCAGACGCCCGACCAGGTCGCGTCCGTCGACGAGGCGGCGGACGTGCTCGCCGGCGCCGCGGGCGGCCCCCGCGAGGCGGTCTCGCCCGCCGACGCGCGGGCGGTGCTCGTGACCGGCGTCTACGGCGCGGGCAAGTCGACGGTGACGGCGGAGCTGGTCGACCGGCTCGACGCGGCGGGCGAGCCCGTCGCCGGCATCGACCTCGACTGGCTGGGCTGGTACGGGGCGCCGGTCGCCTGGGACGAGCACGACGACCCGCGGCTGACCCTGCGCAACCTCTCGTCGCTGCGCGACACGTATCTCGCGGCCGGCGTCCGGACGTTCGTCCTCGCGGGCACCGTGCGGAGCATCGCCGTCGTCGACCGGCTGCGAGCGACGCTCCGGATGCCGCTCGACGTCGTGCGGCTGGACGTCGATGCCGAAGAGGTTCGGCGGCGGCTCGGCGGCGACGCGCTCGGGTCACGCGCCGAGGACCTCGAGGTCGCGCTCCACGACCTGTCGTCGTCACCGCCGGACCTCGAGGCGATCGGCGTCGACGGCATGCGACCACCCGGGGACGTGGCGACGGCGATCCTCGACCGCCTCGGCTGGGAGCTCGCTGCGGCCGCCGGGTCCGACCCGGGCTGACTCCGGACAGGCGGCGCGTCAGCCCCCGGACACGGCGGGGATCACGTGGACCCGCGCCCCCGGGCGGACGGCCGCGTCGAGGCCGACCTGCTCGCCGTCCACGAACACGTTGAGGTGCGTCCGGAGCGATGGCCCGGCGTCGAGCACCCGGTTCGCGAGGCCCGGGACACGCGTGTCCAGGTCCCGGATGACGTCGAGCACCGTCGCGCCCCGCGCCTCCATCCGCCGGTCCGCGCCCGGGAACAGCGCGACCAGCGAGCGAGGCAGGTTGACGGTCGCCGCGCGTGCGCCCTCGGTCGCGCCCTCAGTCGACGACATGCGCCTCCACGGACCAGATCGGCGGCAGGTTGTCGGCGACCTTGGACCACGTCCGGCCCTCGTCCGCGGAGCCGTACAGCTGGCCGGTGCTCGTGCCGAAGTACACGCCGACCGGGTCGAGCGTGTCGTGGGCCATCGCCTCGCGCAGCACGCCGACGAAGGCGTCCTCCTGGGGGAGCCCGTCGCCGTGCCGTGACCAGGTCTCGCCGCCATCGTTCGTGCGCCAGACCGCGGCCGCGCCGTCGGGCATCATCCGGCCCTGCTCGGGCTCGGACAGCGGGATGTTCCATACCGTCAGCGGGTCACGCGGATGGGCCGTCATGACGAAGCCGAACTGCGACGGCAGGCCGGGCGTGATCTCGTCCCAGCTCGCGGCCCCGTCGGTGGAGCGGTACACGCCGCAGTGGTTCTGCTGGTAGAGCCGCTCGCCGCCGCCGTCGGCGGCGATGACCAGCTTGTGGACGCACTGCCCGAACTCCGGATAGCGGTTCTCGGGGTAGAAGTCCGCGCGGACGCCCTTGTTCCGGGTCTGCCAGGTCGCGCCGCCGTCCTGCGTCTCGAACACGCCCACGGCCGAGATGCCGACCCACATCCGCTGCGGGTCGGTGGGGTGGGGGACGATCGTGTGGAGGATCAGGCCGCCCGCACCGGGACCCCACTGCGGACGGCTGGGGTGGTTCGTGAGCCCCTCGACGTGCTTCCACGTCTGTCCGCCATCGGTCGACTTGAACAGCCCGGCGGGCTCCACGCCGGCGTACAGCCCGTCGAGACCCGCGGTCACGTTCCAGACCGTGGTCACCTTCGGCCCGTCATCGCCGTACGTGAGGCCGTCCGAGGCGTGCGTCCACGTCTCGCCGAGGTCGTCGCTGCGCCAGACGGCGGGCCCGAACCACGGGCTGCCGGCGCCCGCGAGCAGCTCGCCCGACGGTCCGACGGAGATGTCGTGCGTGGGCCAGCCCTCGCACAGGGGTCCGCGGACGCGCCAGTCGCGGCGGTCCGCATCGCCGTCGAGGATGAAGGCGCCCTTCGAGGTGCCCACGAGCAGGGCGACACGCGATGTCATGGTGATCGGTGGTCTCCGCAGCGAGGGGAGGTGACGTCGTGCAAGCGTACCCGGCCCGGCAACGGGCGGTTCGCGGGTTGACCGACGCCGTCGTGCCTCGGCATCGTCATGGCGGACACACGACGACCGCCACGAGGTTGGAGCCATGACCATGATCCCGTCCACGCCCGCTTCGATCGACGTCGGGGCCGTCCGCGGCCGGTTCGCGGGCCGGGTGCTCGCACCCGGTGACGAGGGCTACGACGCGGCGCGCGGCCTGTTCTATGCCGGCGCCGACCATCACCCCGCGCTCATCGTGCGCGTCGCGGATGCGCGCGATGTCGGCGAGGTCATCGCCTTGGCGCGCGAGACCGGCCACGAGCTCGCGGTCCGCGCGGGCGGGCACTCGGTCGCGGGCCACTCGACGGTCGAGGGCGGGATCGTCCTCGACGTCCGCGACCTCGACGAGCTCGAGATCGACTCCGTGTCCCGGACAGCGTGGGCCGGCGCCGGCCTCACCGCGAGTGCCTACACCGAGGCCGCGGACGCGCACGGCCTCGCGACGGGCTTCGGCGACACGGGGTCCGTCGGCATCGCCGGGATCACCCTCGGGGGCGGCGTCGGATACCTCGTCCGCCGCGACGGCCTGACCATCGACAACCTCCTCGCGGCGGAGCTCGTCACGGCCGACGGCCAGCTCCGCGAAGTGGACGCCGAGCACGAGCCGGACCTGTTCTGGGCGATCCGCGGCGGCGGGGGCAACGTCGGCGTCGTCACGCGGCTTCGCTACCGGCTCCATCCCGTGCCCGAGGTGACGGGCGGGCTGCTGATCCTGCCCGCGACGCCAGCGACCATCGCTGGGGCGGCCCGGGCGCTCGACGAGGCACCCGAGGGCCTGTCGGGGATCATCAACGTGATGCCCTGCCCGCCGATGCCGTTCGTTCCGCCGGAGGTCCACGGCCGCACGGTGATCTTCGGCATGGTGTGCTTCGCCGGACCCGCCGGCGACGCGTACGGCGCGCTCGCGCCGCTGCGCACCCTCGCCACGCCGATCGCCGACCTCGTGAAGCCGATCCGCTACCCGGAGCTGTACCCGCCGGAGGACCCGAGCTACCGGCCGCTGGCGGTGTCGCGCACGATGTTCCTCGACGCGTTCGACGAGGCCAAGGCGGCGACGGCGCTCGAGCGCATCAACACGCTGACGTCGACGCCGATGCGCGTGCTCCAGCTGCGCGCGCTGGGCGGCGCCGCCGGGCGCGTCCCGGACGATGCCACGGCGTACGCCCACCGCGGGCGCCGGTTCATGGCCAACGTCGCCGCGTTCTACTCGGGACGCGAGGACGTGGCGGGGAAGACGGCCTGGGTCGACGAGCTGACCCGCGCGCTCGAGCCCGCGCCCGGCGTGTACGTGAACTTCCTCGGCGACGAGGGCGAGGCACGGGTCCACGACGCGTACCCGCCGGCCACGTGGGCGCGCCTGGCGGAGATCAAGCGGCGCTACGATCCGGACAACGTGTTCCACCGCAACCAGAACGTCCCCCCGGCGAGCGGGTGATGGCCCACACGACCGTCACGTCAGGCGGCGAATGACGGCGGACGCCGCGAAGCCGAGCGTCGCGACGCCGGCGGTGCGCCATGGGCCGCCGCCCACCGCGCTGATCGTCGCGCTCGTCCCGCTGGCGGTGGCGGTCAACTTCCTCGCCAACTCGCTCGTGGCGCTCCTGGGGCTGCCGATCTACCTCGACACGATCGGGACGTTCCTCGCGGCCGCGCTCCTCGGGCCGTGGTGGGGCGCCCTCGCCGGCGTGCTGACGAACGTCGTCGGCGCGTTCCCGAACGGCGTCGCGAACCTGTTGTTCGCGCCGGTCAACGTCGCGGCCGCGCTCGTGTGGGGGTACGGGATCCGGCGGCTCGGCCTCGGGCAAGCCGTGCTCGGGTTCTTCGGCCTCGCCGTGGTCGTCGGCGTGGTGACCGGCGTCCTCGCCACGCCGATCGTGCTGCTCGTGTTCGGCGGCGCGACCGGCCATCCGTCGGACCTCATCACGGCAACCCTCGCGTCGTTCGGCATCGAGCGCGCAGCGCTCGTCTCGAGCGTCGTCACGTCGGTGCCCGACAAGGTCATCGCGGGCTATGCGGGCCTCGCCATCACGGCGGCGCTGCCGGTCGCGGTCGCGTCGCGCGCGGTGCTTCCCGAGGCCCCGGGCACGCGCCGGCTGGCGATCGCACTCGGCGGGATCGTCGTGGGCGTGATCCTCGCGGCGGTCGCGGTCCTCGCGCTTCCGCCGGGCTGACGGCCCTGGACGCGGCGCCCGTCCTCGGCATCCCGGGGCGCTCGTGGCTCCACCGGGCGAGCCCGCTGCCCAAGCTCGCCTGGCTCGCCGCGACGGTGGTCGTGGTGCTCGTGACGTTCGAGCCCGGCGTGCTCCTCGTGGTGATCGCCGCCGGCGCGGTGCTCGCCGTGACGTCCGGAACGGGAACCGCCACGGCTCGAACCGTGATCGCGCTCGCGCCGGTCGCGGCGTCGATCGTCGTCATCCAGTCGCTCGCCCCGGCGGTGTGCCGGCCGGACTGCACGCCGGCCGCGACGGTCGGACCCCTCACGATCTACGACGAGGGCCTGTCGCGGGCGCTCGTGTTCGTGACGCGGCTCGTCGCGATGGAGGTCGTCGCACTGCCGCTGCTCGCGACCACGCACCCGGCGGACCTGTTCGCGGCGCTCCGCCGCATCGGCCTGCCGTACCAGGTCGCACTCCTCCTGTCGCTCTCGCTCCAGCTCGTGCCGATCCTGCGGCGGGAGCTGGACGCCGTGCTCGCGGCGCATCGCGCCCGGGGGTTCCGTGGACGCGGGCTCGGCGCGCTCGCGCCGGCGCTGGTCCCGGTGGTCGCCGGATCGTTCGAGCGGATGACGACGCTCGTCCTCGCGCTGGAGGCGCGCGCCCTCGGCGCCGGCGGGACGCGGACGTCGTTTCGGCGGGTCGAGCTCGGGCCGGTGGGCGTGGTCGCATGCGTGGCTGCCCTGGTCGGGTGCCTCGCGGGCGTGGGCCTGGCGGTCGCCCGCGGCCCCGCTCCGCCGCTTTCGATCGCCTTCCCGCCCGCGGTCGCCGTCGCGATCGTGCTCGGGTCGCTGGCCGTGTTCGTCCTCGTGCTCGCCCGCGCCGGACGCGCGCTCACGGCCGGCTGATCCCGCGCGGGACCGGTGCCGCCTCGCGCTCGCCGCGGCACGCGGTGCCGGCCGTCGCGGTGGCATGATCCGCCGATGGAACCCCCGAGCGTCCTGCCCAACCCGGGCAGCCCGACGACCCCCGGCGAGGTCGTCCGGCGCGTCCGCACCGTGCGCAGCGGCGTCCCCTGGCGGCGGTTGTTCGGGTACCTCCGGCCGCACTGGCTGCCGTTCGGGATCGCGATCATCGGACTGCTGATCGGGTCGGGGCTCGCGCTGGCGGTCCCGCTCGTCGTCGCGGGCCTCGTCACCCAGGTCGTCGCGGGCGGCGATGCCGCGGGGCTCGACCGGCTGGTCGTCGCGTTGATCTTCCTGTTCCTCGCGCAGTCGGTCGGCAGCTTCCTGCAGTCCTACTACCTCGGCGTCGTCGGCGAGCGCGTCGTCGCCCGGATGCGCAGCCAGCTCTTCGAGCGCCTGGTGACGCTCTCGCTCGACTTCCATTCTCGGAGCCGCGTCGGCGAGCTGGTCAGCCGGCTCGCGAGCGACGTGACGCTGGTCCGCACGATGCTCACCCAGACCACGACGTCGATGCTCTCGTCGCTCATCGGCCTGATCGGGTCGGTCGTGATCCTGTTCACGCTCAGCCCGACCCTCCTGATCGTCGCCGTGCTGCTCGCCCCGGCGCTGCTGGCCGTGGCGATCGTCTTCGGCCGGCCGCTCGAGCGGGTCAGCACCGAGGTCCAGGACGCGATCGCGCACAGCACGGCGACCGCCGAGGAGGCGCTCGGCGGGATCCGCGTCGTCAAGTCGTACGTGCGCGAGGACTTCGAGATCGGGCGCTACCTCGGCGATCTCGACGGCGTCGTCGCGCGTGGCTCGCGGCTCGCGCTGTGGCGCGCGAGCTTCGGCGCCGTGATGGGCTTCCTCGGCTTCGCGGCGGTCGGCCTGCTGCTCTGGTACACGGGGCACCAGGTCATCTCCGGGACGCTCTCGATCGGCACGCTGACCGGCTTCCTGCTGTACGGGATCACGATCGGCGCCAGCCTCGCGACGATCGCCGGCCTCTACGGCCAGTTCCGCGAGGGGACGGGTGCGGTCGCCCGCGTGTTCGAGATCCTCGACCTCGAACCGACGATCCAGGACCGCCCGGGCGCGCGTGACCTCGAGGCCATCCGGGGGTCGCTGGAGCTCGACGACGTCTCGTTCCGCTACGGTTCCGGGCACCGCGTCGTCCGCGAGGTGTCGCTGGCGATCGAGCCCGGCGAGGTCCTCGCGCTGGTCGGGCCGTCCGGGTCCGGCAAGACGACGCTCGTCAGCCTGATCCCGCGGTTGTGGGACGTGAGCGACGGCGCGATCCGCGTGGACGGGACCGACGTCCGCGACGTCACCGTCGCGACCCTGCGGGCGCAGATCGGGCTCGTGCCCCAGGAGGCCGTGCTGTTCGGCGGCTCGATCCGCGACAACATCCGGTACGGCCGCCTCGACGCGACGCAGGAGGCGATCGAGGCGGCGGCACGCTCGGCGAACGCCCATGACTTCATCACGGCGCTGCCGGCCGGCTACGACAGCGTCGTCGGCGATCGGGGGTCACGGCTGTCGGGCGGGCAGCGGCAGCGGATCGCGATCGCCCGGGCCATCCTCAAGGATCCGCCGATCCTGCTCCTCGACGAGGCGACGAGCGCGCTCGACAACGAGTCCGAGCGGCTCGTGCAGGAGGCGCTCGAGCGGCTCAAGGTCGGCCGGACGACGATCATCGTTGCCCATCGCCTGTCGACGATCCGCGGCGCGAACCGGATCGCGGTGCTCGACGACGGGTGGCTGGTGGAGCTCGGGTCGCACGACGAGCTGCTCGCCCGCGACGGCCTCTACGCCAAGCTGTACCGGCTCCAGTTCGAGTCGCGCGAGCAGGACCGCGAGCGCGATCGCGATGACGAGCGGGACGCCCCCGAGCGCGAGGCCGAGGCGTCCGGGGTCGCGCGCTGACCGGCGCGCGCGATCGGCATCAGCCGAACCAGGTGCGGACCTCGTCCTCGGTGACGGCCGGCATGAGCAGCACCTGCCGGATCGCCTCCGGCGGGAGCGTCGTGCGACGGGCGACGAGCTCGGCGATGCGCGCCGGGTCCTGGCGGCAGCGACGGAGCGCCGACCGGTCGAGCCTCGGCCACAGCGCGAGCGCGCGGCGCTCGAGGGCCGTCAGCGGAGGGGTCGGAAGCGCGACGGAGGCGGCTTGCATGCTCATGGCGACTTCCCTGACACGTCCTGCGCGACGAGGATCGTCCGTCCGCGCCGGCGGCACGCCATCATCCGAACGACGTAGCGGCTCGTTGCAAGGCCGTTGCAGCGTCGGCACGGGTCGTCGACGGTTCCGGTTTGACGCTCGAGGCTCGTGGCGCGGAGGCTCGCCGCCGTGAGCATGAGCCGTCGCGTGACCGCCGTCCTGGTGGCGCTCGTGGTCCTGCTCGGAGGGTGCGCGAGCGCCCCCGAGCCGTCACGCGGGCTGCCGGGGGACGCCGCCGGCGGTCCGTCCAGCGGCACCGCCACCGGTGGGCCGAGCGTCAGCGGGAACCCCGGCCCATCGCCGATCGCCGGGGCGGGTCACGAGCTCTACGGGTTCCTGCCGTACTGGGAGATGGACGATCCGGGCATCGCGGAGCACGTCGCGTCGCTGCCGCTGACGACGCTCGGCCTGTTCAGCGTCACGCACACCGGCAAGGGCGCGATCAACACCCGGACGCGCGGCTACACGCTCCTGACGGGCGACGTCGGGCGCGGGCTGATCGCCGCGGCCCATCGCGGCGGCGGGCGCGTCGAGATCGTGTACACGAGCTTCGGGGCGGCGCGCAACCGGCGGCTGCTCGAGGACACCGAGCTGCAGCGGTCCGTGACCGGGGCCCTCGTCGCGCAGGTCGCCGAGCTGGGCGTGGACGGCGTCGACGTCGACATCGAGGCCCTCGACCCGACGCTGGTCCCAGCCTACGGCGCGTTCGTCGGCGGGCTTCGGGATGCGCTCCGGACGGCGGATCCGGCACTCACCGTCTCGGCGGCGACCGGCGCACACGTCCTCGGCGCGGCCATGGCGGTCGCCGCGGCCGACGCGGGGGCGGACCGGATCTTCCTCATGGGCTACGACTACCGGACCGCGGGCTCGGAGCCCGGCGCGACGGCGCCGCTCGATCGCAGCGACGGCGATCCGGCGACGCTGCGGTCCTCGCTCGACCTGTACGCGGCCCTCGGCGTTCCCGCGGACCGCCTCCTGCTCGGGCTGCCGCTGTACGGCATCGACTGGCCCGTGGCCGGACCGCTCATCGGGGCGCCCGCCATGGGCCGCGGCGAGGCCTGGTTCCCGCGCGCGCACGTCGACGTCCTGACGAATCCGGGCGTCGTTCCGGAGCGGGACGACGTCGAGCAGGTCGACGTGTACTTCCTCTCGTCCGACGGGCTCACCGGCGTCCCGACGGCATCGCCCGGTGCATCGGTCCCGCTCGACCGCGCGTGGCGCGCGACGTACGTCGACACGCCGGCGACGCTCGCGCCGAAGCTCGGGCTCGCGAACGACCGCGCGCTCGCCGGCGCCGGCTTCTGGGCGATCGGCTACACGCGCGGCCTCCCGGCGTACACGGACCTGATGCGGTCGTTCGCGGCGGGGAAGCCGCTGCCGTAGGTCGGCGAGGGAGGCGCTCCGCGCGACCTCATCCGCGCCCTTGACAACCCGGCCGGCTGGGCGTTCAATGGCGAGGCAATGCATAACCACTTGGTTATGAAAGGAGCCATGGACCAGCTCTCCGCCGTCTTCGGGGCCCTCGCGGATCCGACGCGCCGCGCCATCCTCGCCAGCCTGGCGAGTGGCGAGCGCTCGGTCGCGGAGCTCGGAGCGCCGTTCGCCATCAGCCAGCCCGCGGTGTCCAAGCACCTGCGGGTCCTGGAGGACGCCGGCCTGATCACCCGGAGCCGGCGGGGGACCGCGCGCCTCAGCCACCTCCGCGCGAAGCCGTTGCAGCAGGCGTCGGAGTGGCTCGTGGGGTACCGCGAGTACTGGGAGGAGAGCTACGAGCGGCTCGACGAGCTGCTCGAGCGGATCCAGGCACAGCCGCCGGCGGACGAGCCGGCCGATGACGAGGAAGGAGCCGTCGAATGACCGCCGCCACCGCCCACTACCGGATCGTCGCCGAACCGGGCGCCCCATCCGTGACCATCGAGCGAGAGGTCGCCGCGCCGCGTGACCTCGTCTTCCGCTGCTTCACCGACCGCGACCTCCTGCCGCAGTGGCTCGGGCCGCGCCGGTACGCGACGCGGATCGAGGAGATGGACGTCCGCCACGGCGGGTCCTGGAGCTACGTCAACATCGACCCCGAGACCGGCGCCGAGTTCGGCTTCCGCGGCGTCTACCACGGCGAGCCGACCCCCGACCAGTTCGTCCAGACCTTCGAGTTCCTCGGCGCGCCGGGCCACGTCTCGATGGACACGCTCCAGTTGATCGACCGCCGGGACGGCCGCACCCTCATCCGGACGATCTCGCTGTTCCAGTCCGTCGAGGCGCGCGACGCGATGCTCGAGCACGGGATGGAATACGGCGTCAAGGAGGGCTACGAGCGGCTCGACGAGCTCGTCGATCGCCTCCAGGACCGGGCGGGGGCGTAGCGATGGAGTTCAAGCTCGAGGTCGTGGTCGTCCCGGTGACGGACGTGGATCGCGCCAAGGCCTTCTACGCGGACAAGGTCGGCTTCCCGGTCGACCTCGACGCGGCACCCCGCGAGGGCTTCCGGGTCGTCCAGATGACGCCGCAGGGCTCGGGCTGCTCGGTGACGATCGGCACGGGGCTGTCCGAGATGGCCCCGGGGTCGCTCAAGGGTCTGCAGCTGTGCGTCGCGGACATCGAGGCCGCGCACGACCTGCTCGAGGGCCGCGGCGTTCCGGTAACGCCCGTCCGCCACCACGACGGCACCGAGTTCGTCGACGGGCGCAGCGACGACGACTGGAACTCGTTCTTCTTCTTCGACGACCCGGACGGCAACTCGTGGGCCGTCCAGGAAAGCCCGACGATGCGCGCGGCCACCACCGGCTGAGTCAACCGCGTTCGCCACCTCCGGCGCGAGCCGGGCCGGTCCCCCGAGGGACGGCGGCCCGGGCTCGCGCCTCCGCGTGTCCGCGCCCTCGTCACGCCGCCGAGCGGCGATCCCAGGTGTAGAGCTCGCCGCACGCGCACGCGAAGGTCCACCGTTCGACCCGGCGGCCCTCGTGGTCGAGCGTCACGGACGGGGTCCGCTCCCGCTCCGCGCGCAACGTCCCGTTGGCGTGCCGGTGGTGGACCACCGGGAACCGCCGCGGGTCGGTCGACACGTCCACCAGCCAGTCCGTCATCGCGTGCCTCCAGCATCGAACGAATGTTCGATATGGTACCGGCTCACGCGGCGGGCGGCGGCCGGCCGTGGCGGGTGTCGGCGCGCGACCGGCGGTCGCGGGTCCGCGCCGGGACGCGGCGCTCGCTAGGCTAAGCGCACCGGCAGCACGAGGAGGGATCGGTGCAGGGTGCAGGAACGGCGCATGGGCGCGTGACGTCCGGTCGGCTGTGCGAGGACGCGCTGCGGGCGTTCGACCGGCTGTGCGAGGTCGAGCGGCAGCGCGCGGGGGACGCGGCGGAGCTGACGCCGCGACAGCGCAACCGCCGGCTGCTGCTCGAGATGCGGGCGCACGCGAGCGAGTGGATCGTCCCGCCGCAGCTCGCGGACACGGTCGCCGAGCTGATCGCCGCGGCCGACCGGATCGACGATCCGGCGCTCGCGCAGGTCTGGACCGACCACCTCCCGGTCGCGGTCCTCAGCTGCCTCGAGCGACGAAGTCTGGCGCGCCGGCTGGCGGACGGAGATCCTTTCGTCGCGACCGCCTGACGCCGCCCCCGGGCGAACCCGGGCCGCCCGATGCGCTGCGTCTCGACGCGGCCGCGCGCGTTCGTCGTCGCGGCCGCCGGACGCCGGGCGGCGCCCGTACGCTCCACCAGCGTTCGGAGAACGTGGTCGCAGGTGAGCGCCCGGGGCAGTATCGTCGCGCGATGGCGGACTACGAGCGGAGCCTCACGGTGGGCATCGGCGCCGATGCGGCGTTCGCGTTCCTCGCGGACCCCGGGAACCTGGCGGCGTACGCGCCGCCGATCGCCCACGTGGAGTCGATCGCCGTCTCGGGCGATCCGGCCGAGGCGGCCGAGGAGGGCGAGGCCGAGGATCCCGCGGCGGCCGTGCGGTTCCTGCCCGACGCCGCCGCACGGCGCGTCGAGTGGGGCCGCGGCGCATACGCCGGTTCGGCATCGATCGAATCGTCGACCGCGAGCACGTCGACGATCGTGTTCCGGCTCCGCGTCCGGGACGACGCCGACCCCGACGCGATCCGCGCCTCGCTCGACCAGGCGGCCCGAAACGTGATGCGCCTGCTGCTCGTCCGCCGCTGACGAGCCGTCGCTCACCGGCGCGGCGAGGGCAGCGCGCACATCCATCGCCGCCGATCGTCCGCCTGGCCGGACGTGTCGAAAGGGACAGATGGCGGACGACGGACGCGGTGGCACAATCGCCGTCATGTCCGAGGTCCTCACGCCGTCCGGCCCGCCGGAGGTCGACAAGATCGCCGCGGCGCGCGCCGCGATCGCGCGGAAGGCGTGGCCCGAGGCGTTCGAGCTGCTGTCGGCCGCCGACCGCGAGGGTCCGCTCGCAGGCGCCGACCTCGAGGCGCTGTCGCTCACGGCGTTCTTCGCGGCGCAGCCGGAGGTCGAGGACGACGCCCTCGAGCGCGCGTTCAAGGCCTACCTCGACGCGGGTGACGAGCCGCGCGCGGCGTACGTCGCGATCGAGCTCGGGCGCACGGCGGGGCGGCTGGGCAAGGCATCCATCGCGTCGGGCTGGCTCCGCCGCGCCGAGCGGCTGCTGTCGGATGGCGGCGACACGTACGTCCACGGATATCTGTCGCTGATCCGCAGCGAGCAGGCGCGGTACACGGGCCGGGTCGACGAGGCGGTCGCGCTCGCGGAGCAGGCGATCGACATCGGCGCCCGCACGTCCGACGCCGACCTTCGGGCGTGGGCGCTCGCGAACCTTGGGGAGATGAAGATCGCGACCGGTGCGACGCCCCAGGGCATCGCGCTGCTGGAGGAGGCGTCGATCGCCGCCGTCAACGGCGAGCTGTCGCCGTTCACGAGCGGCGTGACCGCGTGCCGGATGATCTCCGCCTGCCGCGACCTGTGCGACTACGGACGCGCCAGCGAGTGGATCGAGGCGACCGAGCGCTACTGCCGCCGCGAGGCCATGGCCGGCTTTCCCGGCGTGTGCCGCGTCCATCGCGCCGAGATCGCGGCGATCGGCGGCGCATGGGAGCAGGCCGAGACGGATCTCCGGCAGGCGACGATCGAGCTCGAGCGGTTCCGGGCGACCCAGCCCCAGGCGGACGGCCACTACGCGATCGGGGACATCCGGCGGCTGCGCGGCGACTTCGAGGGTGCCGAGGCGTCGCTGCGCGAGGCCCATGCGCTCGGGCGGGACCCGCAGCCGTCGCTCGCGCTGATCCGGCTCGCGCAAGGCCGGGTGAAGGCGGCGAGGACGGCGATCGACGCGGCGGTCGCGGAGCAGGGCTGGAACCGGTGGTCGAAGGCCCGGCTGCTGCCGGCGCAGGTCGAGATCCGGCTCGCGGACGGCGACGTCGCCGGCGCTCGTGCGGCCGCGGAGGAGCTCGCGTCGACGGTCGGGACGGATGCGTCGCCCGCGATGGACGGCGGGCACCACGTCGCGCTCGGCCGCGTGCTGCTCGCCGAGGGGGACGTCGCGGGCGCCTCGCGCGAGCTGCGCGCCGGGATCCGGACGTGGCAGGAGGTCGGAGCGCCGTACGAGGTCGCTCGGGCGCGGGTGCTGCTGGCGGCGGCCCTGCGATCCGTCGACGACGCCGAAGGCGCGTCCCTCGAGCTGTCTTCGGCGCTGGAGGAGTTCCGGCGCCTCGGGGCGACGGTCGACGCGTCGGCGGCGGAGCGGCAGCTCGCGGAGGCCGACGATCGCCGGCAGGCCCCGGAGCAGGTCCGCCGGGCATTCATGTTCACGGACATCGTCGGCTCCACGAACCTTGCCGAGGCGCTCGGCGACGCGGCGTGGGACCGCGTCCTCCGCTGGCACGATGACACGCTGCGCCGGCTGATCGCGGCGGGAGGCGGCGACGTCGTCAAGACGACCGGCGACGGGTTCTTCGTCGCGTTCCCGAGCGCCCGGAAGGCGATCGACTGCGCCGTCGCGATCCAGCGCGCGCTGCGCGACCACCAGGCGGCCGCGGGCTTCGTGCCACCGATCCGGATCGGGATCCACGCGGCCGATGCCAACCGGCGAGGCATGGACTACAGCGGGATCGGCGTGCACGTCGCGGCCCGCGTCGGCGCGCTGGCCGGGTCGGGCGAGGTGCTCGCGACCGTCGAGACGCTCCGCGAGGCGGGCGAGACGGCGATCGAGGGCTCCCGCGAGGTCAGCGTGAAGGGCGTATCGGCACCCATCGCCGTCGCCACTGTCGCCTGGAGCTGAGATCCGGGGTGTCGCCACGGCGACACGTCGGCCGTCCGCTGCAACGTTGACGCGGGGGTGACCGGTCCGCGAGGATCCGCATCACCAACCACTCGATAGCCGAGCAAGGGAGCAGGAGCGATGGCGACCAACAAGACCAAGGACGCGGGACCGGACGGCCAGACCAAGAAGACGCTGTTCACCGGCGAAGAGGACGACGTCGAGGGGCATCGGCAGCCGACCACGAAGGACGCGGGTCCTGACGGCCAGACCAAGAAGACGCTGTTCACCGGCGAAGAGGACGACGTCGAGGCCCATCGCCAGCCGACGACCAAGGACGCCGGCCCGGACGGCCAGACCAAGAAGACCCTGTTCACGGGCGAGGACGACGACGTCGAGGGCCACCGGCAGCCGCTCACCAAGTAGCACCGACCGGGCGCACTGACTGGCGCTCCATTCGAGGCGGATCCGCAAGGATCCGCCTCGCTCCATGTCCGGCCCCGAAAACCGCGGTCGGGTTACGCGCGTACCCAGCCGCAGGCGCGGCAACCGTCGCCCGTTCCGCGACGCCCGACGCCGGTGGAGGACGTGCCCATGGCTCGCCGATCCCTCGCGCTCCTGGCCAGCCTTGCGCTGGCCGCCCTCCTCGCGACGCCGGCCGTCGCGAAGAGTCCCAACGCGGTCAACGCCTTCCACGTCACCACGCTCCAGACGACGGCCAGCGACCCGAGCCTCGTCAACGGCTGGGGGCTGGTCGCCGGACCCACCACGCCCTGGTGGGTGTCGAACAACGGCACCGACACATCGACGCTGTACAACGCAGCGGGCGTCAAGCAGGCGCTCACAGTCGCGGTCGCGGGTGAGCCGACGGGCGTCGTGTTCAATGCGAATCCGAACGCGTTCCCCGTCGCCGACGGGAGCACGACCGCATCCCGGTTCATCTTCGCGACGCAGTCCGGGACGATCCAGGGCTGGGCCGGCGGCGCCGCCGCGACCGTCCGCGCCACGTCGCCCGACGGCGGGCAGTACACGGGCCTGGCCATCGGCAGCTCGAGCGGATCGCCCTACCTTTACGCCGCGGACTTCGGCAACGGCCGCATCGACGTCCTCGACGGGTCGTTCGCCTACCAGCACTGGGCGGGCGCGTTCGTCGATCCGATGCTCCCGGCGCACTACGCGCCGTTCAACATCCAGGCGCTCGGTGGAACGCTGTTCGTCGCCTACGCCCTCAACGACGGCGGCGACGAGGTGCACGGCGAGGGCCTCGGCATCGTGAGCGCGTTCGGGATGGACGGCTCGTTCGAGGGCCGCGTCGCGACCTTTGGCGCGCTGAACGCTCCGTGGGGCCTCGCGTCGGCGCCGGCGAGCTGGGGCCGGTTCGCCGGCAACCTGCTGGTCGGGAACCTCGGCGACGGCCGGATCAACGCGTATCGCCCGACGAGCTCGGGCTGGGAGGCCAACAGCCACCTCAAGCTCGCCAACCACCATCCGCTCGTCATCGACGGCCTGTGGGGGATCGCGTTCGGCAACGGCGCCGCCAACAACGGCTCGACCTCGACGCTGTTCTTCGCGGCGGGGCCGAAGGACGAGACGGAGGGTGCGTTCGGGACGGTGACCGCCGTCCCCTGATCGGTCGCGGCTCCGAGGCGGCGGCCACGTGCCGCCGCCTCACGATTCGCCGCGCACCACCTCGTACCGGAGGAGCCGGGCGCCGTTGTCGAACTCGCGCCCGCCCGACGGCCGAAGCCGGATCGGGGTCGGGAGCGGCGGGAAGAACGGCGTCCCGGCACCGAGCACCACCGGGTGGATCATCAGCTCGAAGGCATCCACGAGGTCTCGCTCGATGAACGCGGCCGCGAGCTCGGCGCCGCCGACCTCGAGGCGGCCGTCGAACTCGCCGCGCAGCGCGGTAAGCTCCTCGCCGACGTCGCGGGTCACCAGGCGGCTGTTCCAGCCGACGTCGCGGAGCGAGCGCGAGAACACGATCTTCGGCTTGGCCACCCAGATCCGCGCGAAGTCGCGCATCGCCGGCGTCGCGCCCGGGTCGCGCTCGCCGGTCGGCCAGTACGCCGCCATCGTCTCGTACAGCCGGCGGCCGTAGAGGAACGCGTCGGCCTCCCGCGCACGGTCGTTGAACCAGGCATGGACGTCCTCGTCGACGTTGGCCCAGTCGAGCGAGTGCGACGGCGTCTCGATGAAGCCGTCGAGCGAGACGTTGAACGAATACACGAGCGATCCCATCGGTCCACGGTAGCCCGGACCCGTCGACCGCGTTCACCCCGTTGCGGCCGGGACAGGCCGTCGTACGATCCGCGGTGCCATGCCCGCCCGCAGCTCGAGTCCGGGTATCGTCGGGCGCGACGCGGACGTCGACGCCCTGACGGGGGCCTTCGAGGCGTCGGGCCACGGCGCGCCGCGGGTCGTCGTGGTGCGCGGCGAGGCGGGAATCGGCAAGACGCGGCTCGTCCGCGAGGCGACGCGACGCGCCGAGCTTGACGGGTTCCTCGTCCTCGTCGGCCAGAGCCTCGACATCGGCCCGGCCGGGCTGCCATACCTGCCGCTCGCGGAGGTGCTCCGGAGCCTCGCGCGCCAGGTCGATCGCGATGCGCTCGAGCGCCTGGCGGGAGCCAGTCGCCGCGAGCTCGCGGCGATCGTGCCGGAGCTCGCCCGGGATGCGGGGCCCGCGGAGCTCGACGCGGAGCGGCTGCCGTCCGGCCTCGGGCAGGCGCGACTGTTCGAGCGGGTCCTCGGGCTGCTGCGGGCGCTGACCGCCGACCGGCCCACGATCCTCGTGATCGAGGACGTCCACTGGATCGACCGCGCGACCCGTGACCTGCTCACCTTCCTGTCACGCAACCTGACCGACGAGCGGCTCGCGATCGTGCTGACCTGCCGCGAGCACGACCTGCCGCGGGGCCACCCGATCCTCGCGTGGCTCGCGGAGATCGCGCGGTCGCCGACGACGACCGTGCTCGCGCTCGGCCGGCTGGATCGCGAGGCGGTCGATCGCCAGCTGCGCGTGCTCGCCGGCGGGCGTCCCGCGCCGGGCATGGCGGAACGCGTGTGGCGGCGATCACAGGGGAACCCGCTGCTGGTCGAGGAGCTCGTCGCGGCGGGCGGCACCGGCGACGGTCCGTCCTCGATCGTCGAGATCCTCCTCGCGCGCGTCGGGCGTCTCGATGCCGGCGCGCGGCGGGCCGTCGACGTCATCGCGGTGGCCGGTCGTCCGGTCGACGGTCGGCTGCTCGCCGCCGTCGTCGGGACGGACGAAGCCGAGATGGAGCCCGGGCTTCGCGCGGCGCTCGATTCAGGCGTCCTCGAGCTCGAGCCGGCCGGCGACCGGTACCGCTTCCGGCACGAGCTCCTTCGCGAGGCCGTGGAGCACGAGGTCCTCCCGGGCGCCCGCCGACGGCTGCACGAGCAGCTCGCGCGGCGCCTCGAGGCCGACCCGTCGCTCGCGGACAGCAGCCCGGTCGGCGCCGCGGCCGAGCTCGCGCACCACTACGCGGAGGCGGGCCTTGCCGCCGAGGCGTACGCGTGCGCCATCGGCGCCGCCGACGCGGCCGAGGCGGTCCACGCCCATGCCGATGCGCACCGGCACCTGGAGCGCGCGATGGATCTCGAGGTCGCCGCGGGACGGGCGGGCCGCGAGGACCGGGGCGAGCTCCTGCTCCGCGCCGCAGACGCGGCGGATCGCGGCGGCGAGCTGCAGCGGTCGCTCGAGCTCACGCGGGAGGCGATCGAGCTCGCGGACGCCGCACGCGACCCCGTGAGGGCGGGCCTGCTCCAGTCGCGCCTCGGGTACCTGCAGTGGGCGGTCGGCGACAACACGCACGCGCTCGCGGCGCATCGCGAGGCGGTCCGGCTCGTGCCCGCGGATCCGCCGACGGCGGAGCGCGCGCGCGTCCTCGCGTCGCTCGGTGGCGCGCTGATGGGCGCCGGGATGTGGGCCGAGTCGCGCGTGCTGTGCGAGGAGGCGATCGCGTGCGCGGTCGCGGCCGGTGCGCGCAGCGAGGAGAGCCGTGCGCGGAACATGCTCGGCTCCGACCTCGTGGGCCTCGGCGACATCGAGGGCGGCATCCGGGAGCTGCGCGAGGCGACGCGGATCGTCGCCGAGACGGGACCGGCGAACACGCTGATCGTCGGCCACCACAACCTCGCGGTGAACCTGGTCGCGCTGGGGCGGCTCGACGAGGCGCTGCGCGAGGCGGAGGCGGGCCGCGCGGTCGCCCGCGACGCCGGGCTCGAGCGGCGGTTCGGCCAGGACCTGATCGCGCTCGAGGGTGACATCCTGCTGCGGCTGGGGCGCGTGCAGGCGGCCGACGTCGTGATCGCGGAGGGGCTCGCGCTCGACCCGGCGGGCCAGGGCAGCGTCTACCTGTCGCTCGTCGCGGCCTGGCTCGCGGCGATCCGGGGCGACGTGGCGGAGGCGACGCGGCGGATCGGATCGGTCGACCTCCAGGCGATCGACCCCGACGTCGCGGCGTACGGCGCGGCCGTCGGCGCCGAGGCGTACGCGTGGGCCGGCCGGCACGCCGACGCACTCGCCATCGCCGACGCCGGGCTCGCGCGGCTCGAGGGACTCGACGACGTCCTCTGGACCGCGCCGCTCGTCGCGCTCGGGCTGCGGGCCGCCGCCGAGCTCGCGGACGAGGCGAGGGTCCAGCGGCGCGGCGCGGGTCCGGGAGACGGCACGCGTCCGCCCGCGGCGAGTCGGATGGCGGCCCGGCTGGACGAGATCGCGCCACGCACGATGATCCCCGTGGTCCGGGGCTGGGTCGCGCTGGCGGAGGGCGAGCGCCGCCGCGCGGACGGCGACGACGACCATGCATCGTGGGCGGCGGCCATCGCCGCGTTCGACGAGGTGCCCCAGCCGCTCGCCGCGGCGTACGCCCGGCTGCGCGCCGCAGAGGCCGCCCTGCGGAGCCAGGGACTGCGCGCCGACGTCGGCGAGTGGCTCGGCGATGCCGCGGCGGTCGCCGAGGACGCGGGCGCGCGGCCGCTCGCGGAGTCCGTCGCGGCGCTCGCGTCGCGGGCACGGATCCCGTTGCGCTCGCGCGAGGCGCAGGGGATCGACGCGACCGCCGCACCCGCGGCCGCCGCCTCGCCCGATTCGTCCGGCGGGACCACGGCGGCCGGGGCGCGGGCCGAAGGCGACCCGCGGGCGGCGGCGCTGGCCCTCGGGCTGTCGGCGCGCGAGGTCGAGGTGCTCGAGCTGGTCGTCGCCGGCATGTCGAACGGAGAGATCGCCGACCGCCTGTTCATCACGCGCAAGACCGCCGCGGTGCACGTCACGCACATCCTGGACAAGCTCGGCGTCGCGAACCGGGTGAGCGCCGCGATGATCGGCGCGAGGGTCGGGCTCGGCGCGGCGGCCGCCGTCGACGACGAGGCATAGCGCCGGGAAACGGGACCGGCCCGCACCGCCGGAGGAGTGGCAGCGCGGGCCGTGGAGGAGGCGGGTCGGCGACGGAGGTTCCGTCGCCGGATCGGATCAGGCGGTCGTCGGGTTCGCACCGTCGTGGCTCGGCCAGACGGCACCGAACAGCCGGGTCAGGCGGTCGCGGAAGCGGACGGCATCGATCGCGCCCGACGCGTGGTCGGCACCGGCGCGGCGGACCAGCCGCTCGCGCTCGGCCATGCGCCTGTCCTCGGCCATCCGCAGCGTCGACAGCTCGTACATCGTCTCGGGGCGGTACATCGTTCGGTTCCTCGTGGCGTGGATGCCCTCGTCGGCACGGGTGCATCGTCGGCGCGCAGCCCCGCGGAACCATCGGGTTGCGGCCGGATCTGTGCGGGCCGGCCTACCTCAAAGGCGTCGCCGCGCCCGCGCCGTGTGCCTTACGCCGGTGCCCCGCGGCTGCCGTCGAGCGGCTCGGTGTCGTCGGGGCCCGTCGCGTAGCCGGTCCGCATCCAGACGTCGTACGAGGCGACGAGCCCGTCGTCGTCGACCGTCAGCTCGCCGGTGTAGCTGCCGGACCTGTAGCGGTACGTGAACTCGTCCAGGCGGGTGTACGTCTGCGGCGTCTTCACCACCGAGAGCTCCGGGAACCGGAGCCACGCCGCCTGGATGGTCTGCGACCCGCCGACCGCGAGGCGGAGGCGCCGGATGGGCAGCGTGTTCGTCGACGGGCTGCAGCCGAGGTCGACGTCCGTGCAGCCCTTGAGCGCTTTCACGGCGGCGCCGTCGATCGTCCATGCGCCCTTCGGGTCGCGGGCGAGGGCGATGGTTCGCTGTTCGAAGCCGCGCAGGTCGCGCACGTGCGCCGCGGTCGTCAGGCCCGTGGCGTCGGTGAGCACGCGGTATTCCACGCGGACCGGCCGGCCACCGTCGGCGCCCAGCACCGTGCCGACCAGCGACAGCCCCGATTCGCGGATCGAGGCCGTGCAGTGCTCGTCGGTCTCGATCCCGTCCGACCGTCGCCAGGTCATCCGCCGCGTCGTCATGCGGGCTACGGTACGTCGGCGCGGGCAGGGGATCGAATCGGTCCGGGGACGCGATGCCGCGCGGCGTCCGCGTTAGCCGGGCGCAGCCCGCGAACCGCGATGCTCCACGTGACGTACCGGGATTCGGGAGGAGCCTGCATGCACCGTTCCATCGCCGCGCTCATCGATGCCCAGGAATCGTGGGCCAAGCCGATCGGGGAGCAGGTCCAGCACTGGCTGGCCGCCGTGTTCGACCGGACGCGGCCGGCCAAGGACGTGCTGAACGGCACCTGGCTCGGCCACCCGCTCCACCCGACGATCACCGACGTCCCCGTCGGCGCGATGACCGTCGCCGCGCTGTTCGACGTCACGGGACAGGAGCGCGCCGCCGACGTCGCGCTCGCGACGGGCGTGGCCGCGATGGCCGCCTCGGCGGTGACGGGGGCGGCCGATGCCGTCGATGCGTACGACAAGCCCCAGGTCTACGCGACGGTCCACGCCACGCTCATGGTGACGAGCGTCCTCGCGTACACCGGCTCGCTCGCGATGCGCCTGGGCCCGAGGGCGCTCCGTCCGCTGGCGGTCGCGACCTCGATGGCGGGCTACGCCGCGCTGGCCGCGGGCGCGTATGTCGGTGGCGAGCTCGTGTACCGGCAGGGCAACCAGGTCGACCGCCACGCGTTCGAGACCGCGTCGACGAAATGGAAGGCGCTCGACGTCGCCGAGGTCCCCGCTGGCCGCCTCGTGAAGGCGAAGGCGGGCGTCGACACCCTCGTTCTCTATCGGCCCTCCGAGGCGGCGCCGATCGAGGCGCTCCACGGGGTCTGCGCGCATGCCGGCGGGCCACTGGACAAGGGAACGATCGTGGACGGCTGCGTCGAGTGCCCGTGGCACGGCTCGCGGTTCCGGCTCGAGGACGGGCACGTGATGCGCGGACCGGCCGTCTACGACCAGCCGCGGTTCGAGGTCCGCGAGACCGCGGAGGGCGGGCTGGAGGCGCGGCGGGTGGTCCAGGCGGGCTGATCGACCGTCTCGCGGCGCGAGGTCGCTTGCCGGCCCCGTCCGTGCCCGCGCGGAGCGCAGGATCGTGCGGCCCGGCCGGCTTAGCTCCGCCCGCGCGGTTCCGCCCGCGCGGTTCCGCCCGGCCCGCGCAGTCCCGCCGGCACGGAGCGGTACGCCGCTCCGCGACAGGACGGTGCCGCGGCGCGGCTCCCGTGGGCGCCGCGGGGCAGCGGCCGAAGGGCGTTGACCCAGAGTCGCTGAATCGCACCGCGAGGCGGCACGTTCCCGCGTCTCGACTGCCCTCACGGCTTCCATCGTGACCATGAGTCGCGGAACGGCGACGTGGATCGCTTTGTCGGCCGCTTGCGGCCCGGATCAGCGACTCACCGTCCGGCTCACCGGGAGCGGCCGAGCCTGACGCCACGCGGCGGGCCGTCGAGCAGCTTCACGTCGGAGCCTTCGACGCGCATCCACACGATTCCAGGACCCGGCCACGCGGTGCCGGTCGTCAGGGCGTCGACGACGTCGCGCGCCCTGGCCGGATACGCCGACGCGAAGGTCGCCTCGAACTGGTTCGCCAGGTCGCGGTTCCCGGCCGTCGACCGAAGGACCTGGAGTCGCGACGTCACGGGCGGCCCCGTGGCCGCCGCGAACGGCCACAGCTCGGACGAGGGCAGCGACAGCTCCTTCTCGCGATGCCATCGGAGCTGTTGTTCGAGCCGCCCGACCTGACTGTTGATCTCCGACGCAATCAGCAGGCGCTCGGCGCGATCGCCGAGGACGACATCGATGACGCCGCGAGCGGGCGCGGTCACGACGACCTCGGGCGACGGAATCCAGCGTGGGTGAAGCGACCGGATGAGGCATTCGACCATCGGTGCCTGCAACCGATCGTGGATCCGCGGCCCGGTGGTGGGGTAGAGGCGCACGCTCAGATCCGCGCCGAGCACCAGGCCGATCGCGACGAGGACCCGGCCGCTCGGTTCGCGCTCACCGTCCTCGATGAGGCGGAGGTACGAGCCATCGATGCCGGCGGCTCGCGCGACCGCGGCGACCGACAGGCCGGCATCCTCGCGCATCGCGCGCAGCGACGCGGCCACCGACCGGCGCAGCTCGATGGCGCGCCGACGCGCGAGGCGCCGGATCTCCGTTTCGCCCATGGACGGATTGAAGCGCGCCGCACTTACCGGGGACTTATCCCAACGCCGATAGCGACGGACAGTCGCTGAACCGCGGCGCAAGGCGACACCGGATCGCCGCCCGGGGTGCCTGAGGGTCGGCTTCGCGACTGTCGGTCGCGGCGAGGGACTCGGCGCCGCGACCCGGGCGGCTAACGGCCGCTCGCAGCGACGCAGAGTCCGCCGCGCAGGGGAAGGAGCTCCCCGCGGCGCCCGGGGTGCCGTCGACCCGCGGCCGCGAGCCGGTCAGGCGATCCGCGACCGGCCCTGCGACGTCGACGCCGGCCCGCCGAGCACGGACCACGGCCGTTCGGGCGCGGCACGGATCGGTGCGGGCGCGGGCGCGGCGGAGGCGGCGACCATCGGCGCCAGCACGGCGAACGCGCGCCGCTCGGCCTCGTCGCGACGGTACCCGTCGCCCTGCTCGATGCGCCACAGCAGGAGCCCGTCCATCAGCAGCAGGTACCCGGCGGTGATCGCCTCGGCGTCGATCCAGGAGGGCAGCTCGCCGCTCGCGATGCCCTCGCGGATCAGCAGCTGCCCGGCGCCCATGAGCTGCTCGCGCCGCCGGTTGAGCATCGCGCGGACCTCGGGCTCCTGCTCGGCGCGGCTCCACTGGCTGACCATCACCGACGCCATTCCCGGCGCCCCGCTCGGGTCGTCGACCGCGTCGAGGAAGAAGCCGATCGCGATGGCCAGCTTGTCCACGACGGTGCGCCCGCGGACGAGCCGGTCGGCGAGCTCGCCCATGGCCACGCCGTTGCTGAGGTCGCAGCCCGCGAGGAACAGCTCGTCCTTGCCCGAGAAGTACGTGTAGATCGCGCCGACGGACAGCCCACTGCGGCGGACGACGTCCTGCATCGTGGCGGCGTGGTAGCCCTTCTCGGCGAACACGTGGACCGCCGCATCGACGATCCGCGCCCGGACCGCCTGCTCGTGGGCCGCGGAGACCTTCGGCATCGCCGGAGGCTAGCAGAGCGAAGATCGGTTCTGCAATAGGCCGCTTGGCACGATCCGGATGCGCCCGAACCGAGGGTTGACATGGCGAACGGCCATTCTCTATCGTTCGCGGCGACCAACCAGTCCCACCCTGCGGGGAGCCACCAGATGTTCAGCCGATGGGGCCGCTTCGTCTACCGTCGCCGCCGGCCGGTCGCCATCCTCGCGATCGTGTTCGGCCTCGCCATGGCAACGTTCGCGGGGCGCGCGGCGGCCGAGCTGTCGGCCGGTGGCTGGCTCGATCCCGGCTCCGAGTCCAACGCCGTCTCGACGCGGCTCGCCGACGATTTCGGCGCCGGCAAGGGCACGCTCGTCCTGATCTACAAGGGCGCCGCGGGCGCCGACGCGACCTCGCCCGCCTTCCAGGGCGCGATCGCCGAGTCCGTCAAGGGCCTCGAGGGCAACTCGCTCGTCGACGCCATCGTCGGCTACGGCCAGACCGGCGACGCGCGGTTCATCAGCACCGACGGTGATTCCGCCTACGTGGTCGTCCAGCTGAACATCAGCGACGAGCAGTCGGTCGAGCACCTCGACGAGCTCGAGGGCGCGATCGCACAGCCGGGGCAGGGGATCGCCCTGCTCGTGGGCGGCTACGGACCGTTGACGCGCGACTCGGCCCACCAGTCGGAGCAGGACCTGATCCGCGCGGAGACGGTCTCGCTCCCGATCGCGGCGGTGATCCTGATCCTGGTCTTCGGCTCGCTGGTGGCCGCCGGTCTGCCGCTCCTCGTCGCCGGCCTCGCGATCCCGACGACGCTCGGCGCCGTCTACTTCGTCGCGCAGGCGACCGAGCTGTCGATCTACGTCCAGAACGTGTCCACGATGCTCGGCCTCGCGCTCGCGATCGACTACTCACTGTTCATGGTGAGCCGGTTCCGCGAGGAGCTCGCGAAGGGCCGCACGGTGGCGGACGCGGTCGAGGTCACCGTCGCCACGGCCGGCAAGGCGGTCGCGTTCTCCGGCTTCGCGGTCGCGGTGGGCCTGTCGGGCCTGCTCGTGTTCGCGGCGCCCGCCCTCCGCTCGTTCGGGATCGGCGGCGCGCTGACCGTCCTCGCGTCGCTGCTGTACGCGCTGACGTTCCTTCCGGCGACGTTGAGCATGCTCGGCCCGCGCGTCGCGATGCTGTCCACGGGCGGGGTCGTCGACCGCGTGCGGCGCGCGCTCGGCCGGCCGTCGGCCGCAGCCGCGGACGCGGCCGCGCGGTCCCGCTGGGAGCGCCTCGCGCACGGGGTCATGCGTCGCCCGGTGCTCGTGCTCGTGCCGACGCTCGCGGTCCTGCTGATCGCCGGGCTGCCGTTCTTCCGCCTCGTCCAGGGCATCCCCGACGCGTTCGTCCTGCCGGCCGGGCTGCCGAGCCGCGAGGCGGCGGTCACGCTCCAGACGGACTTCCAGCCGGGCACGACGACGCCGATCGTCGTCCTCGCCGACGTCGACGGCCAGCCGACCTCCGAGGCCGCGGTGCGCACGCTCGCGGCGTTCGGCGACCGGCTCGCGCAGGTGGATGGCGTGGACACCGTCGAGAGCCCGTTCAACGGCCTCAAGGACCCGACGTCAGGGGCCGTGCTCCCGGTCGACCAGCTGGTCGCGCTCTACGCGCTGCCGCGCGAGCAGTGGCCGCCCTCCCTCGGGCTCCTGTACGACCGCTACGTCCACGGCTCGACGGTCCGGTTCGACGCGATCTCGCCCGACATCCCGGCGTCGCCCACGGGGACCGCGGTCGTCCCGCGCGTCCGGGCGCTCGCGACCGAGGCGCCGATCCAGCGGATCGAGGTGGGCGGCTTCGCGGCGCTGGGCGAGGACTTCCTCGCGTCGCAGGCCCGCAGCATCCCGTACGCGATCGGCATCACGCTGTTCGCGATGGCCGCGATCCTGTTCCTCCTGTTCGGCTCCGTGGTGCTGCCGATCAAGGCGATCGTCATGACGCTGCTGTCCCTGTCGGCGAGCTTCGGGGCGCTCGTGTGGATCTTCCAGGAGGGCAACTTCCAGGACGTCCTCCACTTCCAGTCGCCCGGGTTCACCATCGCCGGCAACCCGATCATCATGTTCTGCGTCCTCTTCGGCCTCTCGATGGACTACGAGGTCCTGCTCCTGTCGCGGATGCAGGAGGCGTACCGCCGCCACGGCGACAACACCGAGGCCGTCGCCGAGGGCCTGTCGCGGACCGCTCGGGTGATCACCGGCGCCGCGCTGATCATGGTCAGCGTGTTCTCGGCGTTCGCGCTCGCGGACACGGTGACGATCAAGAGCATCGGCGTCGGGATGGCCATCGCCGTCCTGATCGACGCGACGATCGTCCGGATGCTCCTCGTCCCGGCGACGATGCGGCTGCTGGGGCACTGGAACTGGTGGGCGCCCGGGCCGCTCGGCCGGTTCGCGGCGCGGCTGGGCTTCAGCCACGTGGAGGACGAGGCCGGGGAGGCACGGCCGGCGGCCGAGGCGCCGGCGGCGACGTAGGACCGCCCGGCTCGGGGTCGCGTCAGGCCTGGCCGCGCGCCGCGCGGAACCCGCTCAGGCCTGGCCGCGCGCCGCCCAGGCGACGGCGTCGAGCGCGAACGGCCCGTCGGGCACGCGTCGTCGGCACAGCTCGCGGAGCGTCGCACGTCGCTCGTCGTCGAGCCCGGCCACGAACTGGCCCGCGGGCCCCGCCGCGTAGGTGAACGGCTCCCACCAGGCGTCGAACCCGTCGAGCTCGAGCGAGACCTCGAGCGCTGTCGAGCGAACGTCGTGGAGCCCGGCCGCCAGGAACAGCCGGCCGAGCTCGCCCTCGTGCGTGCCCGGCCGGCCCGACTCGTCGTCGACGTTCGGATCGACCTCGCGCGCGGCATCCCAGAACGTCCGCAACGGCCCCTTGCCGGCGCCGAAGTCCCAGACGCATGCCGCGACGACGCCGCCGCTGCGCGTCACGCGGCGCATCTCCCCGAGACCCGCGACGGGGTCCGGCATGAAATGGACGACGAGCTGGGCGAGCGCGCCGTCGAACGCGCCGTCCTCGAACGGCAGCTGCTCCGCCGCCGCCTCGCGGACGTCGACGTCCGGAAAGCGCTCGTGCATCGCGGCGACGAACGACGGCGAGGGATCCGCGGCGGCCACGCACGCCGCGCCGACGCGCCGGACGAGCTCGGCGGTCAGCATCCCCGTGCCGCAGCCGACGTCGAGGACACGCGCGGAGCCGTGGATCCCGGCGAGGTCGGCGAGGGCCGGCGACAGGAGTCGCGACCAGCGCCCCATGAAGGCGTCGTAGCGGTCGGCCGCGACGTCGAACGCCATCGCGCTACCCTACGCCACCCGCTCGCCGGACTGGTAGACGCCGTCGATGCGCGCCGGCAGCGCTTCGAGGTCCGTGGCGTCGCCGCGGACCACGGTGAAGTCCGCGAGCTTGCCCGGCTCGATGGTTCCGAGTCGGTCGTCGACGCCGAGCAGCTGCGCGGCGCTGCGCGTCGTCGCCTCGAGGACCGCGAGCGGCGCCATGCCGCCCTTCGCCATGAGCGCGAGCTCGCGCAGGTTCCGCCCGTGAGGCGTGACGCCGGTGTCGGTGCCCATCGCGATCCGCACGCCGGCCTCGGCGGCGCGCCGGAACGACGCCTGGTGCGCGTCGACGACGAGCCGCGCCTTGTCGAGCACGGCCGGCGGGAACGAGACGCCGGCGTCGGCGGCCTCGAGGACGCCCAGCGGTGCGACGAGGGTCGCGACGAGCCACGTGCCGCGCTGGAGCATGAGGTCGATCGCCTCGTCGTCGAGGTAGATGCCGTGCTCGATCGAGCGGATCCCGGCGCGAACGGCGTTCTTGATGCCGTCGGCCGCCTGCGCGTGGGCCATCACGAAGCGCCCGGCGGCCGTCGCCTCCTCGACGAGCACGTCGAGCTCCGCCGGGCGGAAGTGCGCGTGCCGCGGGTCGTCGCTGGGCGACAGCACGCCGCCCGACGTCGCGACCTTGATCACGTCGGCGCCGTTGCGGATCAGCGCCCGGACCGTGCGCCGCATCTCGTCGGGCCCGTCGACGACGCCGTCGACGAGACCGGGCAGGCCGCCGAACAGCGTCATCCGGTCGCCCGACGGGAGCCAGTCGTCGCCGTGGCCGCCGGTCTGGCTCAGCATCTGGATCGAGACCTGGATCCGGGGACCCTTGATCAGGCCGCTCTGCTGCGCCTCCCGGATGCCCATGTCCGCACCGCCCGCGTCGCGGACCGACGTGATGCCGGCACGGAGCGTCGTCTCCATGTTCCGGGCCGTCTCGAGGATCCGGACCGACGTCGGCGTCCGGCTGATGCGCGCCGCGTCGAGGTGGCTGACGGCGACGTGGACGTGGCAGTCGAACAGGCCGGGCAGCAGCGTGGTGCCGGTGAGGTCGACCGCCTCGTCGCCGTCGAGGCCGGGGCCGACGTCCACGATTCGACCGTCCTCGACCGCCACGTCGGCGGGCGCCGGTCCCGCGCCCGTCCCGTCGAACACGTTGCCGCCTCGGAACACCCGTCGCGCCATCACGCCTCCATCCGTGGTCTGCCTGCTGGGTATAGTGCCCGCGAAGCGCGACACGTGGGGGACCGATGGCCGAGGGCAACAACGGGAATGGCGCGTCCGGGCCGCAGGCGCGGCGGCCGGGCGATCAGCTCGATCCGCCCGCGCCGCCGCCCGCTCCGCAGCCGCAGGCCCAGCAGCCGCAGGCCCAGCAGCCGCGGCCCGCCGCGCCGCAGCCCCAGCAGCCGGCGCCCCAGCAGCCGCATGCCGGATACCCGCCGTCGGCGCAACCCTCGAGCCGGCTCCCCGGACAACAGGAGGCCGCGCAGCGCGCGTCGGAGATCCGCTACCCGACGGTCACGATCGAGCCATCGACCGCCCGCGCGACGCCCGACGCCCAGACCGAGCTGCTGCTCGGCATCACGAACCGCAGCGACACGGTCAACGAGTTCACGGTGGAGCTCGACGATCCGACGGTGGGCTGGATCCAGATCGACCCGCCGACGCGCAACATCTGGCCGGGCTCGCGCGACACGTTCCGGATCCTCATCCAGCCGCCGCGCAGCGCCGCCGTCCGGGCAGGCTGGAAGGAGTACGGGCTGCGGATCCGCAGCGACGGCATCCCGGATGGCGAGACGACCGCGTCGATCCGCGTGGAGGTGCTGCCGTTCGAGGCCGTCGAGGCGCGGATCGTGCCGCGCACGTCGTCGGGCTATCGGAAGGGCACCCACCGGGTCGAGGTCCGGAACCTCGGGTCCGCGCCGTGGACCGCGAACATGAGCGCGTCGGACCCGGACGACCTGCTGCGGTTCCAGGTCCCGAAGCAGGTCATGGTCATGCCCGCCGAGACGCTCAACGTCCCGGTCGCCGTGCGCCCGCGCGAGCTCACGATCGTCGGGTCCACGTCGAAGCACGAGTTCAACGTCGCGCTCCAGCGCGACGGCGGGTCGCCGATCCGCGTCGACGGCACGTTCGCGCAGCGGCCGTTCATCCCCAGCCGGCTGATCACGCCGCTGCTCGCGGTCGGGGCCGCGGCCGTGGTGCTCGCCCTGTTCGCCGCGGGCGTCCTGCCACCGAAGTCGCCGGGCACGGCCGAGGCCTCCGCCACGCCGCCGGCGTCGGTCGCAGTCGTCGCGTCGCTGCCGCCGTCTCCGTCGCCCAGCGTCGCCCCCACGGAATCGCCGTCGGCGGAGACGTCGCCGTCGCCGTCGGTCTCGATCGAGCCGTCCGTCGACCCGAGCCTCGCGCCGGACGGCGTGGACCAGTGGGCATGGGACCGCAGGAATCGCCTGTTGAGCTCGACGACGCCGTTCGACGTCGGCAAGCCGATCGGCGACACCCAGGACACGTCCGACGGCCGGGCGCGCGTCCAGTGGTTCGATCAGGCGGTGATGTACCTGTTCAACGGCGACCAGTCCCTCCAGGTGGTCCGGCCGCCGATCCTCGCGGCGTACCCGCTGCAGCCGATCAGCAAGGACCCGCCCGGCACCGGCTATCCGACGGACTCCCGGAAGAGCGCGGGCGGCGACCTCGTGTACCAGATGTTCGAGACCGCGGGGATCCTGTGCGCCGATACGACGTGCGAGGTCTACCCGATGAACGTGCTGCGGGAATGGCTGGCGGACAAGGACAAGCTGGGAGCACCGACCGGTCCGGGCGTGTCCGCGGGAGGCGGGTGGCCCGTCTATCCGTTCGAGCAGGGGCACATCGTGTGGGACCCGAGCCGGTTCTTCGTGTCCGCGTGCGACGCCGGCAACGTCTACATCTCCGGCGACATGGACCTCTGTTCCACGCCCTGAGCCGGCGTTTCGCGCCGCCGCCTACGACCCGCACTCGCGGATGACCGACGCGCCGAGCGACCAGGCCCGGTCACGGGTCGCCTCGAACGCGTCCAGGGGTCGAAGCGCCTCCGCCGTGAGCTGGACCTGGACGCTGTCGGCGATCGCCCCGCGGACCCGCCGCGCCCAGCGCCGTCCGAGCCAGCCCGCGTGCGCGCCGAGGACGCGGGCGAGGACGAATCCGAGCAACAGGAACGCAACGAGCCACGCGAACGGCGCGGGGACCGGGCCGAGAAGGGGTAGCACGACGGTCGCCGTCTCGGGCCTGACGAGGATCCACGCCACCACCCACGCTACCGATAGCGCGATCCCGACGGTCGAGACGAATTGGAGGAGGCCGACCACACGCCACCACGCGCTGCGTGGCGGCCGGAGGTCGCCGGTCTCGGCGATCGCCCGGTCGACCGCGCGCTCGAGGCCGCGACGGAGCGCGGCGGGCTCCATGGCCGAGGCGAGCGCCGGCCGGACCGCCGGGCTCGCGGTCCGCAGCGGCTCCGAGAGCGCCGCCCGGACGGCCTCGACGGCCGGGGTCGTGGAGCCACGCTCCCGCCACCGGAGCAGGTAGCCACGGGGGTCCGCGACGCGCGTCTCGCGACCTGATGCGGCGTACAGCAGTGCGGTCACTCGGCCGATCGGGCCGGTCCCTCGTGCCCGCGCCGACGCGCGGGTCGCCGCGACCGCCTGCGCCTCGACGCCCGGCATGTCGATCGCGCGCAGGAGCGCTTCGGTGGCCTGGCGGACGGCATCGCGACGTCGGTCCGCGGCGAGGAGCGGCCCGGGCTCGTGGACCGGATCGAGCCCCGCGGCCACCAGCAGGTCCCGGACTGCAGCGACGACAGAAGCCGCGACGCGCGCGCGGATGATCGCCTTGGCCTCCGCCGCGGCCGAGATCCACGCGCGGAGGTCGCCCGTGTCGGCCGCGCCGGCGGTCGACGTGGTGAACAGGACCGGCACCCGCGCAGCACCGCCGGCGGCGCGCGGCGCGAGATCCGCCTCGAGGTCCGCCCGGATCCCGCGGGCGTCCTCGGTCCCGACGCGGTCCGCCTTGTTGACGACGACGACCTGGCGGGCGAGGCGCGGCAGCCACTCGCGCAGGAATGCATCGTGCAGCACCGCATCGTGGTACTTCTCGGGATCCGCGACCCACGCGACGGCATCGACCCGCGGCAGGACCGCCTCGACCCGGGCCCGATGGTCGCCCGCGACCGAGTCCATGTCCGGGAGGTCGAGGATCGCGACCGGTCCGAGGTCGCCGGCGGGATGCTCGCGCACCTGCTGGACTCCGAGCCAGTCGAGCAGCGGCGCGAGCGCCTCGCGCTCTGCGGCGGGAACCCAGGCCACGGGCCGCGACGTCGTGGGACGCAGGACCGACGCGGTGCTCACCTCGAGCCCGGCGAGGGCGTTCAGCAGGCTCGACTTGCCGACACCGGTCCCGCCGACGAGCGCGAGCACCCAGGCGTCACCCGGAAACCCGAGCCGGCGGCGCGCATCGTCCCCGACGGCGCGCAGCCGGTCGGCCGGGAGCCCGAGGGACGTCGCGGCGTCCGCGAGCTCATCGGCCGTCGCGAGGCAGCGCGCGAGCGGGTCGGCGAGGTCGAGGGCGGCCGGGTCGTCGAGTCGCGACGCGGCGGGCGCGGTCATGCGGCCGCGGGCTGTGCCGCCCGGACGTCGGCGGCCGCGGCGCGCAGGTCCTCCGCGAGCGACGGCAGCTCGCCCGCGGCCGGAAGCAGGGCGTCGAACCGCGAGCGCTCCTCGGCGAACGTCGTGTCGAGCGCCTCGCGCAGCCGGCGCCGCGCATTTGCGACGAGCTCGACCATCGCCGCCTCGCCGAACAGCGCGGCGAGGAGCTTCTGGTTGAGGAACGCGGTCGCGGCCGCGACGCCGACCTCGGCGCCCGTCAGGCCGCTCGTGTGCAGGAAGGTCGCGAGCATCACGCCCGTGCCGAGCGCGTTGACCCCGATCGACGCGCCCCTCGCGAGCGCGCGCTTCGGCCGGCCGTGCGCCTGGATGTCGTCCGCGATCCCGTCGATCCACGCCTGGAGGCGGTCGCGGAGCCGCTCGTCGAAATCGGGGGAGGGGAGCCACAGGTCGGCCGCCGCCGAGACCGTCGTGCCCATCGCGGGGTCCGCCGACCACGCCGACGCCGTCCGGCGCGCCGCCTCGGCGGCCTCGAGCCGCGCGACCGCGAGCAGGTCGTCGGTCGTCGCGGCGCGCAGCTCACTCACGGGCGCCGTCGCGGGCCGCAGCACCGCGGCGATCGCGCCCCGCACGCGGCCGATCCCCTCCGAGAAGAAGCGCGTGACCTGGTCCGCGCCGACGAACGCCTGCCAGTGGAGGAGCGCCTCCTCGCGCAGGAACGCACCCTGGTCGACCTCCTGCCGCAGGGCCACGAGCAGCGACTCGTACGTCCGGTCGGCCGTCCGCCGGAGGGCCTCCACGTCGATCGACTCGTGCTCCGCGTCGTCGGCGAGCGCGTCCAGGGCGTCGACGAGCCCGACGAGCGACCCCGCGAGCGCCCTCGCGGCGAGCGCCCGCCGGTCCTCGCGGCGGGACCGCAGCCGTGCGACCTCGTCGAGCACCGGCCGGATCGCCGCCGGCCGGAGGCCGTCGCCGGTGTCGTCGAGCGACCCCTCGGCGACCGCGACCAGCCCGTGCGTCGGGGCGATCGGCTGGTGGTCGTCGCCCTCGCCGCGGGCGTCGACCGCGCCGGAGCCGCGCGCGCCCGCCTGGAGGAGCCCGTCGAGGCCCTCCTCCACGAGCAACCGTCGGAGATCGGCGAGCACCTGCGTGCGATCGGCCTCGCCCGACGGCATCCGGTTGACGACGACCAGCAGCGGCAGGCCCCGTTCCCGGACGCGCGCGAGGACGTCCCACGGCACCCGGTCGGCGTAGCGGGTCGCGGTGGTGACGAACACGCACAGGTCGGCCGCCTCGACGAGCCGGTCGGCGAGCACGCGGTTGGCGTGCTCCACGGAGTCGACGTCGGGCGCGTCGACGAGCGCGAGCCCGGGCTCGATCCCGTCGTCCTCAACGAACCGCAGCGACGCCGGATCCACCGCGGCGAGGGCGCCGTCGCGGAGGGCGGCGGCGTCATCCGGATGGACGAGCACGACCGCCACGCGGGTGGTCGGCCGGAGAACCCCGGTGGGACTCGCCGCCCGACCCGCGATCGTGTTGAAGATCGTGCTCTTGCCGGCGCCGGTCGGGCCGAGGAGCAGCACGAGCAACGGCGCGTCGAGCGAGGCGGCGCGGACGCGCACGTGCCCGCGGACGTGGTCGGCGAACCGCCGGGCGCGGGCGAGCGCCGCGTCGCTCCGGGGCCGCGAGGCGAGGCGGCGCGCGGCGAGCGCGTCGAGGCGCTCGACGAGCGGGCGCAGGTCGGCGCCGGGCGTCGGCCCGGCGCCCGGGGTGGAGATCACGACCCGACGCTATCGGGACCCCCCGCATGCTCCGCGACCGCCTCGCGTCCGCTGCCGCTGCCAGCCGCCTTGCAACGCGCAACGCGAGCCGCCGCTCGAGGACCCGATGGCCCGGCGGCCGGTACCCTAGCCCGACCATGCCCGCCGAGTTCATCTACACGACCTACAAGCTCGCCCGGCACTACCCGCCGGACCGCACCGTCCTCGAGGACATCTCGATCTCGTTCTACCCGGGCGCCAAGATCGGCGTCATCGGGTCGAACGGCGCCGGCAAGTCGAGCCTGCTGCGGATCATGGCCGGGCTCGACGACGGCTTCGTGGGCGACGCGCGGCTGACCCCCGGGTTCAGCGTCGGGCTGCTGCCCCAGGAGCCGCAGCTCGACCCCTCGAAGGACGTCAAGGGCAACGTCATGGACGGCGTGGCCGAGGTCCAGGGGCTCATCGAGCAGTACAACGCCGTCATGGCGAAGTGGTCCGACCCGGACGCCGACTACGAGGCGATCGGCGCGGAGCAGGCGGTCCTCGAGGACCGGATCAACGCCGCGGACGCCTGGAACGTCGAGCGCAACGTCGAGATCGCGATGGAGGCGCTCCGCTGTCCCCCCGACGACGCGGACGTGACGGCGCTCTCGGGCGGCGAGCGGCGGCGCGTGGCGCTTGCCCGGCTCCTGCTCCAGCACCCCGACCTGCTCCTCCTCGACGAGCCCACGAACCACCTCGATGCCGAGTCCGTCGAGTGGCTGGAGCGCTTCCTCGACGAGTACAGCGGGACGGTCGTCGCCGTCACCCACGACCGCTACTTCCTCGACAACGTCGCGAAGTGGATCCTGGAGCTCGACCGCGGTCGCGGGATCCCGTTCAGCGGCAACTACTCGGGCTGGCTCGAGCAGAAGCTGGAGCGGCTGGGCCGCGAGCAGAAGCAGCAGGATGCCCGCCAGCGGACGCTCGCCCGCGAGCTCGAGTGGGTCCGCATGGGAGCGCGAGCGCGCCAGGCGAAGGGCAAGGCGCGCCTCAACGCCTACGAGCAGCTCCTCGAGGAGGCGAACGACGCGAGGTCGGGCGCGCGGGAGCTCGAGATCGTCATCCCGCCGGGGCCGCGGCTGGGCGACCGCGTGATCGAGGTCGAGCGGCTGCGCAAGGGGTACGGCGACCGGCTGCTGATCGAGGACCTGACGTTCAGCCTGCCGCGCTCGGGGATCGTGGGGATCATCGGCCCCAACGGCGCGGGCAAGACGACGCTGTTCCGCATGCTCGTGGGGCAGGAACCGCCCGACGCGGGATCGATCACGGTCGGGGACACCGTGACGATGAGCTACGTCGACCAGTCGCGCGACACGCTCGACGCCTCGAAGACCGTGTTCCAGGAGATCACGCAGGGCGCCGAGATCGTCAAGAGCGGTACCCGCGAGCTGCCGGCGCGCGCGTACGTGTCGTCGTTCAACTTCCGGGGCACCGACCAGCAGAAGCTCGTCGGCCAGCTCTCGGGCGGCGAGCGCAACCGCGTGCACCTCGCGAAGCTGCTTCAGGCCAACGGCAACGTGCTGCTGCTCGACGAGCCCACCAACGACCTGGACGTCGACACGCTCCGGGCGCTCGAGGCCGGTCTCGAGTCGTTCCCGGGCTGCGTCGTCGTCATCAGCCACGACCGCTGGTTCCTCGACCGGATCGCGACGCACATCCTCGCGTTCGAGGGCGACAGCCAGGTCCGGTTCTTCCAGGGCAACGTGAGCGACTACGAGGCGTTCCGCCACCAGGAGCTGGGATCGGCCGCCGATCAGCCGCGCCGGATCCGGTACAAGCGGCTGGTCGCGTAGGTCAGGCGGGCGCGAGCGCCTCACCGGCCGGCTCCGCCGCGGTCGACGCCTCGATCGCCTTGACCATCGCGGCCGAGATGCGCGCGTTCCGGCGCGGCCCCGTGAGGGCGAACACCGGTGCGAGGACCCGCAGCTTGCCGCGCGGCGACATGTCGACCGTCGCCGTCACGTCGGTCTCGGCGTCCGTCACGGGCTCGACGCGGAACTCCAGCGCGAAGTCCATCGGGCCGTCGACGTGCCGGATCGCCAGGCGCCGCGGCGGGTCGAAGGCCGTCACCTCGTAGGTGGTCGTGTGCGTCCGGCCGCCGTCGCGACGCGTCATCGCGACCCGGCTGCCGACACGGAGCGGCCCGGTGGCGAGGGGCTCGACCGCGAGCACCTCGGGCTCCCACGCCGGGTCGTTGACCCTTCCGTGCCGCTCGATCGCGTCGAACACCACCGCGGCGGGTCGCCGGATCCTGACCGTCGTCTGCGTGCGCGCCATCGTCTCGCTCCTGTGTTACTAGCGTGCCACTCTAGTGATTGGCTGCAGGAGCTCGCCGGCGCGCTTCCCGAGCTCGGGCTGGCCTCGGGCTCACCGGCGTCCGCGGAGCCGCCGGGTCGCTAGGCTGCGTGGCCGCCCCGACCTAGCGCATCGGGCGCCAGCCGGTCGGCCGCTTGCGGGCCGGGATGCCGTGGCCGCGGTGCGGGCCGGCCGCCCGTGCCGACGCCGCTTGATGGGTCGCCGGGACCGATCGTCGGGATGAACGTCGGTGGCGTCCTCGCGTGGCTGGCCTGCTCGAACGCGTACGCGTCGGCAAGCAGCTCCGGCTCGGACCAGCGCCCACCCATGAACGTGATGCCGATGGGCAGCGGGCCGTCGAAGCCGGCAGCCACGGTGACCGCCGGGTAGCCGGCAACCGCTGCCGGGCCCGACGATCCGATGAAGTGCGAGAAATCGCCGCCAAGGTCGCCGTTGACGGGGTCGGTGACCCATGCCGGGCCATTGGTCGCCGAGACGATGGCGTCGAGATGGTTCGCGGCCATGAGGTCGTCGATGGCCGCCCGCGCGCCCGGTGTGGCGATCGCCCGGAAGTCGGCGCAGTCCTGGTCACGGCCGTTGGTGGCCTCGGCCTGGTCGAACACGGCGTTGTTCCAGTCCGACGCCGGCGCGCCGGATTCGAGCTCCGGGTGCGCGTTGTTGAAGTGGATCAGGTCCTGGAGCGTCTTCGGATAGCCCGGGCCGACATCCGTCTGCAGGTAGCTCGCGATGTCGCTCTTGAACTCGCACAGGAGGGCGGGGAACTCGGCGTTGGCCCAGTCGCCGAACACGATGTCGGCCGGATCGACGATCGTCGCGCCCTGCGCCCGGAGGACCGAGATCGCGTCGTCCATGATCGCGGACACGGCCGGATCGACGGGCTGGCCGCCGACCTCGAACGCGAGCTCGCGCCAGACGCCGATGCGCTTGCCGCGGAGCGCGTGCGGGTCGAGGAACACGGTGTAATCGGTGAAGGCGTGTCCGGCTTGCGCGGCGGTCGCCGGATCGTGGGCGTCGACCCCGGTCATGGCGCCCAGCAGGGCCGCGGCATCGGTGACGTTCCGGGCGATCGGCCCGGCCGTGTCCTGGTCGGCGGAGATGGGGACGATGCCGGCCCGGCTCAGGAGCCCGAGGGACGGCTTGACGCCCGCGAGGCCGTTGGCACCCGACGGGCACACGACCGAGCCGTCGGTCTCCGTGCCGACGGCCGCGACAGAGAGGTCCGCCGAGGACGCGACCGCGGAGCCCGAGCTCGAGCCGCACGGGTTCCGGTCCAGCACGTAGGCCATGTTCACCTGGCCACCGATGCCGCTCCAGCCGGACGACGACGGCCCGGACCGGAAGTTGGCCCACTCGGACAGGTTCGCCTTGCCGAGGATGAAGGCGCCCGCGGCCTTGAGCCGGCCAACGATGAACGCATCGGACGGGGCGCTCCCGGCGAGGGCCCAGGAGCCCGCGGTCGTGGGCATCCCGGTCGTGTCGATGTTGTCCTTCACGATGATCGGCAGGCCGAGCAGCGGGCGGCGATCCCCGTGCCGGCGGGCTGCGTCCGCAGCGCGCGCGGTGGCGAGCGCTGCGGCGTTGACCGTGATCAGCGCGTGCAGCTCGGGATCGAGCTTGCGGATCCTCCGCAGGTAGAACTGGGTCAGCTGCACCGACGTGAGACGGTGCCGGTTCATCAGCGATTCGAGCTGCGGAATGGTCGTGGCATCGACGTCGATGCCGGCCACCCTCGTGTGGGTCGGCGGCGGGCCGGCCAGAACCGGAGCAGCCGCGGCCGTCACGCCCAGGAGGAGCGCGAGCGACACGGACAGGACCAACGGACGCCGGGCTGGGTTCCGCATCTCGCACGGACCTCCACGAGTGTTGTGGGGCGGGCCGGGGCACGGCTGCGGGGACGGGCGCTAGCCCAATGAAACGCCCGGCGTCAAGCCCTTGCGGTGGGCCCGAGGTATGCGGCCAGCGCGTCCGTCGTCTCCGCCACGCTGCCCGCCAGCCGTGCGTACCGCCAGCCGCCGACGCCATCGTCGGTGATCGCCAGGAGCCCGGCTGACCGCAGGATCCCGAGGTGGTGGTGGAGGCTCGTGCGGTCGACGCCCAGCCGCTCGGCGAGCTCCGTCGCGCCCAGCGGCTCCTCGCCGAGCACGCGCAGGATTCGCAGCCGCAGCGGGTCGCCCATGGCCGCTGCGACCTTCACCAGGCGGCGCGGCGGTGCCGTGGGGTCCGCATCGAATGCGTCGTCGGCGACCGGGCACAGGTAGACGACGCCGCTCTCGTGGTCGACGGGGACCACGAACGGCCGCATCGCGACGGTGGGGACCAGGACGACCTCTTCGACCCACGGGCCCGGATGGAGCTCCACGCCGTTGAGCGCCTGGCGCACCGTCTCCCGCGGTTCGACCGCCTCGAGACGGCGGCGGCGGCCGTCCACGTCGCGCGCGATGATGACGCCGGCCTCCTCGAGGAGGGCCGGCAGGACCCGCCTCGACCACGCCTCGACCAGGTCCACCACGTCGTCGCGGGTGTCGGCCGTCGGCGCGCTCACGAGCCTCGTGATCGTCGCCCTGGCCGCGCGCGTGCCGCCGATCGCGCCGAGGACCTCCGCCAGGGCTCCGGCGTCCCCGGCGATCGCGCGGTCGAAGGCGCCCGGCGACACCATCGCGCGGTTCGGTGGCGCGGCCGCACCGAGCAGGCGGTACCGGAGGTCGTCCGGTGGGAAGGTGCGCAGCGACGCCAGGAGCTGGTCGGCGTCGTGCGGCGGCTGGGTCGCGAGGGCGATCGGCGCGAGCTCCGCGTAGAGGGACAGGCCGTTCGCCTCGACGCGCCGCGCCAGCTCCGGGCCCGCGAGCCGCCGCACCTCGCGGATCCACGGCTTGCCCGCGTCGAGCGCCGTCCGTGCCGGCCCGCTCGCGAACGCCGCGAGCTGCGCGATCAGCTCGAACGCGGGGCCGTCCACGACGCGGACGGGAGGGAACGAGGGCGCCATGCCGGGCAGTATCGGCTGCGGGGAGGGGACTGCGGGACGGCCGCCCGGCGGCACCCGGGCCGCCGTCCCGCCTGAAGTCGCCGGCGACGGGCGCCATCCTTGTCCGCCGCCGGTCCCTCAGCTACTCGAGCCCGGCGCAGAGCGCGGGGAACGGCGTGCCGTCCTGGTGGCCGGCTTCGAAGTCGACCGAGAGGACCTCGCCCGTGGCGGTGTCGATGGTGTACACGAGGAGGCCGGTGTTGCCGACGATGAAGCCGATGCCCTGGCCCACGTAGCGCTGGTCGTTGCCCGGAACGCGCACCGTCGACGTGCCGTCGCCGTTGTCGGCCTCGACCGCCGGACCCGCGAGGACGGCCTGGAGCGTCCTGCCGTTGGCGGGGTTGAGGTAGCCGATCTTGCCGTCCTTGTAGCTGGACGTGACTCGGGTCAGGCCGTCGGCGTCCGTGAACGTCGTCGTGACGAGCGTCCCGTCCACGGTGCGGACGACCTCGAATGGGCACCGGGTCCCGGCGGGAAACGTGGTGCTGATGTGGATCTCGTCGACCGTCCGCGTGGGTGGCGCGGCGAGCGCGCCGGCCGAGGCGAGCGGGATGCTCGCGCCGGCGATGACGAGGGCGGTGGCGAGGCGGCGCGCGAGTCGGTCCATCGGGGCTCCCAGTTGCGCGGAGGCTGGATACCGGGTAGTACTCGCGACGCGTTGAAAAAGTTCAACGGCGCGTCAGCGGAGCGTGCGAACCTCCGCCGCCGGAAGCCCGTCCCACCACCGGCCGTAACGGCGGTAGATCGCCGGGTCGCGCGTCCCGATGAAGGCGAGCAACGCCGCCGCCTCGCGCTCCAGGTCGCGCCAGTCGTCGTCGCGCAGCGGTTCGAAGGCCGACGCCTCGATCCCGCCGTCGACGACGCGCCAGACGCCGGCGACGAACCCGTCGACGAGCAGCGTGGGGAGGACGTCGCCGTTGCTCCGCGTCACGAGCTTGCGAAACGCCGCCGGGATGATGCGCGACCGCTCGACGTAGGCCAGCAGCGTGCTGTCCCACATCGGCAGCAGGCGCGGCGGCGCGACCGTGTGCTCGTCGGGAACCACGCCGCCCGGGACGTCGTACAGGACGAGGCCGCCCGGACCCTCGAGCACGACGAGGTCGTCCCGCATCGCGTCGAGCGCGGCCTTGATCGGCGGCCGGAGGATCGTGGTGAACCCCGCGATGTCGGCCATCGACGCCGGGCCGAAGCCCTCGAGGTAGCGGCGCACGAGGTGGCGGGTCGACGCCGCGGGATCCCCCGGACGCGACGCGTTCCTCGCACCGACGTACGTCGGCCGCGGCCCGAACGTCCAGGCCCCGCCGGACGCGCCGTGGACGAACGGCGCGTACTGCCGCAGCGCCCACCACACGCGCGGTTTCGGCTCGCCGAACCGCGCCTCGAGCCACGCCCCGACCTCCGCGTTCGTGCGCGGCACGGCGGTATAGCGGAGGAGGTCGGGGATGAGCGCGTCCGTGTCCTCGACCGACAGGCCGTCGCCGCGGAACCGGCGGTCGTTGAGCCGGGCCGAGCGGAGCGTCACCTGCATCGCCTCGTGGAATGCCGGGTAGTCGTCGGCGGCGACCGCGTGGAGCGTGATCCGGAACAGCTGCGTCTTGACGACGTCCTGCGTCGCGAATGCGCGGTCCAGGTCCGCCGCGTCGAAGCCGGCGACGCGGTTCCACAGCGCGAGGTACGGCGACGGCGCCTCCTGGGCCTGGGTCGCGACCGCCCGCCGGACAGCGTCGACGGCCGTGCCCGGCTCGCGCTCCAGCAGTCGCTGCCGCGCGAGCGTCGCGCGGTTGAGCCCGCGGAGCGTGAGGGTCAATCAGCCCGCCAGATGTAGACCGGGTCGAGGTGGTGCGCGCCGAGGGCGAGCGCGATCTCGCCGTCGTGGTACGCCTCGTGGGTCATCAGCCGCTGCAGCACCGAGGTCCGCGAGTGGAGCTGCCGCTGACCCGCGAACGAGCGCTCGAACTGGGTCGCGAGATCGCCGGGCGTCCAGCGGTCCAGCACGTCGTCGATGATCGCGTACGTCGACTCGAGCGCCGCGACGAGCTCGGTCGCCGACCGCGGGTGATCGAGGTCGTCCTCCCAGCCGTCGTCGGAGGGCCCGGCAAACGGGGTCGTGTCGGCGCCCGGCTCCCCGAGGACGTGGCACAGCCAGTACACGCGCGTCCCGGCCACGTGCCCGGCGATCGCCCAGATCGGCCAGTGCTCGGGCTGCGCCCGGAGCGTCAGCTGCTCGTCCGACAGGCCGCGGATCGTCTCGACCAGCCGCCGGTTGTACTGGGGCCAGCGGTCGTAGAACAGCCGGATCGACATCGTGCCGGGAGTCTACGCGAGCGGCTCAGCCGACGACGAGCGGGATGACCTCGTTCACCAGCAGGTCGAAGGCCTCGCGCTGGACGCCGGGATCGAGGCCCGGCAGGTGGCCCCGGAACACGAAGCTGCCGCGCCGGCCGAGCGTGTCGGCGTAGGCGCGGATGTGCTCGGCGACCTGTTCCGGGGTGCCGACGATCGTGCGCGAGCGCACGTCCTCGTGGGACGGGGCGTCGCCGGGCGCCGGCAGCCCGGACGCCAGCGACCCGTGCGCCGTGCCCATGTCGCCGTACTTCCAGCTCATGTAGCGCGCCGCGTCGGCGACCTTCGTCCACGCGTCGCCGTCGCGCCACGCGAACGTCACCCGGTGCACGCCGATCTCGACGTCGTCGGGGTTCCGGCCGGCCTCCGCGGCGGCATCGCGGACCCACGAGGCGCGCTCGGCGAGGGCCGCGGGCGATGCGCCGCTGCCGAGGTACCCGTCGGCGATCCGCCCGGCGCGCCGTACGGCGGGCTCGCCGCCCCCGCCGATCCAGATCGGCGTCGCCGCACCCCGGGCGGGCTTGGGTGTCACGTTGAGGCCGGGGTACGTGAAGTACCGGCCGTCGCCGGTCGTCAGCCCGTCGCCCCACGCCTGGCGGAGCGTCGCGATCAGGCCCTCGGTCCGGCCCGGCCGCTGCCTGATCGAGACGCCGAACCCCTCGAACTCCTCGTCCCGCCAGCCGAGGCCGACGCCGAGGATCAGCCGGCCGCCCGACAGGAGGTCCGTCACCGCGGCGTCCTCGGCGAGGTGGACCGGGTCGAACAGGGGCGCGAGGAGGACGCCCGTCCCGAGCCGGATCCGCTCCGTGCGGGCCGCGATCGCGGCGAGGACCGGCAGCTGCGACGGCAGGTAGGCGTCGTCGACGAAGTGGTGCTCGCTCGTCCAGATCGAGTCGAGGCCGGCGCGTTCGGACAGGACGCCGTACTCGACGGCTTCGCGATAGACCTCGACCATCGACCGTGGGTCGGCGGGGTGATGCTGGGCGGTGAGGAGGCCGTATCCGAACTTCATGCCGCGAACCTAGCGCACATCCGCGTTGACCGCGGCGTCCGGCGTGCCGCATCGTTGGTCCGATGAGGGGCAGGCCGTTCGGGAACCCGTATGCCGTCCTCGGGATCGCACCCGGGGCGTCCGCGGCCGACGTGCGCCGCGCGTATCTGCGCCGCGCCCGGCTGCTGCACCCGGACGTCGCGGGCGCGGAGGCGACGGGCCAGATGGCCGAGCTCAATCACGCCCGCGACGAGCTGCTCGCCCGCCTCGCGCCGAAGCGCCCGGCCTGACGCGCGCGGCCCGAACGGCGCCGCCGCCAGGGCCACCGTCCGCCGGGCGCGGCGCCCCGCCAGGCGCGGCGCCCCACTAGGCGCGGCGCCGCGAGCTCGGTGCCGGCTCGTCGACCCACGTCACCCGGATCGGTGCGCCGACACCCGGGAGCCGCAGGCCGGCGGCCTCGGCTTCGGTCGCTGCGCGCTCGTCCGCCGTCAACGGCCGCCACGCATTGACCGTCAGCTTCGCGAGCGACCGCCGCCACGTGCCGGCGAGCTCCCCGCGGACCAGCAGCCCGCCGGGCCAGACGGTGGATCGCTCCCAGAGGATCGCGCGATGAGCCGCCTCGGGCACGAGGAGCTCGCGATCCGCCGCCATCAGGTACGGGTCGCCGCTGGGCAGGAGTCGCGCGAGCGCCGGCTCCTCGGGTGGCTTCCGGAACGCCTCCTCGTCCGCGGCGAGGATCCAGCCGTCGCCCACGGGCGTCGTCACGGGCAGGAGGTCGTCCCGGACCCGCTCGAACGCGTCGCGGCCCCGGGCCGGCTTCATGCCGCCCCACCAGGCGACGGCGTCGACCGCCTGCGGGCCGACGACGCGGAGGTACCGGCGGACGAGCTCGGCGCGCGCGGCCTCGGGCGTCATGTCCGGGCGCGGGACGGTCCAGATCAGCGGCTGCCCGGCACCCTCCCAGCGGATCAGCACGGTGCCGGTCGCCGCGGCGTAGCGAAGGCTGTTGGGCGGGATCCCGAGCGCGTGCCCGGCCTCCGAATACGTCATGCGCCGGCCGCCCAGGAACGTGGCGAGCGCGGCCGCCGCGTCCTCGGCGCGTGCCCGGCCCTTCGGCTCGTCGGGCATCGTCCCGAGCGCGAACACCGAGTGGTCCTCGGCGGCCACGACGAACACGCTGAACCGCGGACCCCACAGCTGGACCAGCGACGGGTCCTCCCACGCATCCGCCGGCGTATCGGCGATCCGCGCGTGCATCGCCACCTGCGCGCCGCGCGGGACGCTGTCCTGCAGCCCCGCCCACGCCACCTGCCGCAGCGATTCCGCGGACCATGGCAGCTTCTCGTCGAGGGCGCCGACGCGGCGACGATAGGCCAGGACCTGGTCGCGGGTGAGCCGGAGCGGTGCCATCCGCCGAGGCTACGCGACGCCCGCGGTCACCCGCTGGCATGTTTGCGCGCGACCGGTCGGGCCTAGACTCGATGCATGGCGGATCGAGCGCGCATCGGCATCCTGGGCTGCGGCGACGTGGCCTACCGGCACTACGTCCCGGGGCTGGCGTCCCGCGCCCCCGACGTCGAGATCGCGGCGGTCGCCGACCCGCGGCCCGGCGCGGCGGAGGCGCTCGCGGCCGCCGTCGCGGACTGGTCGCCGGGGACGCGCGCCTACCCGGACGCCGAGTCGCTCCTCGCCGGGGGTGGCCTCGACGGCGTGGTGAACCTCACGCCGGCGCCGGTCCACGGGCCGACGAACCGCGCGATCCTCGAGGCCGGCGTCGCCTGCTACAGCGAGAAGCCGATCGCTTCGACCGTCGCCGAGGCGGACGCGCTGATCGAGCTCGCCTCGGCGCGCGGCGTCGACCTGCTGTGCGCCCCCGGCTCCGCGGCCACGACGCGGATCCGCTGGCTGCGCGACCTCGCCCGATCCGGCCGGCTGGGCCACCCCACGCTCGCGGTGGCGCACCACGCGGACCCGGGTCCGGCGGCCTGGCGCGAGTACACGGGCGATCCGACGCCGTTCTACCGCGAGGGCGTCGGCCCGGTGTTCGACCACGGCGTGTACCGCCTGCACGAGATCACGGCCGTCCTCGGGCCCGTGCGCCGCGTCCAGGCGATGGGGGCGCTCGCGATCCCGCGCCGGCGTGTCCGCGGCGGCCCGCTCACGGGGCGGATGATCGAGGTGACGACGCCCGACCACATGCTCATCAACCTGGAGCTGGCGTCGGGGGCGCTCGCGCAGCTGCTCGCGAGCTTCGGCACGCCCGACACCCTCGCCCCGTGGCTCGAGCTCCACCTCACGGGCGGGACGGTCAGCTTCGGCGGCAAGAGCTGGGAGCCCGACACGCCGGTCAGCATCTTCACCGACGACGACTCCGACGCTGGACGCGAGGCGTGGGCGATGGACGTCCACGCGCCGCGCGACCGGTTCGGCGTCGTGGAAACCGGGGTGCGCCACTTCGTCGGC
>JAICUI010000012.1 GCA_025935925.1 Chloroflexota bacterium
CGACGAACAGGACACCGGCCGAGCGGTACGACCCGGCGGCCATCGAGCCCAAGTGGCAGGCGCGCTGGGACGAGCTCGGGCTGTACGCGACCGACCTCGAGGACGGCTCGCGGCCGCGGTACTACCTGCTGACGATGTACGACTACCCGTCCGGTTCGCTGCACATCGGCCACTGGTACGTGAAGACGCCGACCGACGCCCTGGGTCGCTACCACCGGATGCGCGGCGACAACGTGTTCCAGCCCATCGGCTTCGACGCGTTCGGGCTGCCGGCCGAGAACGCAGCGATCAAGAACCGGATCAACCCGCGCGACTGGACGATGGCGAACATCGACACGATGCGCCGCCAGCTGCGGACGATGGGAGCGGCCTGGGACTGGAGCGCGGAAGTCGTCACCTGCGACCCGAGCTACTACCGCTGGAACCAGTGGCTGTTCCTGAAGTTCTACGAGGCGGGGCTCGCGTACCGCACCGTGTCGGCGGTCGACTGGTGCCCGAACGACGGGACGCTGGCCCGCGAGCAGGTCGAGGGCGCCGACCGCCACTGCTGGCGCTGCGGCGCGAAGGTCGAGAAGCGCGAGCTGCCGCAGTGGTACCTGCGGACGACGAGCTATGCCGACGAGCTGCTCGACTTCAGCGGCATCGACTGGCCGGAGCCCATCCGGCTGATGCAGACGAACTGGATCGGCCGGTCGTCGGGTGCGGAGATCGTCTTCGAGACCGCGCCTTCCGGGCACCACGCGGGCGGCGAGGAGCTGCGCGTGTTCACGACCCGCCCGGACACGCTGTACGGCGCCACGTTCATGGTCGTCGCGCCCGAGCACCCGCTGGTGGCGACGCTGACGGCGCCCGACCGTCGCGCGGACGTCGAGGCGTACGTCGCGGCCGCGGAGGCGAAGACGGAGATCGACCGCCTGTCGGCCGAGCGCGAGAAGACCGGCGTCCCGATCGGCGCCGACGCGATCAACCCGGTGAACGGCGAGCGGATCCCGATCTGGGTCGCCGACTACGTCCTCGGCTCGTACGGGACCGGCGCGATCATGGCGGTCCCCGCGCACGACGAGCGGGACTTCGCGTTCGCCCGCCGGTACGGGCTGCCGATCCGGCGGGTGATCATCGAGCCCGGGGACGATCCCGACGTGCCGCTGGACGAGGCCTTCGTGAACAAGGCGGCCGACGAGGCGCCCCACACGAAGGCCCCCCACGGCGTGCTCGCCGACGCGGAGCTGATCTTCGGGGGGCGCGAGGCCGCCCGCGAGCTCGTCATGGCGAACTCCGGGCCGTGGGACGACCGCCCGGCGATCGACGCCTGGCACGGCATCGTGTCGGACCTCGAGGCCGGGGGGAAGGGCAGGGACGCCGTCACCTACCGCCTCCGCGACTGGCTGATCAGCCGCCAGCGGTACTGGGGGACGCCGTTCCCGATCATCCACTGCGAGCGGTGCGGCATCGTGCCCGTCCCCGAGGACCAGCTGCCGGTGCTCCTGCCCGACACGGTCGACTACCGGGGCTCGGGCGAGAACCCGCTGACGCGCGACGAGGCGTTCCTCAACGTCACGTGCCCCAACTGCGGCGGTCCCGCGCAGCGCGAGACCGACACCATGGACACGTTCATCGACTCGTCGTGGTACTGGTTCCGCTACCTGTCACCGGACAAGCCGGACGGCCCCATCGACGCCGACCTCGTCGAGTCGTGGACGCCGGTCGACCAGTACACGGGCGGGGCCGAACACGCGGTGATGCACCTGCTGTACAGCCGGTTCTGGACCAAGGCCATGCGCGACGTCGGCCTCGTCCAGCAGTCGGAGCCGTTCCTCCGGCTGTTCAACCAGGGCCAGATCCTGGGCGCCGACGGCGAACGGATGTCGAAATCCCGCGGCAACGTCCAGGACCCCGACGAGCTCGTCTCGCGCTACGGCGCCGACGCCGTGCGGCTGTACCTGATGTTCATGGGCCCCTGGGACCAGGGCGGTCCGTGGAGCCCGACCGGGATCGGGGGCGTGTCCAAGTTCCTGCACCGGGTCTGGGCGATCGCCACGGATCCGCACGGGATCGAGCCCGGTGACAGGGCCGCGGGCTCGCTGCCCGCCGGCGAGTCCGAGCGCGACGCGCGGGATCGGATGCGCACCGCCGCGCACCGGACGCTGCGGGACGTCACCGAGGACATCGAGGGCTTCCGCTGGAACACGATGGTCGCGAAGCTCATGGAGCTCTCGAACGTCCTGTTCCGCTACCGCGGCACGTCGGTCGCCGGGCTGCCCGAGTGGGACGAGGCCGTCGGGATCCTGCTGCTGATGCTCGCGCCCGCGGCGCCGCACGTCAGCGAGGAGCTCTGGACGCGGCGCCTCGACGCGCGCGGCGAGCCATGGTCGTCGATCCATCGCGAGTCGTGGCCGGTCGTCGACGAGCGGGCCGTGGCCGAGAACGCCTACGAGGTCCCGATCCAGGTCAACGGCAAGCTCCGCGACAAGGTCACCGTGCCGGCCGGGATCTCCGAGATCGAGCTCGAGCAGATCGTGCTCGCGCGCGACAGGGTCCGCGCCGCGATCGGCGACCGCCAGGTCGCCCGCATCATCCACGCAGGGGGCGGCCGCCTCGTCAACATCGTCCTCCGAGACTGACCTCGGGGCGGTTCAGCCCTACGACGACCGGCCGGTGAGCTCCAAACGGCTGTTGTCGGGCTGGCGCAGCACGAGCTGGTCGCCGTTGACGCTGTAGCTCGTGACCGTCGACAGGGCCGCCACGAACGGCTGGCCCATGGAATCCGCCGGGCAGGCGGCGAGCGTCGACGGACCGGGCGTGATCGTGATCGAGCCGCCGGGCGTCGTGGTGTACGTCGCGGTCACCTGGTTGCAGTCGGCCTTGATGGCGGCCGTGCCGTCGTTCGCGAACGTGATCGTGTAGCGCAGTGACTCGGCGGCCGGCACGACGCCCTGCCACGCCGGCACGGTCGTCGCGACGGCGGTCACCCGCCAGGTCGGTCCGACGAGACCGTTGCCGACGACGTTGCACGCCGCGAGCGCGAAGGAGGCCACCACGAGGGCCAGGCCGGCGGCGGCCAGGCGCAGCGAGGCGCGGATCGGGTCGGTCATGTGACGGTTCGACTCCACAGCGAGAGGTCCGTCGGTGACTCTAGCCGATTCGCCGGGCGCCGCGGAGCAGCATGGCGCCGGCGGTCACCGGCGCCATGCTGGGTGGCCGCGCTACAGGCGATGCGCTGTGCGCTTGCGTTTCGGTTCCCCGATGGCTCCGCGCCGGCCCGCAGCCCGCCGTCACGAGGCACACTCAGGCGTGATGGACGACGAACCGGTCCCCGAGACGCGCGGTGTCAGCGTGGAGGTCCTCGGCACGTTCGACCTCGGCCCCGAGATCGAAGCCATCGACGGGCGGCACCTCCGGATGCGGCGTTTCACGTTCGAGCCTGGAGCGGTGTTCGGACCGCTGCACGACCATCGCGGACGCCCCGGGATGGTGTACATCCTCGAGGGCACGATCACCGATCATCGAAACGGGGTTGCGACGGACTACGGCCCCGGCGCGGGCTGGCCCGAGGATCGCGACACGGTCCACTGGCTCGAGAACCGGGGGACCGTCCCGGCGGTGGAGATCTCCGTCGACATCGTCAGCAGCGAACGGAGCATGCGTTGAACGACGTCAAGATCGGGGCCCTGTGCTGGAACCAGTACACGGAGTGGCCCGCCCTCCTCCAGGCCGGGATCCGGGCCGACGAGCTCGGCTTCGACAGCCTCTGGACCTGAGTTCTCGGGCACCTGTGTCGTACTTGAAGGCAAGCGCCGAATCAGGAGAAGCGTGATGCGGCTCGATGGTCGTGCCGGGAGAGCCCTCGAACTCACCATCGATGGGTACCAGTTCCCCGGCATGGCGGCTGAACCCGACGGCTTCGACTTCGATGCGAACTGGCTGATCATCAGGGGCCGTGTCAGCGACGGGGCGCGCGAGTGGACCTTCCGGGATCCTTGCCTCCTCACGGATGAGGCACGCGAACTCGCTGCATGGCTAGAGGCCGTGGCGACTGACTGGCGCGACCTGGACGCGACCGACTTCATCGAGCCGAACCTGGAGTTTCGGAGAGTCTCAGCTCCGGGAGACGCGCCGGTCATCCGCGTGACGCTGAGACTCGAAGCTCGTCCGCCATGGACAGGCGATGTGTCCGAGGACGATTGGGATAAGCACTTCATCGAGCTGGAGCTGTCCCGGGAAGCACTCGCGGCGGCCGCCAGCGACCTGAGGGACGAGCTCAAGCGATACCCGAAGCGGTAGAACGGAATGGAGAGAACCAGTGACCGAAGTCAAGATCGGAGCCCTTTGCTGGAACCAGTACACCGACTGGCCGAGCTTGCTCCAGGCGGGCATCCGGGCTGACGAACTCGGCTACTCGACCCTTTGGACGTGGGACCACCTCTACCCCATCGTCGGCGATTCCGAGGGGCCCAACTACGAGGGCTGGCTCACGATCACGGCGTGGGCGCAGGCGACGAAGCGCGTCCGCGTCGGGCTCATGGTCGGCGCGAACACGTTCCGGGCTCCGACGCTCACCGCGAAGCTCGCGACCACGCTCGACCACATCTCGAACGGGCGCGCGATCCTCGGCATCGGCGGCGCGTGGTTCGAGGAGGAGCACGAGGCGTTCGGGCTCGACTTCGGGTCCGGCTTCCCAGAGCGGCTGCGGTGGCTGGGCGAGGCCGTGCCGATCATGCGCGGGATGCTCGACGGCACCGAGCCCTCGGCGAAGGGCGACCACTACCACGCGAAGGATGTCCGCAACCTCCCGGCGCCGGTCCAGCAGCACCTCCCGATCTGCATCGGTGGTGGTGGCGAGCAGGTCACGCTCCGCCTCGTGGCCCGGTACGCCGACATGAACAACGTCGGCGGCGGGATCGAGAACGTCCGGCGCAAGGAGGAGGTCCTGCTGCGCCACTGCGAGGAGGTCGGCCGCGACCCGTCGACGATCGAGCGCACGACGGGCATCGGGACCGTGTTCATCCGCGACGACCGGAAGGAGGCCGAGCGGCTGTTCCACGCCGCCTTCGAGCGAAACCGCGTCGCGAAGCACTGGACGGACCAGCCGGTGGGAACGGTCGACGAGGTCGTCGAGTACCTGAAGCCGTACGTCCAGCTCGGGTACCGGCACCTGATCGCCGGGACGCCGGCCGACTACGACGAGGAGTCGATGACGCGGTTCGCGACCGAGGTCCGGCCGCGGCTCGAGCAGCTCTAGAGCGGCGGACCCACCGCGGGCCCGTCGCCGCCGGCACCCTTCCGTCGCTCGCGGTAGCGACGGACCTTCGCCCGATTCCCGCAGCTGGACATGTCGCACCAGCGGCGCCGGCCCGCCCGCGACTCGTCCTCGAACACCCAACGGCACTCGTCGTTGGCGCACACCCGGAAGCGGGCCGTCCGGTCCTCGGCGATCGCCTCGACGAGCGGCGTCGCGATTCTCGCCAGGGCCTCTCCCGTCGGGTCGTCGTCGGGATGACGGTGGCTCACCTCGACGCCGTCGGCCGTGCCACGCAGCTCGACGCGGGGTCCACGATCGAGGAGGGTGTTCAGCATCTCGAGGGCGTCGCTCGACGGCGGGCGATGCTCGACGACCGCATCCCAGACCTCGCGCATCGCGGAGCGAGCGGCCGCGATCCGCGCGAGCCATCGGTCGCCTTCACGCGACGCCTGGGCGCGGAGCGCATCTTCGTGGCCGAGCCCGTGGTGGGCGAGAAAACCGATGCCCGCCTCGGGCGTCGCCAAGGCGTCGGTGGGGCCGTCGTCGCCGAGCTCAAGCGTGTTGATCAGATCCTGGCTGGCGCCGAGGGAGGCCGTGTGGTCGTGCTCGTGGATGGGAACCGTGTCGATGTGCATGTCGTTGGGTAACCACTCTAAACCAGTTGACAGGTTACGTGCAACCGGGTAGGCTGTAACTGTTGAAAGGGTTTGTACCGGTTACGTGACCGGTGGCAAACGGAAAGGAGCCACCCCCCATGGAAGTCATCGTCGCTGTGATCCTGCTGGCCGTCTTCGCGCAGGTCGCCGCCATCGCCGGGTGGGAGAGCCGGGACGGGTTCGAGGGCGCGTACCGCAACGCGTCGACCTTCGCGGGCGAGTGATCATGCTGCCGCTGCACGCGCTCCTGGCGATCGACCTCGCCAAGGAGCGGTCCCGGGAGGCCGCCGAGCTCGCCGCCCGCCACCGGACGGCGGAGCTCCTGGCCGCTGAAGTCGCCGAGCACGCCTCGCCGGTGACGCCGGGACGTGCTCGACCCGGGCGCGGCCGGCTCGCCGCTGCCGGCCTCCTGCACCTCGTCGAGGGTGGCGCCGCGAACGTCGCGCGGTCGGCCGGCGACGCCGCCTCGCGCCTGGACGGGTCCTGCGCCTAGATTCCGCTCCATCGCTGGAGGATGGAGCATGCGCGACGTCGCCGCCGTGTCCCGGGGCCGCGGGCGGATCGACCAGTTCTGGATTGACGACGCCGGCGCCCTGTGGCACCGGGAGCTCGCCGACGGTTCGTGGTCCGCGCCCGAATCGCTGGGCGGCACGCTCGCCTCGGGGCCGGCCGTGACCGCATGGGCGGACGACGAGATGGAGGTCTTCGCCGTCTTCCGCGACGGGGCGCTGTGGGACCGCTACTGGGACGGCGTCGCGTGGCACCCGTGGGAGTCACTCGGCGGCGAGCTCGCGATCGGCATCACGCCGGCGGCGAGCTCGTGGGGCGCCGACCGGCTCGACGTGTTCGCGCCCGGTCGCGACGGGACCACGTGGCACCGGTGGTGGGACGGGACGCGGTGGGTCGAGTGGGAGCGCCTCGAGCCGTAGCCCGGACGCTCAGATCCCCGAGCCTCGGTCGTCGTTCGAGCCGGGCTTCCGCCGAAGGCTCGGTCGAGGCAGCCGCCGTACGCCCGACCGCGCTGCCGATGCTGCCGTCGCGACCGCGGCGCGCGTGGCCGGCGCCGTCGCCGTGCCGATCTTCACGACGCGGAGCGCCACGGGACGCGCCCTGTCGAGCACCTGGTCGGCTGCGGCCGGAACCGTCGCGCGGGTCGTCGTGGCCACCGCGCTCGCCCGCCTCGCCGCGGCTGGGACGGTCCGCCGGGCCGTGCCCGCCGCCTTGCCGGCCGTCGCCGCACCGCCGCGAATGACCTTTCCCGTGGTCCGGCCGCCGGCGCGGAGCGTCCACGCCGTCGTGACGCCAACCGTACGGAGGTCGTCGGCGAGATCGCCGTCGGCGAGGCCGACCGCATCGAGGTGCTCACGCCGGCGGGCAGGATCGAGGCCGGCCATCGCGAACCGCAGCGCGGCGAGGACGACGGCGATGTCGTCCAGCTGGCCGACGACCGGGATCACGCCCGGAACCGCATCGATGGGCGACACGAGGTAGCCCGCGGCGGCGATGACCGCCGCGCGGCGCGCGCGACTGATCAGCGGGTCGCGGCCCAGGCGCCACGCGAGCTTCGCGTAGCGCGGCATGCGGCGAATCGTCGAGGCGAAGCGCTCGCGCGGGAACGGGTCGGCGGCAGACACGGCGCGATCGTAAACGGCGTCCGCCATCGCGTGGCGCATCGCGGCACGGGACGTAAGTCGCAGATAAGTGGCACTCCGTAGAGTCCGTCCCGGACGCCCATCCCGGAGGACGTGCCCCCTGCGGGACGGGCGTTCCACGCAACCTTCCGCCGCCGGTCCCGCCCGGGAGACGACCACCCGTGGAGCCGTCCGGCGCGCCGTGGCGCGTCCTCGAGACCGCCGAACCCGCTGCCACGCGCGAGTCGCAGGCATCGCCGCCGCCGCGCGTGCCATGGATCGCCGTCGCGATCGGCGTGCTGGCGCTCGTCGTCGGCGCCGTCGCAGTCGCAATCACCCTGAGCTCCACGCCGATCGTCGGCGTCGACGGTGCCGCGCCGTATGCCGCCGGGTCGATCGCCGCATCAGACGCGCCGTCCGCGTCCGGCACCGCGTCGGCCGACCTCGTCGTGGACGTCTCGGGCGCCGTCGTGCATCCCGGGTTGTACCGCCTCCGACCGGGCTCGCGGGTCGGCGACGCGATCAGGGCCGCCGGCGGCTACGCGGGCAGCGTGGACGCCGTGCTGGCTGACCGCGAGCTGAACCTCGCGGCGGCGGTGCACGACGGCGACAAGGTCCGCGTGCCGGTACGGGGCGACGCGGCCGCGGCGTCGAGCGCCAGTTCGGCCGGGGCCGGTGGCCGGCCCGCCGGCGGTCCGGTCGACCTCAACCGCGCGACCGCGGACGAGCTCGACACGCTGCCCGGCATCGGCCCGGCGACGGCCGCCAAGATCATCGCCGCCCGGGAGCAACAGCCGTTCACGACGATCGACGACCTCGGCACGCGGAAGGTCGTCGGCCAGGCGACGCTCGAGAAGCTGCGGCCCCTCGTGACCGTCGGGCCGTGACCCGAGCGCCGCGCGCGACCTGGCTCGCGGTCGGGACGGCGCTCGCCGCGGCATGGGCCTGGCTCGGCCTGTCGCCGGTTGCCGCGGTCGCCGTCGCGCTCGCCGCCGTGGCGGTCGGCGGGGCGGCGCGGCCGTTCGCGGCGCGATCGAGCGGCCGCGTCGCGCACCTTCCCGCAATGGCGATCGCGGCGGGCGCCGGGGCAGCGCTCCTCGGCCTGCGGGTCATGCTCGGGCCCGCGGCCTGGCAGCCTCCACCGCTGCCCGACGGAACCGGGCCGTGGCGAGCCATCGTCGTGTCGGTCGGATCGCCACGCGACGGCTCCCAGCAGGCGCGCCTCGCCCTGCTGACCGCGGACCCGGATCCCGAGGTGGCGGCGACGCTCCCGGCGTTTCCGGTCGTCCGGACCGGGGCGACGGTGGAGGTCGGTGGCCGGCTGGAACCGCCGCCGGAGGACGACCCCTACGGCGAGTACCTGCGGCGCACCCAGACGGCCGGCACGCTGCAGGCCCGCCGGCTCGTCCTGATCGCCGCCGCGGACGGCGTCACGCTCCAGGCCGCTCGCGATGCGGCCGGCGACGCGCTCCGGATCGCGCTGCCCGAGCCGGAGGCCGGCCTGGCAGCCGGGGTCCTGATCGGGCTCCGCGAGCGCGTCGATCGTCAGCTCGCCGCGGACTTCGCGACGGCCGGTGCGAGCCACGTCGTCGCGATCTCCGGGTGGAACATCGCGATCGTGGCCGGCCTCGTCACGGCGGTGCTGCGAGGGCGTCCCCGGCGACTGGTCGCGCTCGGCGTCGGCGGCACGATCGTCGCGTACGTCATCGCCGCAGGCGCCTCGCCGTCGGTCGTGCGCGCGGCGGTGATGGCCGGGGTCGTCCTGACCGCCCGCGAGTCCGGCCGCGCCGGACGGGCCGCGCCCGCCCTCGCGCTGGCGGCGGCGCTGATGCTGATGGCCGAGCCCGCCATGATCGGCGACGCCGGGTTCCGGCTGTCGGTCGCCGCGACGGCGGGTCTCCTCGCTTGGGCGACACCGCTCGGCCGATGGATCGGGTCGTTGCGCGGCGGACGCGTCCCGGCGTGGCTCGCGGAAGGGCTCGGCATCTCGCTGGCCGCGCAGGCCGCGACCCTGCCCGACGTCCTCGTCACGTTCGGGCGGTTGTCGGTGGTGGCGCCCGGCGTGAACCTCCTGGTCGTGCCGCTCGTGCCGGCGGCGATGGCGGCGGGGGTCGTCGCCATGGCGGGCGGGACCGCCACGATGCTCGGCGTTCCCCCTCTCGTCGCGACGGTCGCCGGCCTTCCCGGGTGGCTGATCCTCCACGCGATCGTGCTCGTCATCCGGGTCGCGGCCGCCGTCCCGTTCGCCGCGGTCGCGATCCCGCCCGAGATCGCGCCGCTGGTCGCGCTGATCCCCGCGCTCGCGGTGATCGCGGCGCCGTCGGCGATCCGGGCGGCGCGACATCGACGCGGCCGGCGGCGGGCGTCGCCATCACATCCGGCCGCGGTCGCTCGGGCCCCAGGCCGCCGCCCAGGGACATCGTCGCGTGCGTCCCCGGCCGGTCGCGCGGTGCTCGGCGCCGGCATCGTGGTCGTCGCGATCTCGACCCTCGCGATCGGTGACGTCGCGGGCCGCGAGGCGCGGATCGTCATGCTCGACGTGGGGCAGGGCGACGCGATCCTCGTCGACGGCGGGGACGGCTCCCGGATGCTGGTCGACGGCGGCCCCGACCCCGAGCGCCTGCTCCTGCAGCTCGACGCGCGGATCCCGCCATGGGATCGGCGGATCGACGTCATCGTCCTGACCCACCCGCACGAGGACCACGTCGCGGGGCTCGTCCGTGTGCTGGAGCGGTACCGCGTCGGCCGGGTGTTCGAGCCGGGCATGCACGGACCGGGACCGGGCTGGAACGCGTGGAATGCGGCGCTGCGCGGCGGGCCTCCTCGCGGCATCCTCTCGACCGGCGCCAGGCTGCGCCTCGGCCTCGTCCGCCTCTCGGTCCTGTGGCCGGATCCCGGCGTCCCGGCCGCACCGGCGGCCACCGGCCGCGGGATCAACGACGTGTCGATCGTCCTGCTCGGCGAGGCCAACGGCCGTCGCTTCCTCCTGACGGGCGATGCCGAGGACGATGTCGACCCACGGCTCCTTGCCCGCGGCCTCCCGCACCTCGACGTGCTCAAGGTCGCGCACCACGGCAGCGCCACGGCGACGAGCGCGCCGCTGCTCGCCGCCACGCGACCGACCGTCGCGCTGATCTCCGTCGGCGCGCGCAACGACTACGGCCATCCCGCCCCGGACACGCTCGGCCGGCTGCGCGATGCCGGCGCGCGGGTGTACCGGACGGACCGCGACGGCACGATCGAGGTCGACCTGCGGCGCGAGGGCCTCGCGGTCCGGACGGCCGGCCCGGTGACGAAGGCCGCCCGTGGGCCCGCCCGGTACGATGCCGCGCATGCCCGCCCCGAGCCGCGCCGCCGCGGCCCGAACCTTCCTGTCGCTCGATCCACCGGCGTGGTCCGCGCGGCACGCGTGCGCCGTCGCGGACGTCGCGGCATGGCTGGCACGAGCCGTCGTGCGGCGCGGCCTTCCCGTGGACGTGGCGGCGGTCGAGGCCGCGGCCCTCCTCCACGACGTCGACAAGGTCGTCGGCCGGCCGCCGGAGGTGCGGCACGGGGACGGCTCGGCCGCGTGGCTCGCGGGACATGGCTTCCCGACCCTCGCGCCGCTGGTCCGCGACCATCCCGTGACGCGCCTCGCCGACGACGCCGACGCTGCCCGCCTGCTGGATGCAACGATCGAGGCCCGGATCGTGGCCTACGCCGACAAGCGCGCGGGCCAACGCCTGGAGTCGATGGACGACCGGTTCGCTTCGTGGCGACGGCGGTATCCGGCGGGACCGGCCGATCCACCCTCGGCGGGAGCGCCGGTGCCGGATGGCCGGCCAGTCCCCGGCAAGCGCGGCTGGGACGCCGACGTCGCGGAACGGGTGTACCAGCGCGCGCTCGCCCTCGAGCGCGACGTCTGTGCGGCGGCCGGCGTCGAACCAGGCGAGGTCCGGCGACTCCGCTGGGCCCGGGCGGCCCTCGCCTCGGCCGCGTCGAACCGATGACGAGCCCCGTCCTGGCGTATTACCGCGGCGGCGACGGATTCGCGCTCGACCGGGCGGTCGATGCCGTGGTCCGGCGCATCGAGCACGACACGGGCGCCGCGCCGGATCGCTGGCGGGTCGCGGGCGACGAGACCGGGCCGTCGCAGATCGCCGAGCGCGTCGCGACGGCGCCGATGTTCGGCGGCGGGACGGTCGCCGTCGTCACGGACCCCGGGCCATTGCTGCGTTCGAAGGACGGCCGGACGGCCTTGGAGCGGTCCCTCGCGGCCGTGGCGCCCGGCAACGGGCTCGTGTTCATCGAACAGGGCGACGCGGGGACGAAGCGGCCGCAGATGCTCCAGGCGCTGGAGGCCGCCGTGCTCAAGGCTGGCGGCGAGGCCAAGGCGTTCCCCGCGCCCAAGGCCGGCGAGCTCGCGGGCTGGCTCCGGCACCTCGCCCAGGAGCGCGGCCTCGTCCTGGAGCGCGACGCGTCGGAGGAGCTCGCGCGCCGCGTGGGCGGGTTCGTCACCGAGGGCGACGTCGACCGCCAGCGCCAGGGGACGCTCGCCGCGGCGGAGCTCGACAAGCTCGGGCTGTACCGCCAGGCCGCGCCCATCACCGCCGCCGACGTCCGGACGCTGGTCCCCGAGGTCATCCCCGACTCGACCTGGGCCATGCTCGACGCGGTCGCGGAACGACGCGCGGAGGTGGCCGGCCCGCTGCTCGACCGGCTGCTGGAGACCACGCCCCTTCCGGTCGTGATCGTCCAGCTCCACCGGCGGCTCCGCGAGCTGCTGATCGCGGCCGACCTCGTCGCGCAGGGCCGGCGGCCGCCGGACATCGTGAAGGCGATCGGCGGGCACCCGTTCCGGGCTCAGAAGCTCGTGGAGCAGGCACGGCGCTGGACGCTGCCGGAGCTCGACGCGGCCCTCGAGGGCGTGCTGGAGCTCGACGCCATGATCAAGGGGGCGGTCGACGCGGCGTCGACCGAGCGCCAGGTCCGCCTCGCGTTCACGCTCTGGATGCGCGACCGCGTCGCGCCCGCGCGGCGCGACCGCTAGGTCAGTCCGCGGACGACCAGGCCTCTTCCTGCAGGACGACGTCGCTCTCGATCGCGAACACGCAGCGGCCGTCGCCGAGGTCGAGCAGGTCGATCAGCTCGGGATCGATGTACAGCTGATGGCAGTCTTCGCAGAGCCCACCGGGGATGCCGAAGCAGAGCCGCTCGCTCTTGTCGGGCAGCCGGAACGTCGTGTCGAAACGCGTGATGACCAGACGGCGGCTGCACCCAGGACAGCGATCTCGCAGGCCCGACATCGGGGCTTCTCCGATGGCGTCGACCCCGGTGGCCGACGGCTCGGAGGTGATGCTCGCAGGCAACACCCGCGCCCAATATGACCCTTCGGTACCGCTCCCGCCGGTACCTGGCCACCTCGCGTACGACCCGCCGCTACTGCACCCGCAGCACGGTGCGCGCGGCCGACCAGTGGCGCTCGAGCTGGTAATAGTCGCGCTCGGGCGGCGTGAACACGTGGACGATCACCGCGCCGTAGTCGAGCAGGACCCAGTGCGACTCGGCGGTCCCCTCGCGGCCGATCGGCTTGACGCCCTCGTCCCGCAGCGCTTCGACGATCCCGTCGGCGATCGCGCTGATCTGGCGCTCCGATCCGCCGGAGCAGATCACGAACGCGTCGGCCAACGTCGTCAGCTCCCCGAGGTCGAGCAGGACGATGTCGGCGGCCTTCTTGTCCTCCGCGAGCTCCACGATCCGCCGCGCGAGGTCGAGCGGCGCACGATCGGATTTCGGCGCCGCTCCGTCGCGGGCCGGCAGGCCGTCGGGTCGGGGCGTGGCGGAGGCGGCGGGTTCGGTCACGTGGCGTCGGTCCTCTGGGCGATGGCTTGGTACAGGCGATGGTCGGCGATCCAGGCGGCGACCGCGTCGGGGACGAGGTAGCGCACCGATCGTCCGGCAGCCGCGCGTCGTCGCACCACGCTACCCGAGATCGGCAACAGGGGCCCGTCGAGGAAGGCCACGCGGCCTGCGCAGCCGGGGAACCTCGCGTCGACCCACGCCGCGTCGAGCGGCGCGAACCCGGCCCTCGGCACCACCGCGAGCCGCGCCAGCTCGAGGACCCGCTCCGGCTCGCGCCACGCCGTGAACCCGGCGAGCGCCTCCGACGACAGGATGAACCAAGGGTCGGCAAGCCCGGCGTCGCGGAGGTCGCCAAGCGTGTCCACCGTGTACGAGGCGCCGCCCCGGGCGATCTCGGCGTCGCTGACCTCGAAGGTCGCGTTGCCGGCGACGGCGAGTCGCACCATCGCCAGGCGGTCGGCGGCCGGCGTCACGGGGCGGCCGGGCTTGTGCGGCGGCGACGCGGCGGGGATGAACACGACCCGCTCGAGGCCGAGCGCCTCGCGCGCCTCCTCGGCGATCGCGAGGTGACCGTGGTGGATCGGGTCGAACGTTCCGCCGAGGAGCCCGACGGACCCCGGGACGACCGGCGCCGGCGGCGGCACCTCGCCCGCCGCGCCCGGCTCGGTCACTCGCCGTCCTCGAGCGGCTCCCACTCGAGCTCCGTCGACCCGATGTGGACGGTGTCGCCGGGCCGCACCCCGGCCCGCCGGAGCGCGGTGTCGATCCCCAGGCGCGCGAGATCGCGCTGGAACCGTTCGGCCGACTCCTCGTTGTCGAAGTTCGTCTGGGCGACCAGCCGCTCGATCCGCTTGCCGCGGACGTGGTACCCCTCGTCGTCGCGCTCCAGCGTGAATCCGTCGCCCGCGGCTTCGATCCGGTGGATGACCACGCCCGCCGGCTCCGGCGGCTCGGCGAGGCCGGCGGCGTCGGGCAGCAGCTCGCCGACCGCCGCGCGCAGGTCGGCGAGCCCCTCGCCGGTGTCCGCCGAGATCGCGACCGCGGGCAGCCGCTCGCGGCGCATCGCCGCCTCGAAGTCGGGCCACGAGGCGCGCGCCGCCGGCAGGTCGAGCTTGTTGAACACGGTGAGCTGCGGCTTCTCGAGCAGCGCCGGGTCGTGCGCCTCGAGCTCGTCGCGGATCACCTCGTGGTCGCGCACGGGGTCGCTCGCCGCGCCGTCGACGATGTGCAGCAGCACGCGCGTCCGCTCGACGTGGCGCAGGAACGCGTGGCCGAGGCCGGCGCCCGCGGACGCGCCCTCGATCAGGCCCGGGACGTCGGCGATCGTCGGCCGGCGGCCATCCTCGAGCCCGAGGTCCAGCACGCCGAGGTTCGGCTCGAGCGTCGTGAACGGATACGGCGCGACCTTGGGACGCGCCGCCGTCAGCGCCGCGAGGAGCGTGGACTTGCCCGCGTTCGGGAGGCCGACGAGGCCGACGTCCGCGATCAGCCGGAGCTCGAGCCGCAGCTCCTTCTGCTCCCCTGGCTCGCCCTTCTGGGCGTGTCGCGGCGCCTGGTGGGTCGACGTGGCGAAGTGCGTGTTGCCGAGGCCGCCGCGCCCGCCACGCGCAACCATGACCTCCTGTCCCACCGCCACGAGGTCCGCGATCAGCTGCCCGGTCGCGAGGTCGATCACCGCGGTCCCGGGAGGTACGTCGAGGACCAGATCGCGTCCGGCCTTGCCGTGCATCTTCTGGCGCGCGCCGGCGCCGCCGGCCTCGGCCGTGAAGTGGTGCTTGTAGCGGAAGTCGTGGAGCGCCGTCTGGCCCGCGTCGACGCGCAGGTGGATCGAGCCGCCGCGGCCGCCGTCCCCGCCGTCGGGCCCGCCCCTCGGCACGTGCGCCTCCCGGCGCATCGTCGCGGCTCCGTCGCCGCCCGCGCCGGCGCGGACGAAGATCCGGACGTCGTCGAGGAACATCGGGTCGATTGTCGCATGGGGCCCGTGCGGCCCCGGGCCGCTCGGGCCTAGAAGTACCGCATCGGGTTGGTCTCGTAGCCCCCGCGCCACGGGAAGCCGATCCAGACCTCGAAGTGGAGGTGCGGGCCCGTCGCGTTCCCGGTCTGGCCGATGCGCCCGACGCGCTGGCCCGAGCTCACCGATTGGCCCACGCCGACGGCGATCGACGACATGTGGTTGTACGTGGTGTACAGGCCGCTCCCGTGCGAGATGTAGACCTGGTACCCGCCGCCGTTCGACCGCCAGCCCGAGAAGACCACCTTGCCCGGCGCCGCCGCGACGACCGGCGACCCGTAGTCTGCCGCGATGTCGATGGCGCCGTGGCCCGCGTGGAAGTACTGGCTGATGTAGTTGCCGCCGCCGACCACGGGCCAGTGGAACCGCCCGCCGTTGTACGTCGACGGCTCGCGATGGGTCGCGTGGCTGCTCGCCTTCGACGCGCTCGGCGGGGACGCCGGCTTCGGCGCGGGCTTGGCCGTCGGCTTCGGCGTCGGGATGGGATCGCCTTCGGCGCCGGGCAGGACGAGGACCTGGCCCACGATCAGGGTCGGGTCCGTCAACCCGTTGAGCGCCATGACCTTCGCCGCGTCGACGTCGTACTCGGCTGCGAGCGAGTCGAGGGTGTCGGTGTCCTTGACCGTCACGATGAGCCCGGACACGGGCGGGATCCGGAGCACCTGGCCGACGTGGAGCTCGTCCTTCGACGTCAGCTTGTTCGCCCACCACAGGGTCATCATCCGGACGTTGAACCGGCGCGCGATGCCCACGAGCGTGTCGCCGGCCTTCACCTTGTACCGGACGATCAGGTCGGCGCCGTCGGCGACCTCGGTGTCGGGCGCGTAGCCCGTGACGATCGTGCCGTCGTCGAGGAGGTTGCCGGGGTCCGGCGACGCCTGCTCGGCGCCTGGCCGGTTCCGCACCTCGTCCGGGAGGACGATGGGCTGGAACGTGCCGTAGTTACCGGCCAGCTGCGCGGCGTCCTCCTCGGGCCGCGCCTCGTACGCGTTGGCGAACCGGTCGAAGCCGCCGTTGGCGGCGATGCGGACCGACTGGCCGGCGCCGCTCGTGCGCCCGACCGCGCCGCCCGACACCGAGGGCAGGACCGCGAGCAACGAGGCGATGGCGACGATCGCGCCGACGAGCAGGGGAAGCGCCCGATCGGTCGACGCGAAGGGCCGGAGCGAGCGACGCGTATGCGCCGTGACCGTGGCGGCGACGGAGCCACCCCGGCGGCCGGCCGAGCCCTGGATGGTGCGGGCGAGCGCGATGCTCCGGCGGTTGAGGCGGCCGATGGCGGTGTCGCGGCGGGAACGGGCGTGGGCCCGGGGCGCGGCGTCGTTCGGCACGCCGTCAGTCGGCTTCGGCAATACGGTCTCCTGGCACGAGGACCGCCCGGTATGCAACGTCTGGGGACGCCGCGCCGATCCTCGGGGGCTGCTGGTGACGGTCCAGGCCTCCCCCTGACCCACCGGATCTGCTACCGGTTTGACCGAACTCCTCGGCGACCGTACCAGATTTGTAACGGCATCCGCAAACGCGAAGGAGCGCGCGTGCGGACCCCGTGAACGGGTCCCGGCGCCGGGCTTCAGTCCAGGGTCTTGGTCAGCGTCCCGAGGAACTGGGCGTTGTTCTCGGTCTTCGCGATCCGGTTCAGCAGCAGCTCGATCCCCTCGTTGGTGCCGACCGCCGAGAGCATCCGCCGCATCGTCCACACCATCTTGAGCGTGCCCTCCTCGAGGAGCAGCTCCTCGCGGCGGGTCCCCGAGCGCTGGACGTCGATGGCCGGGAAGATCCGCTTCTCCGCGAGCTTCCGGTCGAGGATGAGCTCCGAGTTGCCGGTGCCCTTGAACTCCTCGTAGATGACGTCGTCCATGCGCGAGCCGGTGTCGACGAGGCAGGTCGCGATGATCGTCAGCGAGCCGCCTTCCTCGATCTTCCGCGCGGCGCCGAAGAACCGCTTGGGCGGATAGAGGGCGATCGGATCGATGCCGCCGGAGAGCGTCCGGCCGCTCGGCGGCAGCGCGAGGTTGTACGCGCGCGCGAGGCGGGTGATCGAGTCCAGCAGGATCACGACGTCGCGGCCGGTCTCCACCTGGCGCTTCGCGATCTCGAGCGCCATCTCGGCCACGTGCGTGTGGTTCTCGGTGGGCTCGTCGAACGTCGAGCTGATGACCTCGCCGTGGACGCTCCGGCGCATGTCCGTGACCTCCTCGGGCCGCTCGCCGATGAGCGCGACCATCAGGAGGATGTCGGGGTAGTTCGCGGTGATGCCGTTCGCAATGGCCTTGAGGAGCATCGTCTTGCCGGCCTTCGGCGGGCTGACGATCAAGGCACGCTGGCCCTTGCCGAGCGGGTTGACGAGGTTGACGAGCCGCTGGCTGAGGTTCTTCGGGTCCGACTCGAGGTTGATGAGCTCGATCGGGTGGATCGGCGTCAGGTCCTGGAAGACCGGGCGGCGGCGTGCGGCGTCGGTGTCGACCCCGTTCACGCTGTCGACGCGGATCAGGCCCCAGTACTTCTCGCCCTCGCGCGGCGCGCGGACGGCGCCGGTGACCCGGTCGCCGACGCGGAGCCCGAAGCGGCGAACCTGGCTGGAGCTCACGTACACGTCGTCGGGGCTCGGGAGCAGGCCGTGGCGGCGCATGAAGCCGTAGCCCTCGTCCACGATGTCGAGGATGCCGAAGGCGTAGTCGAGCCCGGCGCGCTCGGTCTGGGCCTGGAGGATCTGGTCGACGAGGTCGTCGACGCGGTTGGATTCCGCATCCTCGATGTCGAGCTGCTCGCCCACGGCGCGCAGCTCCTTGACGCTCATCTCGCGCAGGTCGCGGACGTCCAGGTCGTTGCGGTCGCGCGCCGCCTGGAGCTCGGCGACCTCGTCCTGCTCCGTGACAGGCAGGCGGCTGGTCTGGGGTCGACGCCGCGGCCGCCGGTTGCGACCGGGGCGCTGGTCAGGGCCGTTGGGCATGGGGTTGGGCTGACCTCGGGGGTACAGTCCGCCGACGGACAGGATCCGGCGGGAGGACGATTCGTCGCGCCACGGCCGGAGTTCGCGCGCACACGGGATGCCGTCGCGCGGCGGTGGGGACCTACGAAGAATATCGGACGGATGTGCGCTTCGTCAATGCATTCGGGGTGCGTTTCACGATGGCGGTCTCCGGGTCGATCCGCGCTGAGCGCGCGTCCCGATGGAAGGTTCACGGCGACCCGCGCCGTGCGCCTCGGCTCGCGACCCATGGGCCCCCGTTCGTCCGTTCCGCGGGCCGGCGGGACGATCGCGAACGGGCCGTCCGGACACCCGCTGGGCGCGCATGGCTCGGGCGAGCGCCGCCCCGGAGGCTCAGGCGACGGGTTCGGCGTCCTCCGCGACGGGCTCGTCCGCCGCGACCGCGTCGACGCCCGGACCGACCGCCGTGAGTCGCGGCTCCGTCCCCTGCTCGAGCGCGATCGCCGTCGACACGAAGCCGTGGAACAACGGGTGCGGCCGCTCCGGCCGGGACTTGAACTCCGGGTGGAACTGCGAGGCCACGAACCACGGGTGGTCCCGGAGCTCGACGATCTCCACGAGGCGGCTGTCCGGCGAGACGCCCGACAGCAGCATCCCAGCGCCCTCCAGGACCTGGCGATAGCGGTTGTTGACCTCGAAGCGGTGGCGGTGCCGTTCGTAGATGACCTCGTCGCCGTAGACCGCCCGCGCCTTGGAGCCAGGCTCGAGCTTGGCCGGGTAGAGGCCGAGCCGCATCGTGCCGCCCTTGTCCTCGAGCTCGCGCTGGTCGGGCATGAAGTCGATCACCGGGTTCTCGGTGAACATGTCGAACTCGGTCGAGTTGACGTCCTGCGTGCCGATCACCTCGCGCGCGAACTCGATCACCGCGCACTGGAGCCCCAGGCACAGGCCGAGGTACGGCTTCGCGTGGTCGCGTGCCCAGTGGGCGGCGAGCACCTTGCCTTCGATCCCGCGGTGGCCGAACCCGCCGGGCACGAGGACACCGGCTGCGCCGGCGAGCCGATCGTCGACGTTGTCGGGCGTGAGCGCCTCGCTGTCGACCCAGCGGACCTTCGCATCGACGCCGTTGGCCCAGGCGGCGTGCTTCAGCGCCTCCGTGACCGACAGGTAGGCATCGGGCAGCTCGATGTACTTGCCGACGAGCGCGACCTCGAGCGTCGGCTTGGGCGCCTTGATCCGCGCGACCAGGGCGCGCCACGACGCGAGGTCCGGCTCCATGTCGGGATCCCCGAGGCCCAGCTCGCGCACGAGGAGCCGCCCGAACCCGAACGCCTCGAACTGCAGCGGCACCTCGTAGATCGTCTCGGCGGTCGGCGCCGGGATGACGGCCTCGACGTCGACGTCGGTGAACAGCGCGATCTTCTCGCGGATCTCCGTCGGCACCTCGGAGTCCGACCGCAGGACGATGACATCGGGCTGGATGCCGATCCCGCGCAGCTCCTTGACGGAGTGCTGCGTCGGCTTGGTCTTCAGCTCGCCGGTCGCCGCGAGGGCGGGCAGGAGCGTGACGTGCACGTAGAGCACGTTGCTCCGTCCGACGTCCTTGCGCATCTGGCGGATCGCCTCGAGGAACGGCAGGCTCTCGATGTCGCCGACCGTCCCGCCGACCTCCACGATCACCACGTCGGGGTCGCGGTCGCGGCCGACGCGCGAGATCCGCTCCTTGATCTCGTTGGTGATGTGCGGGATGACCTGGACGGTGCCGCCGAGGTAGTCGCCGCGGCGCTCCTTCGCGATCACCGCCGAGTAGATGCGGCCGGTCGTGACGTTGGAGCCCTGGGTCAGGTTCTCGTCGATGAACCGCTCGTAGTGGCCGAGGTCGAGGTCCGTCTCGGCCCCGTCGTCGGTGACGAACACCTCGCCGTGCTGGTACGGCGACATCGTCCCGGGGTCGACGTTGATGTACGGGTCGAGCTTGAGGACCGAGACCCGGAGCCCGCGTGCCTTGAGCAGGCGCCCGATGCTGGCGGCGGTGATGCCTTTCCCGAGTGAGGAGGTCACGCCTCCGGTCACAAAGACATACTTCGCCATGGGTCGGGCCTCCGGGGGTTTTTCCAATGCTACCGATTTCGGGACCCCGGAGTCGAATCGCTCGGCCGCCCGCGTCCGCCGGAGAAGCGTCCGTCGGTTGATGGGACGATCCCTCGGGAGGTGGCCATGGAATTCCGCGAGGTCGTGATGCGGCGGCGTGCCGTCCGGCGGTTCGAGGAGGGCGGCGTCGATCGCGAGGTCATCGAGCGCATCGCCCGGCTGGCGCAGCGGACGCCGTCGGCGGGCTTCAGCCAGGGCCAGCGGGTCGTCGTCGTGACGGAGCAGGCGCTGCGCAAGGCCGTCGCGCGCGCGTGCGGCGAGGACGAGATGGTGGACGTGTTCGGGCCGTGGGTCTCGGAGTGCGCGGCGCAGTTCGTCCCGTGCGTCTCCGAGGCGATCTATCACCGCCGCTATCGCGAGCCGGACAAGCTCCTGCCGGACGGCAAGGAGATCGAGTGGCCGATCCCGTACTGGTGGGTCGACATCGGCGCGACGATGCAGAACGTGATGCTCGCGGCGGTCGACGAGGGCCTCGGCTGCGGGTTCATCGGGCCCGACGTCGACGCGCTGCGGGAGCTGCTCGGGATCCCCGCGGAGTTCACGCCGATCGGCGTCATGCCGGTCGGACGGCCGATCCCGGACGTGCGGTCGCCGAGCCTGAAGCGAGGGTGGGTCCCGTTCGAGCAGTTCGCACGGTTCGACGGGTGGGGCGCGGCGTGACGCTCAGGGCGCCGAGGCGCCGGCCTGCCGTCCGGGATGCGCCGCGTCCGGGATCCGGTCGGGTCGCGACCCTCCGTCGCTGAACGGTTGGGTACGGCCGCGCGAGGCTCCCGCCATCGCGACCGTGAGTCGCGGGTCGAACCCCGAGGTGTGTGCCGACGGGCTTGGCGCGACGATGAGTCGCTGGACCGGAGGCCCTCGCCCGGGTTTCAGCGACTCACGGTCGCGACGGGCAGCGCGGGCAGCCGGGGCGGGTGCGGCGGAGCCGCGGGCAGCGGGCAGCACGCACCGCGCGCATCGCCGGCGCCGGGCAGCGACCGCGGCCGCGGGCCCGCGCCGAGCCGGGGCTCAGCCCGGGACCTCGCCCTCGGACGGCGGCGTCGGCACCGGGGGATCGAAGCGGCCGGGACCCCACACCTCGGCGCCGCAGAACAACGGCCGCTGGACGGGCCGCGGGTACGCCCCAGGGTCCGACCCGAACGTCGCGACCTCCGCATCGAGCCATCGGTCGATCTCCGCGAACGACGTCCATCGCCGGTACGGCCAGCCGCGCTCCTGGCAGAACGCCTCGAGCGAGTGCTTGGCGAACACCACGTCGCTGTAGCCCGCCGCGTAGCGGTCGGACTCGCCGTCGCCGACGAAGACGACCCGCCGGCCCGCGGCCTGGTGCGCGAGGACGCGGTCGCGCTTGCAGGTACCGCACACGAAGCACGCGGCGTTGCCGTTTGGGAAATCGATCCTCGCCCCGCCGGGGCCGAACGTCGTCGCCGCTGTCACGACCGGGATCCAGCCGACGCCCAGCGACGCGAGCGCCGGCTCGATGAAGAACCCGAATCCGTCGGACACGACCTCGATCGGGATCCCCGCGGCCCGCGCCCGCTCGGCGAACGGCACGAACCCGGGGTCGTGTGGCTGCGCGGCGGCCTTGGCGCGGAGCGCGTCGGGGTCCGCGTCGATCAGCCCCACCTCCCACGACATCAGGCGCCGCGACCCCACGCGGCCAGCGTCGTAGTCGGCGACCCAGGCCTCCCACTCGCCGGTGACGAACGCGGCCATGAGGGTGTCCGAGACGTCGGTCTGGGCGATCGTCCCGTCGTAGTCCACCAGGAGCGCGATGGGCGGCGCCCCGGGCTCGAGCGGCGGGACGGGCGCGCGCGGCAGCGGCGATGACGTCGGCGGGTCTGGCAGCGGCGGACGCCAGGCCGGCTCCGCGTGCGCGGTGTGCTCGGGCGGCTCGCCGTGGACGGGCTCGGGCGCCTCGCCGTCGACGGGGTCGAGCGGCCTCGTCATTCGGCGATCGCGCGGCGGAGGCCGCCGGGGAGGATCGTCCGCCGGCGGGTCAGCCAGACCCCGACGATGATCACCGCGCCACCGACGACCTGCGCGGCGCCGACCGGCTCGCCGAGCAGCCAGGCCCCGAGCAGCACCGCCCCGAACGGCACCAGGAACTGCGAGACGGTGACCCGGGTCGGGCCGACGAGCCGGATCGCGTTGAACAGGAACACGTTCGCGATCCCGGCGGCGAGCGCGCCCGAGTAGAGGATCGCGACCAGGGCCGGCACGGTGACCGCGGCGGGTGGCGCGGTGAGGGCTTCCCAGGCGCCGAACGGCAGCAGGAACAGCATCCCGCCGAACACGGCCCACGCCGTCGCCTGGAGCGGGTCGACCTCACGGAGCATGCGTGTCGCCGCCACGGTGTAGATCGCCCACAGCACGGACGCGCCGAGCGTCAGCGCGTCGCCTACGAGCGAGCTGCCCAGCGACAGCTCGTGGCCGGCGGCGATCACCACCGCCACACCGAGGAACGCGACGAGCGCGCCGACGAGCTTGGGCGGCGTCAGCCGGTCGAGGCCCACGAGCGCCGCCAGGATCGCCGTGAGCACCGGCGCGGCAGCGATGAGCAGCGCGGAGTCGCCCGCGGTGATCTGCGTCAGCCCCACCGACCACAGCAGCTGGTACGCGCCGAACCCGAGCACCCCGAGACCCATCATCGTGAGCGCCGTGCGGACCGGCGGACGCACCGGCCCGAGCCGCCAGCGAACCAGGGCGAACAGCGTGACGGCGGCCACGACGTAGCGGGCCGAGGTGAACGTCAGCGGGCCGAGCACCGTGATCGCCGCCTTGACGATGACGAAGTTCGCGGACCACATGACCACCGTGGCCATGACGCCGGCCTCGGCGAGGCGGCGCTCGCGGACCGGAACGGGCCGGGGCGAGGAAACGGAGACGCCCGCCGGGTCGGCGGGCGTCGGACGGGCGGCGGGGACTGCGGCGGACGGGCTGTCCGCCGGCGCGGGCGCCTGGATCAGGCGCCTTCCTGCTCGAGCTCGAGCGCCTCCTCGTCGTCCTCCTCGGTGAGCTTGAGCCAGACGAACAGCCCGGCGAGGACGAGCAGCGGGATCACGATCAGGGCGCCGAGCGTGATGCCGAGGGCGACGGCGACGGTCTTCAGTGCCTTCATGGGAGGCCTCCTTCCGGTTCCGGATGGGCCCGATTGTGCCCCGGGCCGCGAGCGATGTCACGGGCAGGCGCGTTGCAGCCCGCGCCCGGAGGCTTGCGGATCAGCCGGGAGTCTCGCCCCACGCGACCCCGGTCGGGCGCGGCGGCACCCGCAGGTTCGGCCCCTCGGTGACCAGCGACTCGACGTCGTCCTTGGTGAACTCCGCGAGCTCATGATGCGAGCCCGCCTGCCCGGCGACGTGCAGCCGGATCACGTACGAGCCCGCCTGCTCGAACAGGAACACGTCCTTGGGGTGCTGGGTGTCCATCCAGTGGCCGATCACGCGCAGCGCGCGCTCGTACTGGCCGCCCTTGCCGGACGCCTCCTGGCCGCTCGCCCGGCGCGCCGCAGCCTCCTCCATGAACTTCGCGATGTCGTCGTCGAGGAAGGACAGCGTCTCCTTGGAGATCGACCCGACCGACTCGGACCACGCGGAACCCTGCGACGCGCCGGCGGTGATCAGGCCCTGGACCACGAACCCGTCGGGAACCTCGAGCAGCAGGATGTCGCGCATGCCGTGGCTGTCGATGAAGGCGCCGATGGACCGGAAGACCTCCTCGAAGTCCTGCCTCGGGCTGCCCTCGTAGATCCGCATGGCTGCTCCCTCGCTGCGCCCCGGACCCGAGTCCGCCCGGCGGCAGCCCCGACGGCTACGAGCCGGTGGTCCGGTCGAGCAGCCCCTGGTCCCGGGCGCGACGCTCGCTCGACCGGAAGATGGCGGTCGCCGCGAGTGTAACGAGCGCCCCGGTCAGCAACAAGGCGGCGATGACCTGGAGCCCGTCGGGCGCCGACGTTCCGGTGACGGCCGTCCACAGCGATCCCTGGCCGCCGATCGAGGACGGTCCCGACGGCACGATGGCGCGCCGGACGCCGTCGACCCACCACGTGATCGGGTTCAGCAGCCCGAGGACCTCGATCGGGTCCGGCAGCACGGCCAGCGGGAACACGACGCCGGTGACCAGGAACATCGCCCCGGCGAGCGCGTCCGGGTAGGACCAGCTCTCCTGCCGTGTCTGCAGGCAGATCGCGGCGAGCACGACGCCGATCGCGATCACCGGGACGATTCCCAGGACGAGCACCACGAGGAGATACGGCCACTGGACGGCGCCGAGGTCGATGCGCAGCCCGAGGATGATCACCGAGAACAGGAGCGCGACAGCCGTGCCCATCGCGCCCGCGGCCAGCCGCGCGCCGCCGCGACCCACCAGCGTGACGAGGAGCCGTGACGGGCTGACCGCGACGTACTTGAGCATCCGGTACCGCTCCCGGTCGTCGAGGACCGACCAGGCCGGCCCCTGGATGCCGGCGATCACCGTGGCCCACAGGGCGCTGCCGAGGATCACGAACGTCCGCGTCGCGTCCGACGCCGAGCCGCCGATGATCTGGATCATCACGACGAGCAGCAGCAGCGACGCGACCGGCTTCGCGACCGTGTAGATCACGAACAGCGTCGGGTCGGTCCAGTTGGACTCGATCCGCCAGCCGAGCAGGAGCGCGGTGCGGAGGCTCCGGACCGTGTCGGCGAGGCCCGCGCCTTCGGTCCGCTTGGGGTCGAACCGGCCGGCGTCGAGCTGGCCGAGCCCGGCCGGGACGGGCGATGCCGGGCCGGAGCCGTGGCCGGGCGAGGTGATCGCGCTCATTGCCAGCGGATCGACAGCGTGCCGCGATGCCGGGCGATCCGCTCGATGCGGTGGATCGTCCACCGGGCGAGCAGCGTGAACACGATCGTCATCCCGAGCAGGATCAGCGCCTCCAGCTCGGGCGACGGCGTGCCGGTGATGTACGGCTGGCCCGCGAACACGAGCTGCCGCATCGCGTCCAGGCCCACGGCGAACGGCAGCGTCGCGATGGCGAGCGCGCCCAGCGCGCCGAGGCGGCCCACCGGGAAGTTGAGCCCGGACACGAAGTACACGGGCTCGATCAGCACGTTCGTCATGTGGAACGCCTCCCGGCCCCACAGCAGGAACAGGCTCGCGAGCATCATCCCGAGGCCGTAGAGCGCCGACAGGGTCAGCACGAACACGACGACGACGAGCAGCCACTGGTCGACGGAGAACGTGACGCCGTAGACGAGCGTCGAGATGACGAGCACCGCGGCCGCCCGGAGCGAGCTCATGACGAGTCCGCCGATCGCCATGCCGAGCAGGATCGCCATCAGGTTCATCGGCGCGGCGAAGTACAGCTCGAGGTTGCCCTGGCTCTTCTCCCAGTACAGCTGCCCGGCCATCATCCAGACGACGTTGAGCCAGAACGCCGACAGCGCCCCGCCGAGGACGACGAACCCGATGTACGCCTCGGGCGCCTGGAGGGCGCGGTAGACGAACACGAACGCCGACGTGGTCAGGAACGGCAGCAGGATCTCGAAGAACAGCCAGCTCGGCTCGCGGACCATCCCTCGCACGCGCGGGTACGCGCGCCCGATCAGCGCGCGCATGTTGTTCGCGGCCACCTGGCGCCGCGTCCAGCGGGCCGCGGTCCGGGGATCCGTGCCGCCCCGCGAGTGTGCGAAGACCGCCGAGCGATCGACCCGGGCGCGGTCGACGGGGATCGCGCTCACGCCTCGGCCCCGACCGGCACCGGCGGCTCGGTCTCCTCGCTGAACCCGCGGCCGACGAGCTCGACGAACACGTCCTCGAGGGTCGGCTCCGACTTGCGCAGGGCGAGGATCTGGGAGCCGAGGCCCCCGAGCGCGCTGACGACCGCGCCCAGCGCCGCGTCCTCGGTGAGCACGAGGTTGACCGCGACGCGCTGCTGCTCCGGGTCCGAGTCGGCGGCGAGGGACGCCGACACGACACCCGGGAGCCGGGCGAGCGACGGCGCGCCGCCGTCGAGGTGGTCGACCTCGAGCCGGAAGATCGACTCGCGCTGGACGCGCTTCTTGAGCTCGTCGGGCGTGCCGATCGCGAGGATCCGGCCGTGGTCCACGATCGCGATCCGTTCGCAGAGCTCGTCGGCCTCGGCCATGTAGTGCGTCGTGAGCAGGACGGTGCGGCCCGGGACGGCCGCCTTCCAGGCAAGGACGAGGTCGCGGATCCCGCGGGCGGCGGCCACGTCGAGCCCGAGCGTCGGCTCGTCGAGGAACAGGATCCACGGGTCGTTGAGGAGACCGCGAGCCATGTTCATCTTCTGGCGCTGGCCGGTCGACAGCGTGCTCACGCGCTGCAGCCGCTGATCTCCCATCCCGACAGCCTCGATCAGCTCGTCGACCCGCCGCCAGCCCTCGCGCGCCTCGAGGCCGTAGAACTGGGTGAACATCCACAGCTGCTCGCGGACCGTGAGGATCCCGTAGCCCGACTGCTCGCCGCCCGCGACCATGTTCATGATCCGGCGGATCCGGTTGCTCTCGGTCGACACGTCGAAGCCGAAGATCCGCGCCTCGCCTGAGGTCGGCAGCAGGAGCGTCGTCAGGATCTTGATGAGGGTCGTCTTGCCGGCGCCGTTCGGCCCGAGCAGGCCGAAGAACTCGCCGGGACGGACTTCGAGGTCCACGCCGGCGAGCGCGACGACGGGCTGCGGCTTCGTCTCGTAGACGCGCCGCAGGCCGGCGACCGAGATCGCGGGGGGCAGGGCGGAACCGGTGTCGACGGACATGCGCAGCCGGTGGGAACCTCGTGCGGGACGCGCATCCTAGCACGATCCCCGCCCGCGTTGGAAGATGACCGTCTTACACGCGGTTTAGCGCGATCGAACAGGACGGTAGTCCGCGGGAACGCCCATCCGCAGCCGGACGGCGCGTTCGGCAAGGTCGATGACGCGGCCGTCGCCCTGCGCCCGGAACAGGTCCTCGCCCAGGCTCATCCCGGCCATGACGTCGAACTCGAGCTGCTCCAGATCCGCCCCGGGAGGCAGCTCGCCGGCCGTCGCGGCCGCCTCGAGGTGGTCGTGGAACCGCTGCCGGAAGTCGCGGCGGACGTCAATGACGGCATCGAGCACTGGACCGGGGTACGAGAGCAGCTCGTCGAAGGTGGCGTCGAAGAAGCAGCCGCCCGGAAAGATGCGCCGGCGGATGTGCTCCATGAACAGGTCGGCGAGCGCGATGAGGCCATCGCGGCCGGGCGGGTACGCGCTCGCGGGGCCCAGGACGACGTCCTCGAAGATCGACTTCGCGGCCGCGACCGTTGCGAGCTGCAGCTCCTCCTTGGACCCGAAGTGCGCGTACATCCCGCTCTTGCTCATCCCCACTTCGGCGGCGAGCTCGCCGAGCGACAGCGCCTCGAGGCCGCGCACGGTCGCGAGGCTCGCCGCGGTTCGGAGGATCGCCTCGCGGCTGCGGATCCCGTCGCTCCTGACGGCTCGGGTGGCCGGGACGGCCATACGTCGTTTGTCCTCCGTGCGTTGCGGGCGGGCGTCGATGCCGAAGTTAGCACGACCGTTCGTATCGTCTTCGGCGTACTAAGTACGACCGATCGTACTCACTCGATCGTCGTCCCATTGCACCGTCACACGTCGAGAGGCTCATCCGATGTTCGTCACCAACCCGACCGATCCGTCCTTCCCCGCGATCCGCTACCTCAACGCGCTCGGTCCGGCGTCGCCGTACCCGCGCGGCGGGGCGCCCGCCGCACGTCGCAGCGCGCGGTCGGAGCGCGGCCAGCTGTCCGCGATCGCCGGCGTCGTGCTCGCGGCCGCCGCCGTCGCCGCCGGGTTCCTCGGCGGGGCCACCGCCGCGACCCCGATGGCGGAGGTGCGGCCCCTCGTCCACCACCCGATGCCCGGCGAGTTCCTCCTCGGCCCCGGGAACCTGACGCCGCCCGGCATCGTGGTCCCGCTGTCCTGAGCCCGGGATCGTCGTTCGTCCACTTCCGGAGCCGGCGGCCGCCGATGCCGCCGGCGCCGGATCGCGCCGACGATGCGATCACCTCGAACCCGCCCTCACCACCGGAGTCCACCGCGATGCGCAACCTCACGAGCCTCCACCGTCCTCGCCCCGTGGCGACCGCCCCGTCGAGCGCCGCATACCGCGTCCAGGCGGACCGGCTCGTGACGTTCTCGGGCTTCGTCCCGCCCGCGGCGGTGACGCGGGTCGCTCCCGCGACCCGCCCGGCGGCCGCCAGGAAGGCCGCCTGACCAGACACTTCCCCACTCCAAGGCTCGTCGCCGATCCGGCGCCGGTCCGGCCCTCGTGGCCGGGCCGGCGCCTCCGTTTCCGGAGGGTTTGCGGGAAACCCGGCTGCGTTCAGCGCTTGTCGGCGAGCTCGCCCGCCAGCAGGCCCGCGACGCGCGCGTTGTCCGTGATCAGCGCGATGTTGGCCTTCACGGAGGCGCCGTCCGTGATCTCGGCGACCCGGGCCAGGAGGAACGGCGTCACCTCGCCCGCGCGGACGCCCTTCGCCTCGGCCTCCCGCAGCGCGTCCTGGATCGCGGCGCGCGCCACGGCGAGCGGCAGCGCGTCGGCGGCCGGGACCGGGTTGCAGATCACGAGCCCCGACCCGAGGCCCAGCGCCTCGTGGGCTCGCACCACCGCGGCGGCACCCGCGACGTCGGCGACGAACGTGGGCGCCGGAATCCCCGAGCCGCGGCTGTAGAACCCGGGCACCTCGTCGATGCCCAGCGCGACCACCGGAACGCCGCGCGTCTCGAGGTACTCGAGCGTCCGCGGCACGTCGAGGATCGCCTTGGGGCCGGCGCACACGACGGCGACCGGCGTGCGGGCCAGCTCGTCGAGGTCCGCGGAGATGTCGAAGGTCGGGGACGTCCCGTCGATGGCCCCCACGTGGACGCCGCCGATGCCCCCGGTCGCGAACACGCGGATCCCGGCGGCGTGCGCCGCGATCATCGTCGCGGCGACGGTCGTCGCGCCCCAGCCGCCCGACGCGATGGCGTAGCCCAGATTCGGGCGTGACGCCTTGATCACGGAGCCCCGCGGCGCCGTCGCGAGCATCTCGAGCTCATCGCGCGACAGCCCGACGAGGAGCCGGCCGCCGTGGAGCGCCACGGTCGCGGGGACGGCGCCGGACGAGCGCACCGCCGTCTCGGAGCCCGTCGCCACCTCGACATTCTGCGGATACGGCAGCCCGTGGCTGATGAGCGTGGACTCGAGGGCGACGACGGGGCGGCCGTCGTGCAGCGCGTCGGCGACCTCGGGGGCGATGACGAGACGGTCGGCGGGGATCATCGTGCGAGGGTACGTCCCGCGTCAGCCGAGCGGCAGCTCGCCCGGCGGCGACGACAGGTGACGGTGCGCCGTCCGGTTGCCGAGGAGCGCCCCGCGCTGGAGCGCGGCGACGGGCGCCAGGCCCCGCCCGAGGGCGTCCAGCCAGCCCGCGAGGAACCCGGCGTCGAACGCGTCGCCGGCGCCCGTCGTGTCCGACGGCTGGATCGGCGTCGTCGCCACCTCGAACCGCAGCCGTTCGCCGGCGTCGCGGGCGAGGATCGTCGCGCCCTCGCGGCCGCGCTTGACGATCGCGACGGGCGCGAGATCGAGCAGGTCGCGCTCGCGGCGCGGCCCGAGCAGCGCCCGCGCCTCGTCGGCGGTCGAGAACAGCAGGTCCGGATCCGCGCGGTGCAGGAGGAGCAGCGCCTCGTCGCGCCCGCGTGCGAGGAGCGGCGCCGCCGAGGCGAGGTCGACCGTCACCCGCGCGCCCGCGACGCGAGCGTGGTTGATCGCCGCGAGCCCCGCGTCGCCGAGCGGCTGATCCAGCAGCGAGTACGCCGGGAGGTGCAGCACGCCCGCGCCCTCGAACCACGCGGGGCGGAGGTCGTCGGGGCGCAGCCGGAGGGCCGCGCCGCGCTCCGTGACGAACGATCGCTCGCCCGTCCCCTCGACGACGACGCCGATGCGTCCGGTGCGCGCCCCGGCGACGCGAACGGCGTGCACCGTGACGCCGTCGGCGGTGAGCGCGGCGACCAGCGCGCGACCGGGCGAATCGCGGCCGATCGCGCAGATCAGCGAGCTCCGCGCCCCCAGGCGACCCAGCCACCGCGCGGCGGAGGCCGCGGACCCGCCCTGGCGGATACGAACCTGCCCCGTGACGTCGCTCCCGCGCTCCAGCGCGCGGTCCGGAGTGACGACGATGTCGAGCACCAGGTCGCCGAGGACGACGACCGACGGCCGCGCCGCCTGCGACGCGAGCGTTCGGCGGCGGCGCCGGGCGGAGAGCGCGCGGCGGGTCGGCAGGATCGGCATCGCCTCGGAGGATAGGCCGCGGACGGCCCGCGGCGCGACGGGGCCGCAAGGTCCGCGCGGTACGATGGGCTCTCGCGGCCGCACGCGCCGCGCTGCCGGGTACGACCCGCGCCCGCAGTCCGTCCAGACGCGACCCCCGCGCATCCCGGAGACCAGCGATGACCCTCGCGACCGGCCAGCTCGAGCGGCTCGCCATCGACACCATCCGCACGCTCGCGATCGACGGCGTCCAGCAGGCGAACTCCGGCCACCCCGGCGCCCCGATGGGCATGGCGCCGATGGCCTTCACGCTGTGGACCCGCCACCTCCGGCATGCGCCGTCGAACCCGGCGTGGCCCAACCGCGACCGGTTCGTGCTGAGCGCCGGGCACGCGTCGATGCTCCTCTACTCGCTGCTGTACCTCACGGGGTACGGCGTCGAGCTCGACGACCTCAAGCAGTTCCGCCAGTGGGGGTCGATCACGCCAGGTCACCCCGAGTACGGCCTCACGCCGGGCGTGGAGGCGACGACCGGGCCGCTCGGCCAGGGCCTTGCGAACGCCGTCGGGATGGCCATCGCCGAGCGCCGGCTCGGGTTCGAGTTCAACCGCCCCGGCCACGAGATCGTCGACCACCGCACGTACGTGATCTGCTCCGACGGGGACCTCCAGGAGGGCGTCTCGGCGGAGGCGAGCTCCATCGCCGGTCACCAGCGCCTGGGCAAGCTGATCGCCCTGTACGACGACAACCACATCCAGCTCGATGGGCCGACGGCGTGGGCGTTCAGCGAGGACGTCCTCGGCCGGTACGCCGCCTATGGCTGGCACACACAGCGCGTCGAGGACGGGACCGACGTCGAGGCGATCGACCGCGCGCTCGACGCGGCGGAGGCCGACGAGCGGCCGTCGATGATCGCCGTCCGGACGCACATCGGGTTCGGCTCGCCCAACAAGCAGGACACCCAGAAGGCGCACGGCTCGCCGCTCGGCCCGGACGAGGTCCGGCTGACCAAGGAGGCGTACGGCTGGGACCCGGACAAGACGTTCTTCGTCCCGGACGACGCCCTCCAGCTGTTCCGGCGCGCGATCGACCAGGGCCGGGAGCTCGTCGATCGCTGGGAGGATCGGCTCGCCGCGTACGCCGAGGCGTTCCCCGACGACGCGGCCGAGCTCAAGCGGCGCCTCGCCGGGCGGCTCAACCCGGCCTGGGACGACGGCCTGCCGGTCTACGAGGTCGGCTCGGAGATCGCGACCCGCAACGCCAGCCAGGACGCGATCCAGGCGCTTGCCGGGCCCGTCCCGGAGCTGTTCGGCGGGTCCGCCGACCTGTCCGAGTCCAACCTGACCGACGTCAAGGCGAACGGGCCGGACCACTTCGAGGCCGACCATCCCGGGCGCAACCTGCGGTTCGGCGTGCGCGAGCACGGCATGGGCTCGATCACCAACGGCATCGAGTACCACGGCGGCTTCCTGCCGTACTGCGCGACGTTCCTCACGTTCAGCGACTACATGCGCGGCTCCGTCCGGCTCGCCGCCCTGTCCGAGCTGCACGTCGTGTACGTCTGGACCCACGACTCGGTGGGCCTCGGCGAGGACGGCCCGACGCACCAGCCGGTCGAGCACTACGCGGCGCTGCGCGCGATCCCCAACCTGTGGTTCGTGCGGCCGGGCGACGCGAACGAGGCGATCGCCGCCTGGGCGCTGGCGGTCGAGCGGCCGGCGCTCGCCGGCGCACTGTCAGGCCCCGTGGCCCTCGCGCTCACCCGCCAGAAGCTGCCGACGCTGCCCGGCACGAAGGAGATGGCACGCGAGGGCGTCCGCCGCGGCGGCTACGTCCTGCGCGAGGCCGGCGGCTCGTCCGGCGCCCAGGAGCCGCAGCTGATCCTCATCGGCACCGGGTCCGAGCTCCAGCTCGCGTTCCATGCGGCGGATCAGCTGGAGCGCGACGGCATCCCGACGCGGGTCGTCAGCCTGCCGTGCTGGGAGCGCTTCGAGGCCCAGGACCAGGCGTACCGTGACAAGGTGCTGCCGCCCTCGGTCACGAAGCGGGTGTCCGTCGAGGTCGGCGTGTCGCTCGGCTGGGAGCGGTACGTGGGCTCCGAGGGGGCGATCATCGGGCTCGACCACTTCGGGGCCAGCGCGCCGGCCGGAACGATCTTCAAGGAGTTCGGGTTCACGGTCGACCGGGTCGCCGACGTCGGACGCCGGGTCGTCCGCGAAGGGCTCCATGGGCGGATGAAGACCCTCGGGTCCCCGCACGGCGAGCACCCGACGCTCGGCGACGACGACCCGGGCGTCGACCGCACGGGGTCCGACGACCCGGGACACGACTGACATCCTCCGGCCGGTGGCCCGCGGGGCGTGACCGCGGCCACCGAGCGCCGCTCGAAAGGAGAGCGCACAGTGCGCGTCGCGTTCGCCGCGGACCACGCCGGGGCGCGGTTCAAGGACGAGATCGTCCGCCGGCTCACCGGCCTGACCGCGGGCGAGCACGAGCTCATCGACCTCGGCGGTGACGGCTCGGATCCCGAGGACGACTACCCGGACTTCGCGCAGCGGTTGGGCCTCGCGATCCAGGAGGGCCGCGCGGATCGCGGCATCCTGATCTGCGGGTCCGGCGTCGGCGCGTCGGTGGCGGCGAACAAGATGCGCGGCGTCCGGACGGCGATCTGCCACGACACGTACTCGGCGCACCAGGGCGTCGAGCACGACGACATGAACGTCCTGACCCTCGGCGCGCGCGTGATCGGCGTCGAGCCGGCGGTCGAGTGCTGCGTCGCGTTCCTGGGCGCGCGGTTCAGCGGCGAGCCGCGTCACGAGCGGCGGCTACGGAAGGTCCTCGCGATGGAAGCCGCGTCGATGGGCGAGGCGTCCTAGGGGCTCGTCGCGCGCCGCCGCCCGGCGCGTCGGGGCTGCGTAACGCGGCCGACATCTTGATGTCGGTTCGGGCGGCGATTCTTCATCGACGCTTGGTTGTCGCGGTGGCGTCCGCGGACGACAGTGGCCCTGCAGTTCCGGGGGTGAGGACCGAACAGGGCACGGACATGACGATGCTGCGCCGACGCTTGCCGGCATGGTCGATGCGCCTCGCGCGACCGGCTGCGGCCCTCGCCGTCGCGCTGGTCACCTCCCTCGTGCTCCGCGGGTCGGGGACGCTCGAGGACGCGAACGCCGCGCTGCAGGTGATGGGGTTCGACCCGGACCGGGCGCAGCTGCTGACCGCGTTCATCGCCGAGGCGGTCGTCGTCGCGCTGGCGGTGCTCGTGACCCGCGCGGCGCTCGTCGCCTCGCTCGCGGGCATGGCGGTCGGCGCGCTCGAGTTCCAGGCGACGTTCCGGCACGAGACGACCGCGGCGATGGCGGCCGGTGGCGGGGCCGGCTCGTTCACGGCCCTCGGCTGGGCGGCGACGCTGGTCACGTTCGTGATCGCGCTCGCCATCGTCGCGTGGGCGACGGCGTCGCTCGCGCTCATCGTCCGGCGCTGGCTGGTGCTCGCCGCCGCGGACGTCGGGGCCTTGGCGCGGCGTCCGCGCCGTCGCGCGAGGATCGTCCGCCCCGCCGCGGTCGTCGCGGCCGCCGCGCTCCTCGCCGTCACGCTGCCGGTGTTCGGCGACATGGTCAACTACACCCCCGACGTCGACATGCGATCGGGCGGCGCGACGGTCGCGGGATCCGCGGCGACCGCCGAGGTGCCGCCGCCCGAGAACGGGCCGGCCCTGCCGCCCGCGACGCTCGACCAGACAGGCGTCGTGCCGGGCACGGCGGCTTCCGGGACGGCGCAGCCTGCGGCACGGGTCCTCGCGACGGATCGGCCGTGGGAGCGCTGGCGGCCCAGCGGCGCCGGGTCCACGACCGTTGCGACGTTCCCGGGGCCGTGGGTCGGCGGGACCAAGCCGTCCGCCCAGGTCACGATCTACCTGCCGCCGGGCTACGCGACCTCGACGCTGCGCTACCCGGTCATCTACGAGGTGCCGTGGGACCTGACCGGCGGCTGGACCACCGCCGGCGACATGCAGGCGACCCTCGACTCGCTGATCACGAGCGGCGCGATGCCGGCGTCGATCGTCGCGTTCGTGTCGGAGCACGGGGGCGCGTTCGTCGACGACGAGTGCGCGAACGCGGCGAACGGCCGCGAGTGGTTCGACACCTACCTCACCCAGACCGTCGTGCCATACGTCGACCGCCGCTTCCGGACGATGGCGACGCCCGAGGCGCGTGCGGTGATGGGCTTCTCGCAGGGCGGCTACTGCGCGGCGACGCTCGAGCTCCGGCACCCGGACGTGTTCCGATCCGCGGTCTCGTTCAGCGGCTACTACCAGGCCGGCATCCGCTCGCCCGAGACGCCCAACGCGTGGCGCCCGTTCGGCGGCAGCCCGGCGCTCGAGGCGGCGTCGTCGCCGCTGCTCATGGCGCCGGCCGTGGCGCGGTCGCTCGCGCCGGACCTGTTCTTCGAGCTCTCGGCCTCGCCGCACGAGCCGTTCTTCGGGCCGCAGTACTCGGCCTTCGCGTCGACGCTCCACAACGAGGGCATCTCCGTCGCGCTCTTCCCGACTCCGCTCGGCCACGCGTGGTCCGCGGTCCGGAGCGTCGAGCCGAAGGCGCTGACGACGCTCGGCGAACGCTGGGCGGCGCTCGGGGTGTTCGGGTGAGCGGCGTCGCCCGGCGCGCGTGGCACGGCGCGCAAACCGTCATCGCGGGCATCGAGCCGCGAGCGCTGCTGGGGCTCGTCCCGGCGCTCGTCCTCGTCATCTGCTCGTTCTCGGCCGACGAGGTGGCGATCACGGGCGGCGATCCCCTCGGGATGTGGCGAATCCTGCCGGCTGGGCCCGTCGGCGGCGACTGGCTGAGCGCCGAGCTGTCGAGCACGGTGCTGCTGCTCGTGGCGATCGCGATCGCCCGTGGCAAGCGGCTGGGCTTCTGGCTCGGGCTTCTCGCGATGGCCGGCGCGGTCGTGGTCCAGGGCGGGCAGCTCGGGCATCCGATCGGGGCCATCGCCGCCGTCGTGGTCGCGAGCCTGCTCATCGCCACGCGCCGCCGGTATCACGTCACGACCAGCCAGCGGGACACGGTGCTCGCGGCGGGCCTGCTCGCGGGGGGCGGCCTGGTCGTCGGGCTCGGGACGTTCGAGGCGGTCCGCGGCGGCGCGGCGGTGCGGGATGCGGTCGACGCGATCGGGAGCCTGTTCGACCTCGCGACGCCGCTGCCCGTGCCGGGGCTCGCGACCGTCGGAGTCGCGCTCGTCGTCGCCCGCATCGCCTATCTCGTGGCCGCCGTCACCGTGCTCGAGCCGGCTCCCGACACGAGGCCGGCCGAGGCCGTCGCCGCGGCGCGTCGAACGCTCCGGCGGGTCGGCGCGGGCTCGCTGCGGCCGTACCAGGAAGAGGAGGCGTGCGTCCCGTTCGCGGACCCGGCGGAGCGGGCGGTGCTCGTGGTCGCGATGGCGGGACGGACCGGCGTCGTGCTCGGCGACCCGGCCGGGGACCCGGCCACAGCGTCCGCCCTGTTCGAGACATGGGTCGCGGATGCGCGGCGCCGGGACGTGGTCCCGGTCGTGTACCAGGCATCGCCGCGGTTCGCGGCCGAGCTCCGGGGACAAGGGTGGACGGCGTGCTCCGTCGGGCGGGACGCGGTCATCGATCCGGTGGCGTTCGACATCCGCTCGCCGCGCGTCGCCAACCTCCGCCACACCGTGACCCGGGCGCGACGCGGCGGGCTGCGCACGATCGCGACGCGCGACGGGATGGCCGCGCTCGATGCCCGGACGATCCGGGCGCTCGCGGCGCTCGACGCCGCGTGGCGCCGCGAGGCCGGTCCGTCGCTGGGGTTCACCGTCGGACGCTTCGAGCCGGACGACCGGCGGCCGGCGCTGGTCGTGGCCGCGCTCGACGCCGACGATCGGCCGGCGGCGTTCGTCGTGCTCCGGCCGACGGGCGCGGACGGCGGCTGGATGCTGGACGTGATGCGTCGGGCCCGCGGCGGGACGCCGGGGGCGGTGGAGCTGTGCCTCGCGGACGCGATCGGCGAGCTCGGGAACGACGGCGTCCGTCGCCTGTCGCTCGGGCTCGCGCCGCTGTCCGGCCTCGAGGTGACGTCTGGCCCGATCGCCGAGCGCGTGCTCGCGGTCGCGGCCCGCGCCATCAGGCCCGTGTACGACGTCCGCGGGCTCGCGTTCTTCAAGCAGAAGTTCGATCCCGCCTGGGAACCGCGGATGCTCGTCGTCCGCCACGGGTGGGACTTCGGCGGCGCGGCCCTGGCGCTGCTGCGGCTGCACCTCGGTGGGTCGTGGCCGCGGGTCGTGCGATCCGTCGCGGGATCCGCGCGCGCGATCCGGCGGGGGTCCGCGACGGGCTAGGACGCCCGCGGCCGTTGGGAGACCGAGCGTTCGAACGCCGCGCTCGGCGCGTGCGAGGTGCGGACGAAGCGCGGGTCCGCCGGGCGGCGTGCCGTTCGGAGCCAGCCGACGGGTAGCGCGACGAGCCACAGCGACTGGAGCGCGAGCGTCCCGACGATCCGTCGGGCCGCCGTTCGCCGCGTCGGTCGCGGCTCGTCGTCGTCGAGCGCGAGGTCGCGCGTCGTCGCGAGCGCGACGGCCAGGCCCGCGACCGCGTATCCGCCTGCGAGCTCGGCCGCGAGCCCGGGCGTGCGGTACGCCCCGGGGCGAACGGCGCGGGTGACGAGCCCGGCGGCCAGCCAGGGCACGAGCGCGTGGGCGGCGTACGCGAGGGCATCGAGCCGTCGCCGTGCCGGGATCGCGGCGTCGAGCTGGGCCGGCAGCACGACCGACAGGTCGCGGCGCACCAGGCCCTCCGCCCAGCGGATCCGCTGGCGCACGAGGGCGGGCAGCGCGAGAACCGGTTGCTCCCAGACGTCGAGGCCGGCGAGCCGGTCGACCGAGGCGTCCGCCAGCAGGTACGCCCGCGTGGACAGGTCGAGGTCCTCGCATAGCGCGCCGGCTGCCCATCCGCCGAGGCGGGCGACGAGCGCCGCGCGGACGACCATGCCATCGCCGCGCAGCTCCGACGCGCCGCCCGCCGCCCGGCGCGCGCGCTGGACGCGCTCGTCGGCCAGCTGCTCGTGGTCCTGCGCCTCGGCGAGCAGCCGCGCGAGCGACGCACCCGCGGCCGGGCGGAGCATCCGCCGGCGCGCGGTCACGACGTCGGCACCGCCGTCCATGGCCGCCGCGCAGCGCGCCAGGAACCACGGCTCCACGCGCGCGTCCGCATCGAGGACGACGAGCGCCGTGTCCGCGGTGCCGGGGACGGGGACGCTGGCGAGCGCCGCGCCCTTGCCGTCCCCGCCGGACGCGCGCCGGACGACCCGCGCGCGCGCATCGAGCCCCGACGCGGCGATCGCGGCGCTCGCCACGTCGCCGGTGCCGTCGGTGGACCGGTCGTCGATGACCACGATCTCGACGTCGATCGCGTCGAGCGGCTCCTGCGCGGCGAGGTCGCCGAGGATCGCGCCGATCACCACGGCTTCGTCACGGGCGGGGATCAGGACGATCAGCCGCCGGATCGGGCACGGGGCGCGTCTCGGACCGCGCGGTCTCGCGCCCGCCCGACCCGGCGCGACCGCCACCGCGACGCCGCTCGCCGCGGCAAGGACGGCCAGCGCGAGGACGGCCGCCCGACACGCCCGGGACCGCTCGGCGCCCGCACCGATCGCGAACGCCGCGACGGGCAGCCCGACGGCGAGCACGCGCGTCGTCGCGGGTCCCGGCGCCCGCGACCGGCGGACCCCGGAGCGTCGTCGCATCGGACGAGCATAGGGACTCGACGGTGACCGCTCCGCGGCCCGCGTCCGCGAGGCCGCGGCAAGGAACTCGCAACGCCGCGACAGGCGACGGATGAACACCCACGGCCTATGCTCTAGCCCACGACCCCGACCGGCCACGCGACCGGCCGCCGCCCCCAGCGGTACAGCGGAGAACTGCCCCAATGCACATCGGCTTCATCGGCCTCGGCCGGATGGGCGCGAACATGGTTCGCCGGCTCCTTCGCGACGGTCACCAGGTCGTCGCCTACAACCGGACGCCCGAGAAGACGACGGAGATCGTCGGCGAGGGCGCGGAGGGGGCGTTCTCCATCGCCGAGCTCGTGCAGAAGCTCCAGAAGCCGCGGGCGGTGTGGGTCATGGTCCCCGCGGGCGACGCGACGGAGGCGCAGATCGAGGAGCTCCTCGAGCACCTCGAGCCCGGCGACACGATCATCGACGGCGGCAACACCAACTTCCACGACGACGTGCGGCGCCACGCCGCGCTCAAGGAGAAGGGCATCGGCTACGTCGATGCCGGCACCAGCGGCGGCGTCTGGGGCCTCCAGGTGGGCTACGCGCTCATGGTGGGCGGGGAGCGCGAGCACGTCGCGCCCCTCGAGCCGATCTTCAAGACCCTCGCACCGGAGGGCGGCTATCTCCACACCGGCGGCCCGGGGTCCGGCCACTACGTGAAGATGGTCCACAACGGCATCGAGTACGGCCTGATGCAGGCGTACGCCGAGGGCTTCGAGATCATGCACGCGAGCGACTACGGGCTCGACCTCGCGGCGATCGCGGAGATGTGGATGCACGGCTCCGTCGTCCGGTCGTGGCTGCTCGAGCTGCTGGGGCGCGCGTACAAGGACCAGGGCACGGACCTCGAGCACCTCAAGGGCTGGGTCGCGGACTCGGGCGAGGGCCGCTGGACCGTCCAGGAGGCGATCGACCGCGACGTGCCCGCGCCGGTCATCACCCTGTCGCTCCTCACCCGGTTCCGATCGCGCCAGGACGACACGTACGGCGGCAAGGTGCTCGCGGCGCTGCGCAACGAGTTCGGCGGCCACGCGGTGAAGACGGAGTAGCCGGTCTCGGGCGATGGCGACGATCCACGGTCCGGGCATCGCTGCCGGCATCCGGGTGACGAGGACCGGTGGCGTACGAGCGCAGCTCGGATGGGGGTCGCGCTAGATGGCGACGACGAAGACGCAGCCCGCTCCGGCGGCACCCGCCACCCCGGCGCCCGCGCGCAAGGAGGCGCCGCGCACGATGCGCGACCTGCGCCTCGCGACGGAGAGCAAGCGGCGCGCCGCGAGCACGCGAGGCCTCGAGAACCCGCTGCGCGAGGGGCTCAGGCTGGAGCGCGTGCCCGATCCCGCAGCGTTCGTCCTGTTCGGAGCCACCGGTGATCTCGCCCATCGGAAGGTCGTGCCCGCCCTGTTCCAGCTGTGGCGCACGCACCTGCTGCCGCACGAGTTCCAGATCGTCGCCGTCGGCCGGCGGCCGTACACCGACCAGGCGTTCCGCGACGAGCTCAAGCAGTCGCTCGACCAGTTCAGCCGGGTCCAGCCGGTCGACCAGGAGACCTGGGACGACCTCGCCGAGCGGATCACGTACCACCGCGGCGACTTCAGCGACCCGACGATGTTCCAGGCCCTCGCGGCCCGCCTCGACAAGCTCGACGAGGACCAGGGGACGCGTGGCAACCGGATCTTCTACCTCGCGACGCAGCCGTCCGCGTTCGCGGAGATCGTCGCGGGGCTCGGCCGGGCGGGTCTCGATCACGAGCACCACGAGGCCGGCTGGCGCCGCGTCGTCATCGAGAAGCCGTTCGGGCACGACCTCGAGTCGGCCATCCGGCTGAACCGGGAGGTCGGCAAGGTCTTCCGCGAGCGGCAGGTCTACCGCATCGACCACTACCTCGGGAAGGAGACGGTCCGCAACCTGCTGGTCTTCCGATTCGGGAACGGCATCTTCGAGCCGATCTGGAACCGCCGGCACATCGACCACGTGCAGATCACGGTGGCGGAGTCGATCGGGATCGAGGGGCGCGGCGCGTTCTACGAGGAGACCGGGGCGAGCCGCGACTTCCTCCAGAACCACCTGCTCCAGCTCCTCAGCCTCGTCGCGATGGAGCCGCCCGCGACGTTCGACGCCGACGCGCTGCGCGACGAGAAGGTGAAGGTCATCCGCGCGATCCAGGAGCTGCGCCCCGACCAGGTCGCGCGCGACGTGGTCCGCGGCCAGTACGGCCCGGGCTGGGTGTCCGGCCAGCCGGTCATCGCCTATCGCCAGGAGGAGGACGTCAACCCGCAGTCCGAGACGGAGACGTACGTCGCGGCGCGGCTCCTCGTCGACGACTGGCGCTGGTCGGGCGTCCCGTTCTACCTGCGGATGGGCAAGCGGTTGCCGAAGCGGGCGACGGAGATCGCGATCCAGTTCAAGGACGTGCCGCACCGGCTGTTCCGCGACAGCGCCACCGACCCGGAGCCGAACCTGCTCGCGATGCGGATCCAACCCGACGAGGGGATCATGCTGCGCTTCGGCGCGAAGGTCCCGGGGCTGGGCGTCGACATCCGCAACGTGACCATGGACTTCACCTACGGCTCGGCGTTCCAGGTCGACAGCCCCGACGCCTACGAGACGCTGATCCTCGACGCGCTCCTCGGCGACGCGTCGCTGTTCACCCGCGCGGACGAGGTCGAGGAGGCGTGGTCGATCGTCGACCCCGTGATCCAGGCGTGGGCCGAGGAGGGCCCGCCCGACTTCCCCAACTACGAGGCGGGCACGTGGGGCCCCGAGGCCGCCGACGACCTGCTCGCCCGGGACGGCCGGCGCTGGCGACGGATCTGAGGCCCGGCTGATGGTCGAGGCGGGCGGCTCCGGCGGGTCGCGCCAGTACGGCGACATCATCGCGGTGGGCACGCGCCCCGCGGGCGGCGGACGGGTGGCGCTGGCGGATCCGCCGAAGCCCGGCGAGCCGACGATGCGCTGGTCGTCGACCGCGCACACGATCGACGACATCGAGAAGGAGCTCGCCCGGATCTGGGCGGAGCCCAACCTGATGATCGACCCCGGCGGCGAGGACACGGCCGGCGGGAGGCACATCGCGGCGCGCACCTCGGTGATGAACCTCGTGGTGGTCGCGCGCCAGCCTGAGGTGGGGGCGCGCGCCGCCGAGATCATCTCGCGGCTCACGGGCCGCCACCCGTCGCGGACGGTGGTGGTGCTGTCCGCGGATCCCGACGGGCCGCCGTGGCTCGACGCGAAGATCCAGGCGCACTGCGTCCTGCCCCGCGCCGACGCCCCCGAGACGTGCACCGAGCTGATCTTCCTGACCGCGGGCGGCGAGACGGGCCGCCACCTCTCGGCGCTCGTCGCGCCGCTGCTCATCCACGACCTGCCGGTGACCGTGTGGTGGCCGGGCGAGCCGCCGCTCGGTGCCGTGCCGACGCAGACCCTGCTCGAGTCGACCGACCGGCTCGTGATCGACGCGTCGACGTGGTCGGGCGACGGGCTGCCGCGCCTTCGACAGCTCGCCGTGCTCTACGACCGGTTCCCCCGGCTGTCCATCCGCGACTTCGCGATGGTCCGCCAGGCGCGCTGGCGCGAGGCCATCGCGTCGGTCTTCGACATGCCGGAGTACACGCCGTTCCTCGGGTCGATCCGGCGCGTCGCCGTGGGCTACGGCACGCACGACGAGACCGGCGCGCCGGGGACGACCAACATCGTCAAGCCGCTGTACCACGTCGCGTGGCTCGGGTCGCGGCTCGGGATGCGGGTCGTGGCGCCGCTGTCGGCGGCCGAGCCGCGTGGTCGCCTCTCGACGCCGAGCCGGCCGCGGCCCGGCGAGCGGGCGCCGATGCATCGCGGGCTCGCGGGCCGGCTGCGATCGTCGTCGGGCGAGGTCTCGGTCGTCATCCGGCCGGTCGCCTCGAAGATGCCGCCCGGCACGACGCTGCGCGTCGAGATCCTCGCCGAGCGACGTGGCTCGGAGCTCCGCGCCGACGTCACCGCCGAGGCGGAGAACGTCCACGTCCACACGTGGCTCGACGGCGTCGAATACATGGACCGGACGTTCAAGGCGCCGCGCCGCAACGAGGTCGACCTCCTCGGCGAGGCGCTCGAGGTTGGCGGCCGGGACCCGGTGGCCGTGGAGATGCTGCGCATGGCGGCGGAGCTGGGCGGGGAGGCGACATGATCGGGACGGAGCCGACGGGACAGCCGAAGCTGGTGGTGGTCGACGCGGATGACGTCTCCGCGACCGCCGCGTCGCACATCGCGCGCGTCCTCGGCGATGCCCTGGCGGCGTCCACCGCGCCCGTGCACTGGGCGACCACGGGCGGCTCGTCGGCACCCGGCATCTACCGGGCGATGAAGGCGCCCGACGTCGCGGGCGGTCTCGACTGGGGGCGGATCCACACGTGGTGGGGCGACGACCGGTTCGTTCCGCCCGACCACCCGCTGTCCAACGTGCTGCCGTTCAACCAGGTGCTGCTCGCGGACGAGGCGAACGGCTTCGCGGGGCTCCTCATCCCGGCAACGAACCTCCACCCGGTCCCCGTGCCGGAGGCGCTCGCACGGGGCGTCGGGCCCGCCTGGGCCGCGGCGCGCTACGCGGAGTCGCTGCGCGAGCTCGTGCCGCAGTACGACATCGGGCTGCCGGTGTTCGACCTCGTCATCCTGGGCGCCGGTCCCGACGGTCACCTGCTGTCGGTGTTCCCGGGTTCGCTCGTGTGGGACGAGCCCGGCTTGTGCGCCGGCGTCCCGGCGCCGACCCACGTGGAGCCGCACGTCGAGCGCGTGACGATGCACCCCCGGATCCTCGCCGCCGCACGGTCGGTCCTGCTGGTGACGTCCGGATCGTCCAAGGCCGAGCCGCTGGCGGCCGCCTGGCCCGGCGGCGACAAGCGCGAAGTGCCGCTTCGGGCGGCCAGGCTGCGGCAGGCGACGTGGATCGTCGACGAGGCCGCCGCCGCGGGGATCAGGCGGGACTGACGCCGGCTTTCGCCCTCGCGGCGACCGGGTGCGTCGTCGGGCTCGGGTCGGGGTCGGGCGTCGCGCTGCGCGGCGCCGCGTCATGGACGAGGGCGCGCCACGCGTAGACGAGGCGGCGCTGGTCGTCGAGCCCGACCAGGCGATGACGACGGAACGCGACGATGAACGGCAGCGTCGCGCCGTAGGCGCGGGTGGCGGCGAACTCGATGCGGGCGAGGGCCGCGATGTCGGTCGTCGCGAGCGTCTCGATCAGCAGCAGGTCGGTGTCGGTCGTCGTCATGGCGGGTTCCTCGTGTGCGGGCTCGTGACGAGCGTGCGGCGGTGCCCCGCCGCGGACCATCGACAAAGGACGACGCCGGGCGGGGACGATGGTCGTCGACCCTCGCGGCGGGCGTCGGCCTCCGACCGGCCGCTACGCTCATCGGGTGGTTGCGCCGTTCGGCGAGGAGGCTGCGCTCGAGGTCCCGGGACGCGACGGGACGCGCATCGCCGTGTTCGCGGGCGGCGGCGGCCCGGAGCCGCCGATCCTCCTCATCCACGGGACCGCGTCGGATCACCGCACGTGGCGGGTCGTCGGCCCGATGCTTGCGGCGGATCGGCGGGTGTTCGCGATGGACCGCCGTGGCCGCGGGGCGTCCGGTGATGCCGCCGGCTACGACGCGGGACGCGAGCTCGACGACATCGCAGCGGTCACCCGGGCGGTCGGGCCGATCGGCGTCATCGGCCATTCCCTCGGTGGGCGGCTGGCGCTGGCGGCCAGCGGCCGAACGAGCGCGATCCGGGGCGTCCTCGCGTACGAGAGCGCGCCGATGCCCGGCGCCGCGTCGGACCGCCGGGCGAGCGATCGACTCCTCGAGGCCCTCGAGACCGACCTCGCGCGCGGCGACCTCGACGCGCTGCTCGCCCGGTTCATGACGGATGCGGTCGGCATGCCGCCCGACGAGCTCGCGGCATTCCGCGCCAACCCGATCTGGCCCGAGCGCGCCTCGACCGCGCCGACCATCGTCCGGGAGCTCGCCGCGGTCGCTCGGGACCCCGCGATCCGGTTCGACGTACTGGCCGCGACGGCGGTGCCCGTCCTGCAGCTCGTGGGCGGCGAGTCGTCCGCATGGTTTCGCCACGGCGCGGTCGCCCTCGACCGCCGGCTCGCGAACGGCCGGCTCCGCGTGATCGACGGGGCACGACACGCCGCGCATCACACGCATCCCCAGGCCTTCGTCGACGCCGTCCGGGAATTCACGGCCGGGCTACCATCGGTGCATGCCTGACGTCGCCGCGGCGCCTGCCGACACCCGCCCCTACTCCCCGGGCCTCGAGGGCGTCATCGCCGGCGAGAGCTCGCTGTCCCAGATCGACGGCGAGGCCGGCGCGCTGCGCTATCGCGGTTACCCGATCGGCGAGCTCGTCGAGGCGGGCTCGTACGCCGCCGTCGCGGAGCTGCTGTGGACCGGCGACTGGAACCCCGGGGCGAAGCTGCCGTGCCAGCCCGTGCCCGACGCGGTGATGACGGCGCTCCGCGCGCTGCCGAGGTCCGCCCGCCCGATGGACGCGCTCCGCACGGCGGTTTCCGTGTGGGGCTCGGTCACCGATCCGTCGTGGCCCGCGACACCCGACCAGGCGCGCGCGCTCACCGCGTTCTCGCCATCGGCGCTCGCCGCGTTCGCGCGGCTCCGCCAGGGGCTGGAGCCGGTCGCGCCGGATCCCGACCTCGATCTGGTCGCGGGCTACCTGTACCAGGTCAACGGCAGGGCGCCGGATACCGAGACGGCCCGGGCGTTGGATGCGTATTTCGTCGTCGGTGCCGAGCACGGCTTCAACGCGTCGACGTTCACCTGCCGGGTGATCACGTCGACCCGCTCGGACCTCGCGTCGGCGGTGGTGGGCGCCATCGGGGCGATGAAGGGGCCGCTGCACGGCGGAGCGCCGTCGGAGGTCGTCGAGCAGATCCACGAGGTGGGCTCGCCGGAGAAGGCCGAGCAGTGGGTCCGCGACACGCTCGCGAAGGGCGACCGGCTGATGGGCTTCGGGCATCGCGTGTACCGGGCGTACGACCCGCGCGCCGCGGCGCTTCGCAAGGTCGCGGAGGGCATGGAGCACCGGCCCGAGTGGCTGGAGCTCGCGATCGCCGTGGAGGACGTCGCGCTCCGGGTCCTCCAGGAGAAGTACCCGGACCGGCCGCTGCGGACGAACGTCGAGTACTACGCGGCGCCCGTCCTGATGGGCGTCGGCCTCACGCCCGATCTGTTCCCCGCGACGTTCGCCCTCGCCCGCCACGCCGGCTGGACGGCGCACGCGATCGAGCAGGGCGCGAACAACCGGCTGATCCGCCCCGACGTCCGGTACGTGGGCCCGGCGGAGCGACCGCTGCCCCGCTGAGCGGGGTCGCTCCGGAGCACGCCCGTCGGTGCGCGCGTTCGCCGGTGCGCGCCGCGCCCGACGCTCTTCGCTCGCAACGCGCTCGCGCGCCGCGACGCTGTGACCCGGCCCGACGCTCCTTTCGGGCCCGACGCTCTCCTGCCGCGACGCTCGCTCGCCGCGACGCTGTGACCCGGCCCGACGCTCCTTCCAGGCCCGACGCTCTCCTCGGCCGCGACGCGACCTTGGCTTCGACGCCGTTCCCGCGGTGATGCTCTGGGCAGCCGCGACTCACGGTCGCTGATTCGCCCCGATGGCTCGCCGGAGCCGCGTCCTCGACGCGTCGCAGCGACTCCCGGTCGCGATCCCTCCTCCACGGGGGCGCGCGGCGATCCGTGCGGCCCGGTCCAGCGACTGAGCGTCGCGACGCGGCGCATGCGTCACGGCCTCGAGTCCGCGCGAACGTCCCGGGCCACGCCTGCGCCCGCCGCGACTGAGCGTCGCTGATTCGCCCCGTTCCCGATCGGAACCTCGTTCTTGACCCCGCGGTCGCGACTCACGGTCGCCTTCGGCGGTCCAAGGAGGCGCACGGCGATCCCTGCTGCCCGATTCAGCGACTCACCGTCGCGACGGGGCGCCGCGCCCGGACGGGCGCGAGGCATCGCCGCGCCGGGCGCCGCAGCCTCGTCGCGACCGGGCGCCGCGCCCCTTGCCGCACCCCGGTGATCGCCCTAGTGGAGGACGAGCAGCTTCAGCCCCGCGATGATCAGCCCGAGGCCGAGGTCCACGACCCCCACCAGCAGCGCGATGCCCCATCCGCGCCCGATGGCGAGCCCCACGGCCAACCCCCACAGGAACATCTGCACGACCGCGACGAGCAGTGCCAAGTCCAGCGCCTGCTCGACGGTCGCGAGACCGAGCGGTGCGATCGCCAGCGCGAGCATCGGCGGCACGGCCGCGAGCAGCATCGGGCTCTCCTCGCGAGCCACCTCGACGACCTGCGCCCGCGACAACGGACCGCGGACGCCGAGCCCGACGATCCCCGCCCACACGTCGGTGAGCCAGAACACGAACACGCCGACCGCGATGACCACCCCGACCAGGAAGACGTCGGCGTCCTTGCGTGCCTGCGCCGCGACCAGGACGGTGACGAGCAGCGTGCCGTAGATCGCCGAGGAGACGTCGGTGCCGGCGAGCCGGCGGATCGCTGCGCGGCCCGGGCGCCCCTCGATGGCGATACGCTCGTCGCTCGCGGCGGGCAGGTGCGGGTTCACGCGGTCACAGGTAGCCGCGCCGCCGGAAGAACAGCAGCACGCCGCCGAGGATCGCGAACATCAGCACGATCACGATCCAGAACTCGAGCAGCCCCTCGTCGCCCGGCAGGTCGAAGTTCATCCCGAAGATCGATGCGATCAACGTCAACGGGAGCAGCGCGACGCTGAACGCCGTGAGGACGCGCAGGCTCTCGTTGAGCCGGTGGGACAGCACGGACTCGTTCGAGTCCTCGAGCGCCTCCGCGACCTCCTTGTAGTTCTCGAGCAGGTCCCAGATCCGCTCCGCGGCGTCCGTGATGTCGTCGAAGTAGATGTCGAGGTCTTCGGTGAGGTAGCGCTGCTTCGTCCGTTCGAGGTCGCGAAGGACCGCGCGCATCGGCCGCACGGCCCGCCGGAAGTTGATGATCTCCTGCTTGGCGTTCGAGATCTCCCGGACGATCTTGTCGCTGCGGCCCTCGAAGATGTCGTCCTCGAGCTGGTCGAGCTTGGCGCCCATCTTGCGGAGCATCGGGAACGACGCGTCGACGCACGTGTCGACGATCTTGTAGAGCAGGTACCCCGAGCCCTTCGAGAACACGTCCTCGCGCACCTGCTCGCGGGCGCGGTAGCGCTCGAACATCGCGGCGAGCGGCGGCAGGTTCTGGTCCGGCAGCGTGATCAGGAAGTCGGGGCCGACGAACATGTCGACCTCGGCCGTCAGCAGGCGGTCCTGCGCTTTGTCGAACACCGGGAAGTGCAGGACGATGAACAGGTAGTCGTCGTACGCGTCCAGCTTGGGGCGCTGGTTGCGCGACGCGACGTCCTCGATCGCGAGCGGGTGGAAGCCGAACTCCCGCTCCAGCCACTCGCGGTCCGCCTCTCGCGGCCGTTCTAGGTTCAGCCACCGGACGCCGCCGGACGCGATGACGTCCGGCTCGATCCCGTCAGGCTCCTCGAGGACCCCCGGCAGCGACCCGGGGCGCGTTCGCAGGCGGGGCCGCGGCAGCAGGTTCGGCACTTGGAGGGACCCCGGTTCGCATGGGCGGATCGTAACCCAGCGCGCGTGCCGCGCACGGCCGCATGGCCCGATCGGGGGTTTGCGCGATCCCCGCGTGCGCCGCATCCTTCCCGCCGATGTCCGTCACGCCCCCCGCGCCGCGCCCGCGTTCGAGCGCGCCCCGTCTCCTGCTGCTCACCGCGCTCGTCCCCGGCCTCGGCCACCTCGTCGCCGGGCGACGCCTGTGGGCGCTCGTCCTCGCCCTCCCGTTGATCGCGATGCTCGTCGCGATCGGGATCGCGCTCGCCGGCAGCAGCGCGACATCCCTCGCGGCGCGCCTGTTCGACCCGACGGTCCTCGGCGTCCTGCTCGTCCTCCAGTCGACGCTGTTGCTGTGGCGGCTCGTGGCGCTGGGCGCCGTGCGCGTCGTGACGCCGATCCGGCCGACGGCGGCAACCCTCGCCGCGCTGCTCGCCTCGATCGCGATCATCGTCGGGCCGCAGCTCGTCGTCGCGTCGCTGACGCTCGATGCGCGGGATGCCGCCGCCGAGGTCTACCAGCCGGTCGACGAGGGCGGCGCGTGGGTTCCCGACGGCAGTCCGGTCCCGATCGCCTCCGACGATCCGGACTTCGGATTCGAGAGCCCGGACCCGGGCGACCTGCCCGGCGATCTCCCGTCAGGCGACCCGTCGGCCGAGCCGTCCGCGACACCGTCGCCGACGCCCGCCGTCCCGCGGGTCAACGTCCTCCTCATCGGGGTCGACTCCGGTCGCGCGAGCGTCCACACGTTCCTGACCGACACGATGATCGTCGCGTCGCTCGACCCGGTCGGGAAGACGGTGTCGATGGTGTCGATCCCGCGCGACATGGTCGACGTGCCGCTGCCCGACGGCCGCACGTTCCGGGGCAAGATCAACAGCCTCGTCGCGTACGCGAACAGCAACCCCCGCAAGTTCCCCGGGGCGGCGGACGGCCAGTCGGTGCTCGCGGCCGCGCTGGGCGAGCTGCTCGGCCTGCGGATCGACGGCTGGGCCCAGGTCAACCTGCCGGGCTTCCGCGACCTCGTCGACGCCGTCGGCGGCATCAACGTCACCGTGACCGACGGCTTCTGCGACTACCGGTACAAGGAGTTCGGCATCCAGGGGTTCAGCATCAGCCCCGGCCGGTACCACTTCGACGGCGACCACGCCCTCGCGTACGCCCGCGTCCGCAAGGCCGCCGGCGAGAGCGACTTCACCCGCGCCGGCCGGCAGCAGGAGGTCATCGCGGCGCTGCGCGACAGGATCGTGCGTGGCGGCCTCCTCGAGCACCCGGCGCAGTTCCTGCGCGGCATCGGGCAGACGATCAGCACCGACATCCCGCCCCACCTGATCGCCGACTACATCGACATCGCGAGCGCCGTCCAGCGGAACGACGTCTACCGGTTCGTGATCGACCACCCGCTCGTCCGCGGCGCCTACGACGAGCGCGGCTCGATCCAGGAGCCCCGCATCCGGCAGATCCGGGAGATGGCGGCGCGGCTGTTCACGGAGGCGGGCGTGCGGCCGCAGGGCTTCGACACGATGCCGCCCGCGGGGAGCGGCGCGACGCGGACGCCGTCGTCGTCCAGCACGTGCGGCGTCGTGGCGACGCCACGACCGACGGCGAAACCGACGCCGAAGCCGACGCCCAAGGTGACGCCGAAGCCGACGGCCACGCCCACGCCCGCGGCGACGCACACTGCGACGCCGGAGCCGACCCGCGAGCCGACGCCGGAGCCAACGCTCGAGCCCACCGCGGCGCCGTAGCCGATCGACCGCGGTCGCGGACGAGCCAACCGCCGTACCCCGACCGCCCGCGGGGCTAGTCGCGGCGCCCTCGATCGTCCTCGCGCCGGTCCAGGCCCGCCTCCGCGAACGCGGCGAGGGCCCGCTCCCGGGCCGCCGCGTGGTCGACGATCCGGCCGGGATAGCCCGTCGCGCGGTGGACATCCTCCTGAAGCGTCCACGGCTCGTGGACCGCGGCGCCCTCGATGGCGCGCAGCTCGGGGACCCAGCGCCGGACGTAGTCGCCGTCCGGGTCGAAGCGCGTCCCCTGGAGGACCGGGTTGAACACCCGGACGAACGGCTGCGGATCCGTGCCGGTCCCCGCCGACCACTGCCAGCCGCCGTCGTTCGACGCCGGGTCGCCGTCCGTGAGGTGGCGCATGAACTCGGCCTCGCCGAGCCGCGGGTCGATGAGCAGGTCCTTCGCCAGGAACGACGCGACGATCATTCGCGCCCGGTTCGGGACGAATCCCGTCGCGTGGAGCTGGCGCATCGCCGCGTCGACGACGGGGTACCCCGTCCGGCCGTCCCGCCACGCCTCGAGCGCCTCGCGGTCGTCGCGCCAGCGCATCGCGCGGGCCGCGGGCCGGAACGGGGACGTCGTCGCGTCCAGCTGGTGCCACAGGACCTGCGCGTAGAAGTCGCGCCACGCGAGCTCGCGGATGAACGCCTCGGGCCCGGGGCCGGGACGATCGGCCGCGTGGACGACCTCGGTCGCGGACAGGAGCCCGAAGCGCAGGTCCTGCGACAGTCGCGACGTTCCCTGGCGGTCGAGCCGGTTCCGCGTCTCGTGGTACGTCGCGAGCCCGCCGTCGACCCAGGTGTGCAGCCGCTCGCGCGCCGCCGGCTCGCCCGGGTCCGGCATCAGGGCGGGGTCCGCGGTCGGGGGCCCGAGATCCGGGACGTCGTCCGGGCGCGCTTCGGCGGGTCCCGGGATCCGTGACGGCGCCGCGAGTGGGGAGCGTCGGGGACGGGCCAGCCAGGCGCGGGCGTACGGCGTGAACACGCGATACGGCGCGCCATCGCCGGTCACGAGCTCGTCGGGCTCGTGGACGTACTGGCCGCGCTTCGCGTGCAGCTCGACGCCGTCGCGTGCGAGCCGCTCGGCGACGGCGTGGTCGCGGTGGCGCCCGGTCCCCGAGACGTCGCGCGTGACGTAGACCGCGTCCGCGTGCGTCTCGCGAACGAGCGCCGGGACGACCGATCGCGAATCGCCGCGCAGGATCCGCAGCGCCGCGCCCCGGGCGGCGAGCTCGTCGCGCAGCGCGACCAGGCTCTCGCGCATGAACCAGCGCCGGTTCGGCGCGCCGTCGTGGAGCGCCAGCAGGCGGTCGTCGAGCACGAAGACGGGCACGACCACGTCGGCCTCCTCGACGGCAGCCGTGAGGGCCGGGTGGTCTTGGACCCGGAGGTCACGCCGGAACCAGGCGATCGCGATGCGGGGCATACCCCTTCTTCGCACGACCCGCCGTCCCGGACGGCATCATCGCGGCACGATGGACGTTGCGACGGAGATCCAGCTGCCGGACCCGTGCCTCGTCGCCCTCGTCGGTGCCGCGGGCGCGGGCAAGTCGACCTTCGCCGCGCGCCACTTCGCCGCCGGCGAGGTGCTGTCGTCGGACGCGTACCGCGGCTACGTCAGCGGCGATCCCGCCGACCAGCGAGCGACGCGGATCGCCTTCGCGGCACTCCACGAGGCGCTCGCGTCGCGGCTCCGGCGCGGCCTGCTGACCGTCGTCGACGCGACCAGCGTCCGTCCCGCGGCGCGCAGCGCCCTCTTGCGGATCGCCGCGGCCGAACACGTGCCGGCCATCGCGATCGTCCTCGACCTCCCGGCCGACCTCGTCACCGGTCGCAACGCGCTTCGCGTGACGGGCGTGGTGCCCGACGACGCCGTTCGTCGCCAGCTCCAGGACCTCCGTCGCTCGATCGACAGCGGCCTGCTCGCCGCGGAGGCCTGGCAGACGGCGATCCGGTTGACGACGCCCGCGGCGATCGACGCCGTCCGCGTGACCCGCAGCCGCCGCTGAGCCCAGGAGGTCAGCGCGCCGGCTCGCCCTCGATCGCGACCCGGCCGTACGGCTTCGCGCGCAGCTCCACCCAGACCCCGCAGCGCATGTAGACGTCGTCGCGGAACAGCGCGATCGCGTCCGCCTCGCTCGCTGCACGCACGAGGAGCAGGGCCGTCGACAGATCCAGGTAGCCGCCGGCCTCGAGGATCGTCCCGGCCGCCTTCAGGCGGGCGATCCGCTCCAGGTGCTCGAGGCGGACCGCCGGCCGGGTCTCGGCCGCGTCCGGGGCGTAGGTCGCCTCGACGACCCAGATGGGCTCGATCGCATAGGCGGGGGCGGCGTCGTCGCTCATGGCCACAGCGTACCGGCTCGACACCCGCCCCTCCTGTCGCTATTCTCACTTTGTCAGTCGAGAAACAAGACATGTCGCCCCAGCCATATTGCGCACGAGGGAACCTGTGACCCGATCCACGCTCGGCCGAACGGCAAGTCTCCTGATCGCGGCGAGCGCGCTGCTCGCCGCTTGCAGCGGCGCGGGCGCCGCGGTGTCCGCCGCGGGCGACGCGACGATGCCCGGTCCGTCAACCGCCGGCTCGGGCGGGCCGGGGGCCGCCGCACCGGACTCCTCCCCGGCGCTCGGCGTACCCGGCCCGCTCGGCGACGCCGTCACGATCAACCTCGGCGTGTTCCCGAATGTCACCCACGCGCCCGGCCTCGTCGCCACGGCCGACGGCGGACCCCTCCGGCAGCTGATGCCGAACGCCACGATCAGCGTCCAGTCGTTCAGCTCGGGCACGAAGGCGGTCGAGTCGATGTTCTCGGGCGCGACGGACATCACGTTCGTCGGCCCGAACCCCGCGATCAACGCGTACGCCCAGTCGAAGGGCGAGGCCGTGCGCGTGATCTCGGGCTCGACGTCGGGCGGTGCCTTCCTGGTCGTCAAGCCCGCGATCACGGGCGCCGCGGACCTCAAGGGCAGGACCCTCGCGACGCCGTCGCTGGGCAACACGCAGGACGTGGCGCTTCGGGCGTGGCTCAAGGCCCAGGGCCTCACCAGCGACACCGCCGGCGGCGGCGATGTCTCGATCACCCCGCAGGACAACGCGCAGACGCTCGACACGTTCGTCGCGGGCACGATCGACGGCGCGTGGGTCCCGGAGCCGTGGGCGACGCGCCTGATCCAGGAGGGCGGCGGCAAGGTCCTCGTCGACGAGCGCGACCTGTGGCCCGACGGCAAGTACGTCACGACCCAGCTCATGGTCTCGACGCCGTTCCTGCAGGCCAATCCCGAGGTCGTGAAGCGGGTCCTGCTCGCGACGGTCCGGTCGGTCGACTTCGTGAACGATCACCCGGCCGAGGCGCAGCAGATCGTGAACGGCGAGATCGAGAAGTGGACGACGAAGAAGCTGTCCGACGACCTGCTGACGGCGTCGTGGGGCAACCTCACCTTCACGGTCGACCCGATCGCGTCCTCGCTCCAGAGGTCTGCAGAGGACGCGACGTCGCTCGGGCTGCTCGAGGATCCCGGCGACCTGAAGGGGCTGTACGACCTCGACCCGCTCAACGAGCTCCTGAAGGCGCTCGGCAAGCCGGAGGTCAAGGGCCTGTGAGGCTGGTGCCGGCCCTCGCCGGCCCATTCGGGGTCCCGGAAGCGGAGCCCTCGCGGGCCGGCGCGGGGCGGATCACCGTCCAGATCGACGGCGTGACGAAGGTCTTCCCCGCGGGCTCGGGGAGCGTGACGGCACTCGACGACATCTCGCTGACCGTGCGCCAGGGCGAGTTCGTGTCGATCCTCGGCGCTTCGGGCTGCGGCAAGTCGACCCTGCTCAACCTCGTCGCCGGCCTCGAGGCGCCGACGCGTGGCTCGGTCCACCGGGCCGGCGAGCCGTCGTTCATGTTCCAGGATGCGGCGCTGTTCCCGTGGCTGTCGGTCGAGCAGAACGTCGAGCTGCCGCTGAAGCTTCGCAAGGTCCCGCGGGGCGCGCGGCGCGACCGCGTCGCGCAGCTCCTGGACATGGTCCAGCTCGGGGCGTTCGCGAAGCGCCAGCCGCACGAGCTGTCGGGCGGCATGCGCCAGCGCGCGGCCCTCGCGCGGGCCCTCGCCCGCGACGCGGAGGTGCTGCTGATGGACGAGCCGTTCGGCGCCCTCGACGCCATGACGCGCGACGTGCTCCACGACGAGCTGGAGCGGATCTGGCAGTCGACCGGCCAGACGATCCTGTTCGTGACGCACAACGTGCGCGAGGCCGCGCGGCTCGGCGACCGCATTGTCCTGCTCACGTCGCGGCCCGGCCGGGTCGCCGAGGCCTTCCCGGTCGACATTCCGAGACCCAGGCGCATCGAGGATCCGGACGTCGCGGCGCTCGCGGGGCTCGTCACCAACCGGCTCCGGCAGGAGGTGGCCCGCCATGGCAGGTGACGTGACGCCGTTCTCGCCACGGTCCGCGGAGGTCGCGGGGCTCGACGCGCTCGAGGCGCGGGCCGCCAACCGCGAGTCCGTCGTGCGACGGGGGTGGGCCGCGACGTGGCCGAAGCTGCTGGCGATCCTGATCGTCCTCGCGGTGTGGCAGCTCGTCGTGTGGACCCGCTGGCGGCCGGAGTTCGTGCTGCCCAGCCCCGTCGACGTGCTCGCGCGGCTGTGGTCCGACCTGCAGACGGCGGCGCTGTGGAACGCCATCGCGATCACGATCCGCCGCGGGATCGTCGGGTTCGCGCTGGCGATCGTGATCGGCGTCGTGGTCGGGGCCCTCGTCGCCCGGTTCGCGATCCTGCGGGCGGCGATCGGATCGCTGATCACCGGACTGCAGACCATGCCCTCGATCGCCTGGTTCCCGCTCGCGATCCTGCTGTTCAAGCTGAGCGAGCAGGCGATCACCTTCGTCGTGATCCTGGGCGCGGCGCCGTCGATCGCGAACGGCCTCATCCACGGCGTCGACCACATCCCGCCCGTCCTCCGCCGGGCCGGCCGCGTCCTCGGGGCGCGCGGTCTCGACGAGTACCGCTACGTGGTGCTGCCGGCGGCGATGCCCTCGTTCGTCGCGGGCCTCAAGAACGGCTGGGCGTTCGCGTGGCGCAGCCTGATGGCCGGCGAGATCATCGTGGTCATCGCGTTCCAGGCGTCGCTCGGCCAGCTGCTCCAGGTCAACCGGGAGCTGTCGGACGCCAAGGGGCTGCTCGCGGTGATGATCACGATCCTCGCGATCGGGATCCTGATCGACTCGCTCGTGTTCGGGACGATCGAGCGCCGCCTCCGCGAGAAGCGGGGGCTCGTCGCGGCCTGACGCCCGGCCGGCGCCGGCACCGATCAGTGCGGGACGAGCGCGTCCGGATCGTCCAGCAGCGCGCGGACGTCCGTCGGGATCTCGCCCGACACGACGTCGGCGATCGTGACCCGTTCGAGCACGTGCCGGAGGCTGACGCGCGTCGCGAGCCACACGTCGCGGAGCGCCGTCGCGGAGCCGTCGAAGGCGAGCGACTCGGGACGGACGCCGCGGACGTCGGCGAGCGGCCCCTCGACCGCCCGGATCACGTCCGCGATGGTGATCGACGCGGGCGCCGCGGCCATCCGGTACCCACCGACCTGGCCGCGCAGCGAGCGCACGAACCCGGCCCGCCGGAGGTCGACGAGGATGTTCTCGAGGAACGAGTGTGGGATGTCCTGCGCCCGTGCGATCTCGTCGGCCTTGACCGGCGCCTCGCCCGGCCGCGCCGCGATCTCGCACAGCGCGCGCACCGCGTAGTCCACCTTGGCCGAGATCCGCACCCGTCGATCCTACGCGGCGGCTAGGCCGCGCCCAGCGCGATGAGCGCGATCGCGACCGCCGTGAGCGCGATCCCCACGACGTGGCTCCGGGTCACGTGCTCGCGCAGCAGGACGATGGCGAGGATCACCGTCACGACCGGGTAGAGCGACGACAGCACCGCGGCGATCGCCAGGGCGCCCGCCTGCGTCGCGAGGATGAACGCCGCGTTGCCACCCATGTCGAGGAGGCCGATCCCGATGAGCTTGGGCGGGATGTCGCGCGGCATCCGCCATGGCTGGCGCGCGACCAGGATGATCGTCACGAGGACGACCGCCTGCACGAGCCGCAGCAGCACGAGCGGGCCGAGCGCCGTCGAGCCGGACAACTGGCCGATGCACACATTGAACACGCCGATCGACAGCCCGGCCGCGAGCGCCCAGCGGATCCCGGAGGGCCGGTTCGGGTCGGCGCCCGGCGCGCGGGTCACGAGGATGACGGCGAGGATCGCCGCGAGGATGCCGCCGACGGCGGCGGGATGCGGCACGCCCTGCAGCCCGAACCCGACGACGACCGGCACGACGGCGGACAGCACCCCCGTCGTCGGCGCGACGACGCCCATCCGGCCGACCGCGAGCCCGCGGTACAGGCACGTGATTCCGACGAGGCCGCCGAATCCCGCGAGGATGGCGAGCCCGATGTCGGACGGCACCGGGAACGGCTCGCCCCGCGCGATCGCGAGGAGCAGCGCCGCCACGGCGCCCACGGCCTGCGTCACCGCGACGACCGACAGCACCGGCGCGCGCCGCGTCACGAGGCCGCCGCCGAAGTCGCCCGAACCCCAGCACAGCGCGGAGGCCAGACCCAGGACCACCACCGCGACCTCGGGGGCGAGGTCAGCCAGCGGCCGCCTCCTCGAGCTCGGTGTGGCCGTCGACCGCGGTCGGCGGATCGAGGACGACGATCCTGTCGGCCTGCTCGTCGTAGCGCTCCGACGTGGTCAGGTAGATCACCTGGAAGTCGGCGGCGACGTCGCGCAGCAACCCGAGGGCCCGGGTCGCGCGCGCGTCGTCGAGCGTCACGAACGGGTCGTCGAGCACGAGCGGCGGCCGACGGTCCCCCGTCACGAGCCGGACCAGGCCGAGCCGCGCCGCGAGGTACACGACGTCGAGCGTGCCCTGGCTGAGCGACGTGACCGGGACCCAGTCGTTGCGCTCGGGCGAGAAGACGTCGATGTCGAGGTTCTGGTCGTCGACCCGGACGCGCTTGTACCGGCCGTCCGTGATCCGCGCGAGGTCGCCGACCATCCGCCGCTCGAGGTACCGCGTCGCGCGCTGCATGGTCGCCTGCTCCGCCGCATTGATCGCCGCCAGCGTCCGCGCGTACACCCGTTCGCGGCGCTTGAGGATCTCGAGCTCCTCCTGCCAGCCCGCGAGCCGCTCGGCCACCGACGCGACCTCCTCGGCATCGACGGGGTTCTGCTCGACGCGCGCACGCGCGTTCGCCTCGTCATCGCGGGCGCGCTCCAGCTGCCGCTCCGCGTCGCCGACCTCGACCTCGAGGCGCTCTCTCGCCCTTGGCTCCTTGGCGATCGGGCCGAGGGCGTCGAGGGCCGACGTCTTCTGCTCGATCTCGAGCGACGCCGCGTCACGCCGGTCCGGGAGCTGCGCGTGTGGCTCGTCGCCGATGAGCCCGCCGAGCCGCGCGCGGCGCTGCTCGATCTGCGCGACGTGGGCTTCCTCCGCATCGAGCCGCTCCTCGGCCTCCGCGGTCGCCTCGATCCCCAGCCCCTCGAGCTCCTCGTCGCGGTCCGCCTGGGCCGTCTTGAGCTCCTGCTCGATCTCGGACCGCCCACGGAGCCGCCGATCCACCTCGACGTCGCGCAGCTGGCGCTGCAGCCGGTCGCCGCGCCGCCGGGCCAGGCCGGCGACCGCGAGCACGACGCCCATCACCGCCACGATGCCGCCCACGATGGGCAGGACCGGCCCGGTCTCGAGGATGTTGAGGGCGTCGAGCGCGATGCCCAGCATCGCGATGAGGAGCCCGATGGCGACGAACGCGAGCCCGCCGCGCGACAGCGGCTGCCAGCGGACCTCCGGCTGGACCTCGAAGTCGACCTTGACCTCGCCGGCGAGCATCTCCTCCAGCGTGGCGATCTTCGTCTCGAACCCGCGCAGCCGCTGGACGGCGGGGCGCAGCACCGCCAGCGGCGTGGGCGACGGGTGGGACTCGTCGAGCGAGGCGATCTCGTCGCGCAGCGTGACGGCCTCGCGGTAGCGCTCATAGCGCTCGCGCGCGGCATCGCGCTCCGCCGTGAGGCGCTCGGCCTGGCGCGCCTTCTCGAGCATCGCGCGCCGCTCGACGAGGGCCTTGTCGGCGTCCGCGCGCCGTTCGCGGGCCTGGGACAGCGTGTCACGGTCGCGCTCGAGGCGGGTCAGCGCCTCCTCGCCGGTGCGCAGCTGCGCCGTCACGTCGGCGACGGCGTCGTCCGCGACCTTGAGGCGGCCCGGGTTCTTCGTCCCGCTCGCGCGGAGCCCCTGGAGCGCCCGTTCCAGCTGCTTCCGGGCGCGACTCGTGCCGCGGTCCGCGCCGCTGATCGACGCCTGGAGCCGGTCGCGGAGGGCCGCCTCGTCGCGCTGGAGCCCGGCGAGCTCGAGGTGGCGCACGGACGCGGTCGAGCGGAAGAAGCCCTCCGTCGGGACGCCCGAGAGCTCGGCGAGGAGCTCGTCGGCGCGCGCGGGGTCGGTGATGACCTCGCCGTCGAGCTCGAGCCGGACGCTTCCCTTCGCGCCCTGGAACTGCTTGGCGACGCGGCCCTCGTGTGCGCCGCCGTCCTCGTCCTCGTAGGTGAACGCGAGCGAGATCGCCGGCCGCGCCTCGGTGCCGCCGTCCCACGGCACGAGCCCGTCGAGGTCCTGCGCGGCGCTCGTCACCTTGCGCGTCAACGCCAGCTCGAGGGCGCGCTGGAGGGTCGACTTGCCCGCCTCGTTGGGGCCGCGGATGACCGTCAGCCCGGGCGCGAGCTCGATCGTCGTGTCGCGGTGGCGCCGGACGTCGCGGACCGCGAGGCTCGTGATCCTCACAGCGTCAGCTCCCGGCCGGCGAGGAGCAGGCGACCCAGGCGGAGAACGTCGAGCAGCTCGTCCGCCTCGCGCGCGGCCGCCGTGTCCGGCGACGCCTTGAGCGCGGCGATCCGCGCCTCGACGTCGCGGATGAAGGCTCCGGCGACCGTCTCGGACGGCGGCAGGGCACCCTCGGTCAGCGGCGGGTGGCTCTGGTCGCGGACGCGCACACGCAGGTAGTCGCCGCGGAGCGCCGACTCGACCTCCTCGGTGTCGAGGTCGAGCTCGTCCGGGCGGACCCCGATGAGGCGGAGGTCGAGCACCCGGTCCTTGTCGCCGCCGGCCTTCAGCCTGGCGATCAGCGCCGCCTGCGATTCGACCGTCGCGGCATCGACCTCTCGCCGCTCGAACGTCGTGCGGCCGACCACGCGCTCCTCGACGGTGACGGTCTTCTCGTCGCCGGGCTTGTCGAGCGCGACGAGCAGCACCTTCCCGGCGCCGTCCTGGTCGAGGGCCACCGGCTCCGGTGCGCCCGCGTAGGCGTACGTGACGCCGCGGGCCTTCTGGGTCTGCGCAGAGTGCCAGTGGCCGAGCCCGAGGTAGTCGAGGCCGCTCGCCGCGATCTCGTCGTTGGTGATGACGACGTCGTCGTGGTCGGTGCGGCCGGGGATCGCCACCGCGGCGTGGAGGAGGCCGATGCGCCACGTCGCCTCGGGCGCCTTGGTCGTCGCGAGGTCCCGCAGCGGGCTGTGCGGCGCCCGCTTCGTCGCGAAGCACGGCCCGTGGACGACGGCGTCGAGTGTGTCGAGATGGACCCACGGCCGATCCGGCGTGAGGACGGTGACGAACGGGTCGCCCGGTTTCGAGCCTGCCATCGCGGGCAGGTCGTACGCGCGGTACACGGACGACCGGTCGTAGACGTCGTGCGTTCCGGGCACGAGCACCGAGCGGATCCGCGCCTGGACCAGCCTGGCGAGCTCGTGCGCGACGCGCTCCACGGAGCGGCGCGGCTGGACGTTGGAGTCGAACAGGTCGCCCGCGACCAGGAACAGGTCGACGCGCTCGGCGATCGCGAGATCGACGGTGGCGACGAACGCGGCGAACTGGCGCTCGCGCTGGGTCGCGGCGGCGTCGCCGAGGTCGGCGTGGCGGGCACCGAGATGCACGTCGGCGGTATGCAGCAGGCGGAGCATGCGGGCGGCTGCCTCCCTGTCGTCGCCGGCGGGCGACCGCCGGATCCCGCGAGCGGCCGCTCGACCCGCGATCACGGCATCCGGGACGAGGCGCCCGGGCTGCCGTGTCGATCGGGAGGCCGGTCGCCCCCGGGACCCGGAGCGATTCGGGCGCCCCCATCGCTCCCGTTTCGCCACGCCGAGTCTCGGCGGCCATTGTGACAGGTTGGGCGTCACTGCCGGGATCGGCCGAAGGCGCCCACGGCATCCCGCAAGGCTCTTGCAATGCCCATGAAAGGCCCCTCCCGGAACCGGGGTGTAGGCTGGCCGCACTGACCACCGGTGCGCCCCACCTGGGCTCCGAGAGAGACGGCACCCGGTTGCGCGGCCCCGGTTCGACTCCCGCCGCGACTGCGGAACCGCGGCGATCCCTCGGTGATGGGGCGGACCCAATCAGACAGCCGAGCGCGCGCCCGGGAGGAGCATCGTGACGTACGTCGACCGAACGTTCAGCTGCGTCGACTGCGGGGTGGACTTCATCCACTCTGCCGCCGACCAGGAGTACTACGCGCAGAAGGGGTTCACGTCCGACCCCAAGCGCTGCGCCTCGTGCCGGGCCTACCGGCGAGCCACCCGCGACACGGGCGGCTACGACGTCTCGACGATCGGCGGTCCGCGTGGCTACGAGCGCACCGAGGATCGCGGCCCGCGGGAGTACTTCGCGGCGGTCTGTACATCCTGCGGCAACCAGGCGCAGGTGCCGTTCAAGCCGCGCATGGACAAGCCGGTCTACTGCTCCGATTGCTTCCGGCAGATCCGGCCGGACTGAGCTCGCAGCCGACCTTCGCAGATCTCACGCCCCCGGCGCCCCGGGGGCGTTTCCATGCCCGGTGGCCGGTCACGCGGCGCGGTCGCCCGCGCCGAGCTCGGCAGCCACCCGGCGACTGGACCCGTTTCAGCGTTCCGGTCAATTCCGCTCCGAATGACCGTTATCCGGGAAGCTGGACGCGCGTCGCGCCTGGACGCCGGATCAAGTAGCCGGAACTGGCAAACCGTCGCGTTCGAGACGGCGAAGACGTCGGTCGTCGACCGGCCGAAGCCGTCGAACGTTCACCAGCCGCCGATGTGGCGGCAAGATCCGACCGCGAGCGGGCGACCGCACTCGGACGCCTCGCGTGCTCAGTGGCCGGCGGGCGGGAGCAGCCTCTGGCAGGCCGGCAGTGGATCCGGCCGGGCGTCGTGGGACGTCACCCGCGTCCGTCGTGCCGGCGCTCAGATCCTGAACGCCTCGCCGCGTCGGAAGCGTTCCCGGCGTCGACCCCGCCACACCGTGACGCGGCCCGCCCCGTGGACCTGCCATCCCCCGTTGGCGCCGACGACCGCCGTGTCCTCGTCGATCCCGAGCACGACGCCGCCGCGCGGCGCCTGCAGCACGAGCAGCGCGGACAGCACCTCCGGCCACGCGTCGTAGTGCGGGATGACCGCGACGTCGTCGACGAGCGCGAGGCCTGACGCCCAGCGCACCGGGAAGGGCATCGGCATCCGGGCCCTCGGGATCCGCCGGAAGTCCATCGTCCGGCCGACGATCGCCATCGCGCCCGCGGAGCAGCCCGCGACGACCGCTCCGCGGTCGTGTGCCCGAACGAGCGCCTCGCCCAGCGGCGAGCGCATCAGTACGTCGACGAGGTGGCGGGGATGGCCGCCGGACAGGTACACGAGGTCGGCCTCCCCGACGGCCTGGAGCGCGGCCGCGTCGTGGCCCTCGGACGCGTCACGGACGAGCACGGGCTCGACCTCCGCACCGAGCGCCCCGAAGTGCTCGACGCCCATCTCGGCCCAGGTCCGGAACGTGGTCTCGCCGTCGGGCGCGGACGCGGTCGGCAGGATGACGACGCGTGGCCGCGGCCTGCCCGTCGAAGCGAGCAGGCCCTGGTCGAACGTCGCCATGGGTGCAAGGAACTCACCGGCGCCGACGAGCGCCACGGGTCCGGGCATCGGCCGCAGTCTAGAGCAGCACCCATCCGCGCGACATTCGAGGATGGACGCCGCTTCGCGCCGCTGCGACACTCGGCTCGATGGCAGGCTCCGCGACGATGACCCCGGCGCAGCGCTGGTCCATGTCCGCGGCCATCCTCGGATCGGGGATGGTCTTCCTCGACAGCACGGTGGTGAACCTCGCGCTGCCGCGGATCGGCAAGGAGCTTCCGGCGACCGTCATCGGGCAGCTCGAGGGCCAGACGTACGCGGTCTCGGGCTATCTCGCGATCCTGGCCGCGCTGCTCATCCTGGCCGGCGCGCTGGCCGACTACTACGGTCGCCGCCGCGTGTTCGCGATCGGCCTCACGGGCTTCGGCGTGTCGTCGGTCCTGTGCGGCGTCGCCCCCACGCTCGAGCTGTTCGTCCTGTTCCGGCTGCTCCAGGGCGCGACGGGTGCGCTGCTCGTCCCGGGCTCGCTGGCGATCCTGACGGCGCTGTTCGACGGCCAGGCCCGGGCGCGGGCCTTCGGGATCTGGGCGTCGGCGACGTCCGCGCTCAGCCTCGTGGGGCCGCTCGTCGGCGGGCTCCTCGTCGACACGGCCAGCTGGCGGATCGCGTTCCTGATCAACGTGCCCCTCGTCATCGTCGCGCTGTTCGCGACG
>JAICUI010000099.1 GCA_025935925.1 Chloroflexota bacterium
AACAGCAGCGAGTAGTCGGTCACGTAGCGGGTCGAGAACGCGAGCAGGCCCGTGGGGATCGTCTTGAGCGCGTCGTCCTGGATGTACAGCAGCGCCAGCAGGAACTCGTTCCACGCGGCCAGCGCGGAGAAGATCGCCACGGTCGCGAGCCCCGGGCGGAGCAGCGGCATCGCGAGGCCCAGGAACAGCTGGCGGTCGCTCGCGCCGTCGATCCGCGCGGCCTCGAACAGCTCCTCGGGGAGCGCGTCGAGGTAGACCTTGAGCAGGTACACGGCGAGCGACAGGCCCATCGCGGCGTACGGGATCATGAGCGCGAGGCGGGTGTCGGTGATCCCGAGCTGCGTGAAGATCGTCGACTGGGCGATGAAGTACGACTGGAGCGGCAGGATCAGTCCCAGCGCGAACAGGCTCAGGACGAGGCTGCGGCCGCGGAACCGGAACCGGCTCAGGGCATACGCCGCGCCCGCCCCGAACACGAGGATGAGCGCCACGGAGACCGCCGTCACGATCGCCGAGGTGATCGCGTACTGCCCGAGATGGCCCACGTCCCACGCCTCGACCCAGCGGCCGAAATCGATCGACGTCGGCGGCGCGAACGGCCTCGCGAAGATGTCCGCGTTCGTCTTGAACGACGACATCACCATCCAGATCATCGGGAAGAAGAAGACGAGCGCGAGCGCCAGCAGCGCGACGCTCACGAGGACCGACGGCAGGCGGGTCGCGCGGGTCGCGCGGGTCACGACGCGGCCTCCCCGGCCATGCCAGGCGCGGGTGACGGGCCCTCGACCGTGGCCGACGCCAACCCGGCGCGCTCCTCGACCAGCCTCGTCGCCGCGCGCCGCCGGCTGAGCCGCGCGTACACGAACCCCACGCCCAGCACGATCAGCGTGAGCACGACCGCCATCGCGGAGCCGTAGCCCACCTCGCCGTTGCGGAAGACCGTCTTCACGAGGTACGTCGTCGGGATCTCGGTGGCGCCGTACGGGCCGCCGTTGGTGAGCACGAAGAACAGGTCGAAGCCCTGGAACCCGCCGGTCACGCACAGGAGGATGCCGACCCACACCGCCTCGCGGATCATCGGCACCTTGATCCGCCGGAACAGGGCGCGCTCCCCCGCCCCATCGAGCCGGGCCGCCTCCAGGACCTCGTGCGGGATCTGCCGGAAGGCGGCGTAGAAGATCATCATGTAGAACCCGGCGAACACCCAGCCCGAGACGACCGAGACCGCCGCGAGTGCGGTCGCCGGATCGCCCAGCCATACGCGCTGCAGCTGCTCCAGGCCCACGGCGTCGAGCCCGGCGTTCACGAGCCCGAAGTCCGGGTTGTAGACGAACGACCAGAGCACCGCGACGACGACCATCGGCAGCATCACCGGCGTGAAGATCGCCACCCGGAACCACAGCCGCCCGGCGACCGCAGACACGATGCCCGCCAACACGAGGCCCACGAAGACCTCGAGGAACAGGGTCGCGGCGATGTACAGGCAGACGTGGACGAACGAGTCCCGGAACACGGGGTCGGTCGCCGCCGTGACGTAGTTGTCGAGCCCCACGAACGTCATCGCGCCGAAGCCGTTCCAGTCCGTGAAGCTGTAGCCGACGGTCGCCACCATCGGCACCAGCACCGCGAACCCGAACAGCGCGAGCGCCGGGGCGAGGAACAGCCACGGCGTGGCCGCGCGCGAGGGCTTCATCGCCCGGACCTCATCGCTGAGACCTCATCGCGCGCGGCTGCCTGGCGTGACGACCCGGCCTACCGGCCGAGCTTGCGGTCGATCTCGGCGAGGGCGTCGGCCGGCGTCGACTGCCCGCCCAGCACCGCGGCGACCGCCGTGTAGAACGCGTCGGCCGTCTTGAGCTCGTAGCCGGTGTCCGGCGGCAGCACGACCGCTGGGGCGTTGGCGAGCATCGAGCTCAGCGCGGCGGAGCGGCTGTCGATGTCCTGGCCCGCCGACGCGGAGATCGCGAGCGGCGTCACCTCGGCCTCGATGAGCGCCTTGACGTTGGCCTCGTTGTTGAGGAGGGCCATGAACTCGGCGGCCTCCTTCTGCTTGGGGCTCTTGGCGTTGACGATGTAGCCCGTCGCGACGCCGATGACGCTGTCCTGGTTGCCCTTGCTCCCGGACGGCATCGCCGGCAGGTTGACGTAGTCGAAGTCGAGGTCCGGCGCCTCGTCGATGGCCCACGAGACGAGCCAGCTCCCGATCGGGTGCATGGCGGCCTTGCCCTGGAAGAACAGCTGCGCGCCGGCGTTGTCGTCGATCGCGTTCGCCGAGTCGTTGACGCACTTGGCGTCGGCGAGCTGCTTGATGTAGCCGAACGCGGTCTCCCACTCGGGCGTCGAGAACTTGCCCGTGCCCGACAGCGTCTTCGCGTAGACGTCCTCGCCCACGACGCGCGAGGCCAGGTGCCCGAACCAGTTGCCCGCCGGCCACAGGTCCTTGTTGCCGGTCGTGATCGGGATGACGCCGGTCGCCTGGAGCTTGGTGCACGCGGCCAGGAGGTCGTCCCAGGTCTTCGGCGGCTCGACGCCGGCGGCCGCGAGCAGCTTCTTGTTGTACCAGAGCACGTTCGTGACGTCGGCGGCGTACGGGACCATCACGATCTTGCCGTCGACGGTGTAGCCCTTGAGCGTCTCGTCGCTGAACAGGCCCTTGAGCGGGCCCGTCTTGAACTGCTCGGTGATGTCCGCGACGTAGCCGTCGGCCTGGCGCTGCTTGAGGCGCTCGCCGGTCCACTCGAAGTAGACGTCGGGCGCGTTCCGGCCGGCCAGCAGGGTCTGGAGACCGATGGTCTCGTACAGGTCGTCCTGCTGGTAGTTCATCTCGACCTTGGTCTCGGGATGGGCCGCCATGTACTGCTTGGCGACGTCGTCCCAGACGCGGATCTGGGCCTCGCCGGGCGAGCCCATCGCGATCCGCAGCACGTGGTCGTTCTCGGCCTGCGGGGCGCCCCCGCACGCGGCGAACAGCATGGCCGCGCCCGCGCCGACGAGCGCGAGCCTGGCGATCTTCCGGTTCATCGAAGCTCTCCTCCTCCGACCGGGAGCAGCGTCCCGGGCACGATGTGGGTGTTGGTGGTGTCGCACAGGAACATGTCGAGCGCGTCCCCGAAGACGCGGACCCGACGCCGGCGCAGCTCCGCGAGGTACGGGAGCAGCGCCGCGGTGACGGCGTCCTGATCGCCCGGCAGGCGACCGTCGATGGCCAGGTCGGCGGCGCGGCGCATCGCGCGTGCCCCGACCTCGAACGCCTCGATCCACGGGCGGCACTCGGCGATCAGCGCCGGGTTCGCGACGGGGGCGTGCAGCAGGTGCGCCGCGGCGGCGAGCTGGTCCTCGGCGAGCGAGCCGAGGCTCGCGGCCGCCGCGCGGAGCGCGCTCGGGTCGCCACGCTCGGCGGCGTCGTCGGCGGCCGCCGCGAAGCCCGCGAGCGCGGCCGTGACCGTGGGCGCGTCCTCGTCGCCGAGGCAGCTGCTGCGGACGTTCTCCGCGAACGTCGCGAAGGCCCGCGCGTCCCGGCCGCCGTCCGGGCTCCCGTCGCCCGCGACGTCGCGGATCGCCCGCGCGACGCTCGCCTCGGCGTCATACCCCGCGGGATCGGCGAGGTAGTCCGCGATCGTGGCCAGCGCGATCTTCGACGCCTCCGCGAGCTCCATCGGGTTGGCGAGGATCCCGCGCGACGCCACGTGCAGGTCCGCGTCCCGCCCGCGGTACGGGCCGACGTGGAGCTCCCAGCCCATCGCGACGTCGTTGACCGGGTAGTTGTCCCAGTACAGCGGCGGGCGGCCGGTCGTCCTCTCGAAGCGGCGCGCGTCGTCGGTCTCCAGGATCGGCGAGCAGATGTCGCGCCCCGTCCACAGCAGGTCCACAGCGGGGTCGAGGGCGGCTGCCAGCCGGGCGAGGTAGGGCTCGTCGCCGCGGCCGTGGTAGACCAGCGGGCACACCACGAGCTGCCGGTGCGGCCCCAGGCCCGCCGCGACGGCGCTCGCCAGCGCGCCGTGGGCCTCCGCGATGTCGGCGTAGGCGGCGCGGTCCTCGTCGTGGGCGAGCTCGGGCGGGATGTCGTCGAGGAGGAGCGCGAAGCGCCACACCCCGAGTGCGGCGACCTGCTCCAGCTTCGCCAGCAGCGCGGCGCGGTCCTCCGCGGACGAGTAGCGGATCGAGAGCCCCGGGCTGATGGCGTACATGACCTCGACACCGGCGCCGGCGCCCGTCGCGACGACCTCGCCCAGCCGTCCGAGCGCCTCCGGGCCGTACGCCTCGCGCCAGCGACGCCGCACCAGCGGGTCGTCCTTGGGGCCGTAGACGAACGTGTTCATGCCCCGTGCGCCGATGAACCGGATGCAGTCGAGCCGCTGCTCCTGGGTCCACGGGTTGCCGTAGAACCCCTCGATGACCCCGCGGATCGCGAACGGCGAGCTCATCGGCCGCCCTCCGGGTGGAGCAGGCGCGCGTTGACCTCGTCGCCGCCGTCCACGTTGCTCGACAGGAACACCTCGGGCGTGATCCCCCGCGCCACGAGCCGCGCCACCGCCTCGGCGACGATCGCGTTGAGCGCCGCCGCGCCGACGACCGTGGACGTCGGGCCCACCCGGTTGGCGAAGCCGTCCACCGCGACCGCCGCGTCCCCGATCACGCCACCGTTGTCGATGACGACGTCGGCGATGTCCTGGAGGTTGGGGCGGCCCGCCGCGCGCGACGCCGCGCTCGACGCGTGGGCGCGGCTGAGGATCGCGATGACGGGCACCCCGCGTGCGCGGGCGAGACCAGCCAGCTCGCCGACGACCGCGTTGCCACCGGAGTTCGAGGCGACGACGAGCACGTCGCCGGCGCGCATCGGGTGCTGGTCGAGGATCGCGGCGGCGATGCCAGGGAGGCGCTCGAGGGCCGTCGACAGCTCCGCACCCGCGTGGAGCATCAGCCCCTCGAACAGGATCGGCTTCACGCGCACGAGGCCGCCGGCCCGGTAGAACAGCTCCTCGGCGAGCATGTGCGAGTGGCCGGTGCCGAACGCGTGGATGTCGCCGCCGCCGGCCAGGGCGTCCGCGACGAGGTCGGCGGCCGCGTCGAGGCTCGGCCACTCGTCCGTGGCGAGGCGAGCGACCAGGCGGCCGGCCTCCGCGATGTAGCGCCGCCCGGCGGTGGCGCCGCGCACGACGCCCCTGCCGTCGATCCCGCTCATGCCGCCCTCCCGGCCTGCCACACGTGGACGAGCGGCGCGTACCGGCCGGGCGCGGGCTGGCGGCCGAGGAGCATCGCGCCGTCGAGCGGCGTGCGGTCCGCGGTCCGCGGCGAGAGCGCCGGGTCGAGGGCCAGGCGGGCGTCCAGCGAGCGGCGGAGGGACGTGGACTCCGTGAGCAGCCGCCCGCCGAGGCCCACGGGCGTGGGTTCGTCGGCCCGCGCGCCGGGATGGGCGACCCGCGAGGCCGCGGTCGCCAGGGCGTGGAGCTCGGCCGCGGCCGCGCGCACGATCGCCTGGGCCTCGGCATCGGCATCGGCATCGGCGGCCTCGAGCACGGC
>JAICUI010000010.1 GCA_025935925.1 Chloroflexota bacterium
CTCCAGCAGCTGCAGGGCCGGAGCGTCGTCAACTCGATCAGCCTCAAGGAGGGCGAGGAGGAGTTCCTCCGCCAGGCGAGGCTGTGTCGCCGCTACGGCGCCGCGGTCGTCGTGATGGCGTTCGACGAGGAAGGCCAGGCCGACACGGTGGAGCGGCGCGTCCAGGTCCTCACCCGCGCCCACCGGCTGCTCACCGAGCGTGCCGGCTTCCGGAACGAGGACGTCATCCTCGACCCCAACATCTTCGCGATCGCGACCGGGATCGAGGAGCACGCCGACTACGCCAACGCGTACTTCGAGGCGACGCGCCGGCTCAAGGCGCTGCTCCCCGGGGCCCGGATCAGCGGCGGCGTGTCCAACGTCTCGTTCGCGTTCCGCGGCAACGACCGGGTCCGCGAGGCCATCCACGCCGTGTTCCTGTACCACGCGATCCGCGCCGGGATGGACATGGCGATCGTCAACGCCGGCGCGCTGCCGCAGTACGACGACATCGACCCGGAGCTGCTCGAGCGGGTCGAGGACGTCGTGCTCAATCGTCGCCCCGACGCGACGGAGCGGCTGCTCGAGATCGCGCCGCGGTACGCCGGCGGCGCCGCGCAGGAGCGCACCGGCGACGACCTGGCCTGGCGGTCGCTGCCCGTCGGCGAGCGGCTGACGCACGCGCTGGTCGAGGGGATCGACCAGTTCATCGTCGAGGACACGGAGGAGGCTCGCCTCGCCGCCGCCCGGCCCCTGGACGTCATCGAGGGGCCGCTGATGGCCGGGATGGACATCGTCGGCGACAGGTTCGGCTCGGGCCGGATGTTCCTGCCGCAGGTCGTGAAGAGCGCCCGGGTCATGAAGAAGGCCGTCGCGCACCTCGTCCCGTACCTCGAGGCCGAGCGCGACGGCACGGGACGGAGAGCCGGCACGATCGTCATGGCCACCGTGAAGGGCGACGTCCACGACATCGGCAAGAACATCGTGGGCGTCGTGCTCGGCTGCAACGACTACGAGGTGGTCGATCTCGGGGTCATGGTCCCGGCGGCGCGGATCCTCGAGACCGCGCGCGACCTCAGCGCGGACCTCATCGGCGTGTCGGGGCTGATCACGCCGTCGCTCGACGAGATGGTCCACCTCGCGTCGACGATGGAGCGCGAGGGGATGTCGACGCCGCTGCTGATCGGCGGCGCGACGACGTCACGCGTTCACACGGCGGTGAAGATCGCGCCCGCGTACTCGGGCCCCGTGGTCCACGTGGCCGACGCGTCGCGGGCGGTCGGCGTCGCGGGCTCGCTGCTGGACCGGTCGGGCCGCGAGGGGTACGCGGCCGGGGTCCGCGCCGAATACGAGGTCGTGCGCGCCGAGCGTGAAGCACGCACCGATCGTGAGCGCCGCCTGTCCCTCGCGGACGCGAGGGCGAACCGGTCCGTCGTCGACTGGCCCGCGACCCCTCCGGTGCCGTCGTTCCTCGGGGTCCGCGCGTTCACGCACTACCCGCTCGCCGAGCTCGTCGAGCGCATCGACTGGACGCCGTTCTTCGCCACCTGGGAGCTGCGCGGCGCGTACCCGGCGATCCTGTCCGACCCGCGCGTCGGACCGACGGCGACCGACCTGTTCCGCGACGCGCAGTCGCTGCTCGCCCGGATCGTCGACGAGGACCTGCTCGAAGCCCGCGCGGTCGTCGGCTTCTGGCCGGCGAACGCGACGCCGGACGACGACATCGTGCTGTTCGCCGACGAGTCGCGAACTGTCGAGGTCGGCCGGATCCACGAGCTCCGGCAGCAGATGGCGAAGCCCGACGCGCGGCCGAACGTGTCCGTCGCGGACTGGGTGGGCCCGGCGGGCGTTCCCGACCACGTCGGCCTGTTCGCGGTGACCGCGGGCCACGGGCTCGGCCCGCTCGTCGCGGGGTTCGAGGCGGAGCACGACGACTACTCCGCGATCCTCGCGAAGGCGTTGGCCGACCGCCTCGCCGAGGCCTTCGCGGAGCGCCTCCACGAGCGAGTCCGGCGCGAGCTGTGGGGGTTTGCGCCCGGCGAAACGCTGTCGAACGACGACCTCATCCGCGAGCGCTACCAGGGCATCCGGCCCGCACCGGGCTACCCCGCGACACCCGACCACCTCGCGAAGCGCGTGATCTTCGACCTGCTCGGCGCGGAGTCGGCCGCCGGCATCCAGCTGACGGAGTCGATGGCGATGCTGCCCGCCGCGTCGGTGTCCGGGCTGTACCTGTGGCACCCGGACGCGCACTACTTCGGCATCGGGCGGATCGGCCGCGACCAGCTCGAGGACTACGCGCGGCGGGCCGGGCTGGCCGTCGACGAGGCGGCCCGCTGGCTCTCGCCGAACCTCGCGGAGGATGCCCTGCGCTCAACCGCGTGACATCACGCTCGGGCACGCCGCAGGTGCGTAACTCCTCGACGTCGGGCGGTCGCTCGCCCTGACGCTGCGTCAGTGATTCGTGCGATGCGACGACTCGGGAGGTCGCCGCCTGTCGATCCGTGACCGTGAGTCAGCAAATGCTGTCGACGCCGACCGATTCCGGCACGCGTCCCTTCGCAACTCACGATTCACTGACGCTCCGTCACGGGTGGCAACGGCCGGGTCGGCGGGTGTAATGCCCGCACGCTGGCGGAGTTGCGTGTCACGGGGCTCGCGCGTGAGCTTGTTCGAGTGTCTCCACCAGATCGGAGGCTCGCGACCGTTATCAGGCTCGGGGCGCCGCCCGCACGGCCGTGATGCGCCGGATCGGTCAGGCGCACGCACGGCGAGAGCACGAGTCCGAAGCAGGGTGAGCCGTCGAGGGTGGTGCGTTGGTCGCGGACCCGGATAAGGATCACCAGCTTCGGAAATGACGGTTGCCGTCGCGCGGACGCCCGCGCCGCGGACACCCCACCGGCCCTCGCGAAGTCGCGCCCGCGCAACCCCTGCGCCTGATCCGAAACGGTCCGGCCGGAGTGCGAGGAGTAGAGTGAAGGTCGGGTCGGCGGACGCCCATCCCGCGCCGCGAACCCCTGGGAGAAGCGACATGAAGACGACCCGCGCCCTCCGCGAGCTGGGCCAGAGCATCTGGCTCGACAACATCACCCGCCAGCTGATCGACAGCGGCACGCTCCAGCGCTACATCGACGAGCTGGACGTCACGGGCCTCACCTCGAACCCCACGATCTTCGAGAAGGCCATCAGCTCCAGCGACATGTACGACGACCAGATCGCGGACGCCGCGAAGAGCGGCCGATCGCCGGAGGACACGTTCTTCGAGATCGCGATCTCCGACCTTCGCCGCGCCGCGGACCTCTTCCGTCCGGCCTATGACCGCACGAACGGCGTCGATGGCTACGTCTCGCTCGAGGTGTCGCCGCTCATCGCCTACGACACCGCGACGACGGCCGCCGAAGCCAAGCGCCTGTCCGAGCTCGGCGACCGGCCCAACCTGTACATCAAGATCCCGGGCACCGAGCAGGGCAACCCGGCGATCGAGGAGTCGATCTTCGGCGGCGCCCCGATCAACGTGACGCTCCTGTTCTCGCCGAAGCAGACGCTCGCGTCCGCCGAGGCGTACACGCGGGGCATCGAGCGGCGCCTCGACGCCGGCCTGTCGCCCAAGGTCGAGTCCGTGGCGTCGCTGTTCGTCAGCCGCTGGGACCCGCTCACGGCCGACCGCCTGCCGGAGAATCTCCAGCTCCAGCTCGGCCTCGCCATCGGCAAGCAGACGTACGCCGAGTACACCGAGTTCTTCGCCTCCGAGCGCTGGCAGCGGCTCAAGGAGAAGGGCGCCCGCCCGCAGCGCCTGCTGTTCGCGAGCACCGGCGTCAAGGACCCGTCGGCCCCGAAGGAGCTGTACGTGGTCGGGCTCGCGGCGCCGGACACGATCGACACCATGCCGGAGGACACGCTTCACGCCGTCGGCGAGCTCGAGCAGCCGGTCACCGGGCTGCCGAAGACGCAGGCGGAGCTGGGTGACGTCCTCAAGCCGTTCCGCGACGCCGGCATCGACATCGACGCGACCGCGCTCGAGCTCCAGCAGAAGGGCGCCGACACGTTCGTGAAGTCGTGGAGCTCGCTCCTCGACCGCATCAGCGGGCGGGTCGCCGCGGTCGCCTGACGGGCGTGCAACCGTTCTTCGCCAAGTCGCCGGCGGCGCTCGTCGAACGCTTCGACGCCGTCGCCGCGCGTCACCCCGACGCCGAGCGCCGGAAGATGTTCGGCTACCCGGCGTTGTTCGTCGGCGGGAACATGGCCACCGGGCTGTACGAGGACCGCTGGGTCGTCCGGCTGTTCGACGAGGACCTGGAGCGGCTCATGGCCGCCGGCGGCGCGCCGTTCTCCCCGATGGCCGGCCGGTCGATGAAGGGCTGGGGGACGCTCCCGCCCAACGTGGTGACCGATGACCGGGCCCTCGACCCGTGGCTCGAGCGTGCCTTCTCGTTCGCCGGGTCCCTGCCGCCCAAGAAGTGATGCGGCGCGGCGCGCCGGGCGCCGGCCTCGTTATCCGCGCTCGCCGCGGAGGCTGTCGGCCGGCACCAGCCTGACGCAGCAGCGCCCCTCGGCCGGATCGGCGACCGGGACCAGGCCCGCATCCCCCGCCGCGTCGAGGACACCGCGCAGCAGCGCGTGGTTCATGCCGCACGTCAGGTCGCGGTGCTCCCCGACGAGACCGTGGAACGGGCAGTTCCGGAGCGTGACCGAGCCGTCGGCCTCGACCACCGGCTCGTAACCCTGCCCGGCGAGCAGCGTGAGCACGCCCATCCGGTCACCCGACGCGGGCGCCGACGCCGCGAGCCGCTCGCCCTCGCGCCGCGCCGCGTCGAGCACCTGGGGCGGCGCGGCCGGGTCCTGCTCGATGCCTTCGGCGAGGATCCGCGCCGCGAGGTCGTACCGGCGCGGCGGCAGGCTGATCGTCACGTCGCGGTCGAGCGGCCGCCGGTAGAACTTCGCCGGCCGGCCCGCGCCGGGACCGCTGCGGCCGCTTCGCCGGCGGTACTCGGCCTCGAGAAGCCCGGCGCCGACGAGCCGGTCGAGGTGGAACGCCGCGAGCGGGCGCCCGATCCCGGTGCCGGCGGCCGCCTGGTCGCGGTCCACCGGTGCGGCAGCCGCGGACACGAACGCGTACAGCCGCCGACGCACGGGCTCGGCCAACGGGGCGATCTGGTCGAGGTCGTCGGAAGCGGCAAGGGTGGGATCGGGTCGGTCGTCGGACGGCATCGTGCCGCCAGTCTAACGCAAACGCGACTTGGCAAAAGACTTGACGCGAGCTCGGCTCGCTGCTAAAACAAGCATATCTTAGCAATAGAGGCCGAGGTGGCAGCGATGACCGTCCAGCGCCCGACCCGCACCGCCCTCACGGGCGGCCTCCGGGTGCCCACCCTCTCGAAGGCGGGCGCGGTCGTCATCGCGATCGGGCTCCACGCGGACCTCGTCGAGCACACCTTCGTGTTCCCCACCCAGGCGGCCGGCCAGTTCCCCCCGGGCGAGCACCTCACCCACCTCGTGATCCTCATCGGAATGGTCCTGCTCCTCGCCGGCGTCGTTGCCGACGGGATGCGGACCGGACGTGGCCGGCACGACCGGCCGGAAGGGAGCGCGCTCGATGCCGTTCGGTGACTTCATCAACAACATCCCGCCGATCGGGTTCCTCGCCGTCCACGTCGTCCTGTTCCTGGCGGGGGCGTACTTCGCGTGGCGGTCGTTCGGCGCCGGTGTGCCGCTGCTCGGCTGGGGCTTCTCGCTGTTCGCCCTCGCGGAGATCAGCTACATGACCTACCACCTCGACTGGACCGTGTTCCTGTTCGCGCACACGATCAGTGAGGTCCTCGATCTCGCCGCGTTCACCCTGGTGTTCGTCGGCGCCGCCCAGACCGTCCTGCGCACCAGCGCAGCGCCGGCGCGGAGCTAGTCATGCACGGGAGCCCGATCGCCACGTTGCTCGTCGGGATCGTTCTCGTGGCCGGCATCGCGGGCTGCGCCCCGGGATCCGGGTCCACGGCCGCGTCGCCCGTCGCGACCACCGAGGTCCGGCTCCCGCCGTCGTACAAGTTCGACCCCGTGGCTATCGTCGTGAAGGCGGGTGCGACCGTCACCTGGACCAACGCCGACAACTTCACCCACTCGGTCCAGTTCCAGGGCGGCGGGCTGCCCACGGACGCTCGCGTGATGCAGCCAGGCCAGCAGACGACGTTCACGTTCGACACGCCGGGAACGTATCCGTACCGGTGCAGCTTCCACCCGCAGGACATGCGCGGGACGGTCACGGTCACCGGCTGATCCCGGAGGGTTGCGAAGGAGTGGCGATCGCGGCCGATCCGGGATATCCTCCCGCCACCCCCGAAGACGGGGAGTCTTTCAGCCCCGCGCGGCCGACTCGATCACGCTCCTCACGGTTTCCGCCGAGGCAGATCGCGGACACCGTCGCCGACCACAGGAGTGGATCGCACCCCATGAACGTCGACAAGACGCTCACCTGCGCCGATTGCGGCCAGGAGTTCACCTTCACTGCCTCTGAGCAGGATTTCTATGCCGAGCGCGGGTTCACCGAGCCCCGCCGGTGCCCGTCGTGCCGCGCGGCCCGCAAGGCCCAGCGTGGTGACAGCGGCGGTTCGTACGGCGGCAGCTCGTACGGTGGCGGCAGCTCGTACGGCGCCGGCAGCTCCTCCTACGGGTCCGGCTCGTCGTTCGGCTCCCGCAGCAGTGGCGGCGGCTACGGCGGCTCGCGCGGCCCGCGCGAGATGTTCCCGGCCACCTGCTCGTCGTGTGGCAAGGAGACCGAGGTCCCCTTCCGCCCGACGTCCGGGAAGCCCGTCTACTGCAGCGACTGCTTCGCCCAGCGGCGAGCCTGAGCATGGCCGACGTCCGGCGCCCCGGCTCGGGCCTGCCTTCGCGGCGGCCCGCCCCCGAGCCCGATGCCCGCAAGCACGTCATCGCCGAGTACCGGCATGCGATGCAGCAGGTCACCTGCGTCTGCGGGTGGGTCGGGAGCTCGGAGTCGCCGGACGGCCGGACCTCGGACTGGAGCCGTCACGTGACCGCGTCGCGGAGCGGCCAGGGCTGACCGCCCACCGCTCCTGACGCGACCATCGAGGCCGCCGGCACCGCCGGCGGCCGTTCGATTCCGGGGAGCCTCAGCTCCCCTTGGAGAGCAGCTCGACGGCGCGCTTGAGCTGCGCGTCGCCCGACTTCGCGAGCTGCGCGGCGGTCATGTCGCGGAGCGTGTCGGGGACGACGAGGTCGGCGTTGTCCGGGACCGCGATCTTCACGTCCGGCTCCAGGCCCTCGTGCCAGATCGGCCGGCCGTTGCGGGTCAGCCAGCGCTCGACGCCGATCCGCAGCGAGGACCCATCCGCGAGGTCGAAGCGCCCGAGGACCGTCCCGGTCCCGAACGTCTTCTCGCCCACCACCTGGCCGCGCTTCGCGTCCTGGATCGCGCCCGTGACGATCTCGGCCGAGCTCGCGGTGTTGCCGTCCGCGAGCACGACCAGTGGCGTCTGCGTCGCAAGGCCACCCGGCTGGACCTGCGCGTCCTTGGACGCACCGTCCCGCTCGAACGCCTGGTAGACGATCCCGTCGCCCACGAACTGGCTGGCCACGCCGACCGCCTCGCTGACGAAGCCGCCCGGGTTGGAGCGGAGATCGAGGATGATCGACGTCGCGCCGGCCGCCTTCGCGTCCTGGATGTCCTTCTTGATCGAATCGGTCGCGCCGCTCGCGAACTGCTCGAGCCGGATCATCGCGATCTTCGTGCCCGGCACCATCGCCCAGCTGCTGAGCGGCAGGTCGTACTGGCGCCGCGTGATCGTCACGTCGAAGTCGGCCTTGCCGTCCCGGCCGATCGTCAGCGTCACGTCCTTGCCCTCGGGACCGCGGACGCGCGACACCGTCTCGTCGAGCGACTCGCCCTTGGTCGACGTGCCGTCGACGGCGACGATCCGGTCGCCCCGCTGCAGGCCCGCCTTCTCGGCCGGCGTGTTGGGGAAGACGTTGTTGATCGTGACGCCGTTGCCCGTGTCCTGCTCGCCGACCTGGACGCCGATGCCCACGAACTGGCCGCTCAGCGACTGGTCGACCGCCTTCGCCTCGTCGGCGGTCATGAACTCCGTGTGGCCCTCGTCGCCGACGGCCTCGGTCATCGCGCGGATCGCCGCGTAGGCGAGCTTCTGGTTGTCGAGATCCTTGGCGTCGACGTAGTTGTCCTGGATCGCGGTCCAGGCCTGGTCGATCAGCGCGAGCTCCGTTGCGGCGTTCGCCGAGGGCGCCGAGCTGGCAACGGGCGACGCCGACGGGGCGCCGAGCACGCCCGTGCGCTCGACGAACACGCCGCCCGCGAACATCGCCACGGCGAGCACGGGGGCGAGCACCAGCACGAGCGCGGCCGGCACGCGCGCGCCGCCGTGGCCGCCGCGCCGGGCGGCGACGGGGGCGACGGGCACGGGATCGAGGGGCGCGCCGCCCTCGACGGGCGCGGGATCGACGGGGGCGCCGCCCGCGACGGGCGCAGGCTCCGGGCGGAGCGCCGGCTGCGGTCCGGTCCCGAAGGGCGGCGGGCTGGCGGTGGGCGCGAAGGGCGGCGCGTCGGGCGAGGCGGCCGCCGGCGCGGCGTCGAGCCGCGCGGTGGGGTCGTGGGTCGGGTCGGTCATCGTCTCGGAGGCAGGGGAACACGGGCCGAGGCAGGGTCGGCAGCGCAAGCATGACGCCTCCGGCTTCAGGTCGGGTGGACGGCGGGTGAAGTTGCGTTACGGAACCCGACACGAACGCGCCCCCGGTCGTCGAGTCCGAGGACCCGTCCACCGGGGGCGCGAGGAGCGGCGCGTGGCGCTGGGGGCGCGGTGCCGCCGCTCCGACGACGGCGTTCCGCCGGCGGCGTTCCGCCGGGGGCTCCGACGCCGGTCCGGCCGTCCGGAAGCCGTGCCCGAACGGCGTCCCTAGGGCCGGATGTTGTGGTTGCCCCGGAAGACGTTCTCCGGGTCGACGCGCCGCTTGACGGCGGCGAGCCGCTCGAGCGTGGCCGCGGGGTACGCCTCGCGGAGCCGGGCGTCGCCCTCGTTGCCGAGGAAGTTCGAGTACACGCCGCGGGCCGCGCCGGCGAGCTCGGCGTGGTACGCGTCGGCCCACGCCTCGGTCTCGGCGACGTCGCCCGCGACGTGGGCGATGACGGCGGTCATCAGCGGCGCGTCCCGGTGGGCGAACGCCGTCGCATCGGCCGGCACGCGGCCCATCGCGCCGCCGAGGACGCGGATCTGGGTGATCGAGGCGGTGCCCTGCGGGGTGGCGTGGCGGTCGACGATCGCGTCGAGCGCCGCGTCGGACAGCTCGTCCGCGAACGAGGAGCGCGTCACCGCCGCGCCGGGCATCGCGCCACCCGCCGTGAGCTGGTACATCGTCTCGTACGGCATCGGCTGGACCATGTCGACGATGGGCGTTGCGATCGACCGGAACGGCGCCATCGCCGCGGCACCGGCCGCCGGGTCGCCGACGACCACCGGCATCATCAGCACGGCCGGCGTGCCGACGAGCTCCGCCGGCACGAACGGCGCCGGCGGCAGGCTCATGACGAACGAGATCTGGGTGAGATCCTCGGGCGCCTCGAGCGACGCGTCGATCACGCCGCGGAGGACGTCCCGGGTCAACGGCAGGACGAGCGCGCCCGCCGTCACGATGTGGACGGGCTGGAGGCGGTAGCGGAACCGCGCCGCGATGCCGAAGTTGCCGCCGCCGCCGCGAAGCGCCCAGAACAGCTCGGCGTCGGACGACTCGCTGATCGTCTCGATGTCGCCGTCGGCGGTCACGAGGTCGACCGCGAGGAGGTTGTCGATCGTCATCCCGTGCTTGCGCGCGAGCCAGCCGATGCCGCCGCCGAGCGTCAGCCCGCCGAGGCCGACGTGCCCCGTGTCGCCGAACGGCGTCGCGAGGCCGTGCGCCTGGGCCGCGGTCGTGTACTCGCCGGCCGACGTCCCGCCCTGGGCCGTGCCGGTCATGCGGAACGGGTCGATGTCGACGGCATGCATGTCGCCGAGGTCCACCAGGAGCCCCCCGTCCGACGTCGAATGGCCGGCGACGCTGTGGCCGCCACCGCGGACGGCGATGTCGAGATCCAGCGCACGCGCCGCGAGGACCGCCGCCGCGATCTCCTGGGCGTCGCGCGGCCGGACGATCGCCGCGGGGCGCCGGTCGTAGCCCAGGTTGTGGGCGAACCGGCCCGTCTCGTAGCCGCTGTCGCCGGGGAGCACGAGCCGCTCCCCGAAGCGCGCCCGCAGCGTCCGGACGTCGGAATGCGACAGGACCTCCGCGGCGCGGACGTCGCGGCGGGCGAGGGCGGCGCGACGCGCCGGAGCGACGGTGCGCGTCCCGGTCGACGGGCGCCGCGGGCTGCGGACGGGGGCGGCGGTCCGGGCGGGCGCGGGTCGGGTGGCGGGCATCGGGGACTCCTGTTGGCATCGCGGAGGAGGTGGTGCCCAGATGCTCGCGGCCGGCGCGTGGCCCGCCACCGGACGAGCGCCCGCGACCGTGCGCGACGATCGCCGCCAATGCTGGATGGACGGATGACGATGACCCGGTGCGGCCGGTTTCGGTGGCCCTCGCGGGCGCGCGATCAGCCCTGCTCGCGCATCAGCCTTCGGGCGGCGCGTGTCGCGCGGACGAAGTGCCGGAGATGCGCGAGCGGCCGGACGTGGCTCGGCTCGCCGGCGTAGATCGTCGAGATCGGCACCCACTCGAGCGTCCAGCCCCGTCGCAGGCAGACGGCGATCATCTCGACCTCGAGCTCGAACCCTGCCTCGTGGCTGTCCAGCATCGCGGTCATCAGCCGGCGGCCGAGGAGCCGGTAGCCCGACTGGTTGTCCGGGATCGCCTGCCCGACGGCCCACGAGAAGGCCGCGGTTCCAAGGCGGTTGGCGAGCCGCCGCGTCGCGGGCATCCGCGTGAAGTCGCGACGGCCGATGACGAGCTCCGGGCGCGGACCCGATGCGCCGGCCGTCGCGAACGCGGCGGTGAAGCGCGGGATCTCGGCCGGATCGTGCTGGCCGTCCGCGTCGAGCGTGACGACCGCGTCCCACCCCTCGTCCAGCGCGGCGCGGAACCCCGCGCGCAGCGCGGCGCCCTTGCCCTGGTTCGGGACCTGGCGCAGCACCCGCGCCCCGGCCGCCTCGGCCTGGGCGGCGGTGTCGTCGGTCGAGCCGTCGTCGATGACCAGGACGCCGAGGTGCCGCGCCGCGCCCGTGACGACGGCGCCGATCCGCGGGCCCTCGTCGTAGCCTGGGACGAGTGCCAGGATCCGCGGACGGGAGGCCGCCTCCGTCACGCCACCGCGCCCCCGACGGCCGAGGCGATCGAGGCGACCTCGGCGGGACCCACCCGGCAGCACCCGCCCACGAGCGTCGCCCCGGCCGCGACCCAGCTCGCGGCGGCGCCGCCGTCGACGCGATCGGCCGCGGAGCCCGTCCAGCGCCGGCCGACGGCGTCCCAGCCCTCGCCGCTGTTGGGGTAGGCGAGCACCGGCAGCCGGGTCGCCGCGCGGATCCGCCCGACGAGCTCCGGCACGTGGTGCGGCGCGGTGCAGTTGACGCCGACCGCGACGAGCGCGCGCGACCCGGCCGCAGATTCGACCACCCTGACCGCGTCCTCGACCCGCGCACCGCCGCGAAGGCGCTCGCCGTCCGCGCAGGTGAAGCTCAGCCACGCGGTGGCGCCCGGCATCCCCGCGACCAGCGACGCGAGCGCCTCCGCCTCGTCGATGTCCGGGATGGTCTCGAGTGCGAGCACGTCGGCGCCTGTCGCCGCGAGGGTCTTGATCCGTTCGCGGTGGAACGCCTCGAGCTCCGTCCGCGTCAGGCCGTAGCGGCCGCGGTACTCCGACCCGTCGGCGAGGAACGCGCCGTACGGCCCGACCGACGCCGCGACGAACAGCGGGCCCGGGACGCCGTCGGCGAGCGCCCGCCGGCGGGCCTGATCGGCCAGCTGTACGGATCGCCGGAGCAGCGCGGCCGCCTCGTCGTGCGCGATGCCGCGCTCGGCGAATCCCTGGAACGTGGCCTGGTAGCTCGCGGTCGTCGCGACGCGCGCCCCCGCCCGGTAGAACGCGAGGTGTGCCGCCTCGATCCGGTCCGGCGCATCCGCGAGGAGGCGCGCGGACCACAGCCCGTCGCCCAGGTCCTCGCCCAGCGCCTCGAGCTGCGTGGCGAGGCCGCCGTCGAGGACGATCGGCTTCCCGGAGCTCAGCGCTTCGACGAACGGGGCCGGGTCCATCGCCCGATGGTGCCACGCCGGAGGACCGGCGGCCGGCCGGGCTGCGGCCCCGGTCAGCGCGTCAGGTGCGGCGGACCTGCAGCGGCCAGGCCAGCGCGAACCGCCGGCGGGCGCGTGGCACGGGCAGCGAGACGACGCGCCGGACGCCCACGGCGAGCCCGATCAGCGACGGGTCGGCGCTCGCGGTCCAGCCGGGGCCGTGGTCCTCGGGGCAGACGGGGCTCTGGCAGGCACACGTGGTCAGCGGCGGCACCGCCTCGGGCACGTGATCGGTGCGCACGAACGCCATCAGGACCCCCCCGGCTGCGACAGGACCCGAAGCGTCGCCCGGGCCCATTGCACCGGGCAGGAGATCGCCGCGACGGACGTTGCAACGGCATATCAGCGGTCCGGGAGCCCCGACCCGGCGTCACGCGCCGACGCCGACCGCCAGCTCCACGGTAAGCCCGTCCGGGATCGACCCGGAGATGGCCCCGAGCTGGTGCGCGCCCACGTCCTCGCCGAACACCATGTCCGACGCCAGGCTGACCTCGCTCAGCGTGCCGACGCTCGCCTCGTACCCGGCGGTCGCGTACACCGCCTGACACGTGTCGGCCGGCAGCGCGATCTGCGACGTCGCGATCCGGTTCGCCTGGGCGGTCGCCTTGTCGAGGCTGGGATAGACCTCGAAGTGGACGTGCGGCCAGCGACCCTGGTAGCACGCCGGAAAGACGCTCTGGAACTCGACGATGCCGTCGTGGCCCGCGGCCTGGACGCCACGCAGGTAGTTCTCGCCCTCGGCGCCCTGCGAATACATCGAGTACCGCCCGGCCTGGTCGCAGTGCCACACGTACACCGCCGCGCCGGCGTACGGCTGGCAGGCGTGGGCGAGGTCGAGGATCGCGAACCGGATCGTCAGCGGGACGCCGGCGGCGATGGTGGTGCTCGTGCCGAAGCTCGACCGGATGTCCCTGCGCACCACGCCGGACTGGCCGAGGACGTCCGGCCCGTTCGACCCGTCGCCGGGGTACGGGCCGGCCGTCTCCTCCGGGATCTCGACGGGGCAGTCGGCCGCCGCACTGGAGCCCGAGCCGGCGGCCGCGGCAGGCATGACGGAGGCGGCCGGGCTCGACGATCCGGCGCCGCATGCGGCCAGCCCGGCGCCGAGCAGGCCGAGCCCCATCGCCTGGAGGACGCGCCGCCGCCCGAGCAGCGTCTGCACGTCGAACGCGAGGCCCTGGTCCCAGGCGGGCTCCGACGGGTCGGGCAGGAGGCGGCCCTCGAAGGTCGCGGGCAGGACGCCCGAGCCGCCCGTGAGCGGCTCGGCGGCGGCGGTCGTCGGGGCGGTCGATCGGGTCACGTGATTGGCTCCGTGCGGGGTCGTGGCAACAGGATGGGCGGACTCCGTGGCAATCCCCTGAGAGCGGGCGCGGAGCGTTCTCGTGGCGAACGACCGGGACACGATTGGCCACAGGTGCCGCGACCGGTCGCCGGGGAGAACCAAGCGCCGCCGTTGTGCGCCTGAACGGCCCAATCCTCGCCCGATGGTCGCCGTAGCGAACCAGGGGCAGGCCGTCCGAGCGGCGCCCGACGACGAGCGGCAGCGGGCGCAGCAGCCCGCGCCGGGACGATGCACCCGCGCCGAAACGACGAAGCCCGGGCGTGGCGCCCGGGCTCCTGCCGACGATGTGTGCGCGGAACCGCCTATGGGATGCGGTTGAACCAGAACGCCGCCAGGCCCGCGCCGGCGAGCACGAGGACGAGCGCCCCGGCGGCGAACCACTGGGTCACCTCGCGCTCCTCGTTCGTGAACCCGACCTTGGAGCCGATGCCCTGGTAGATCGCCTGGAGGTCGCTTGACGTCGGCGCCTCGAAGAAGCGCGCGCCGGTTCGCTCGGCGATGTCGGCAAGGGTCGTCGGGTCCGGCGGCACCGGGATGGTCTGCGCCTGCCCGAACTGATCCGTGACCTCGACCTGGCCGTCGGCCGTCCCCAGCGCGATCGTGTACACCGGGACGCCCGCCTGGGCGGCCTCGTCGGCGGCGTCGAGCGGGTCGAGCTGGCCCGTCGAGCTCTTGCCGTCGCTGAGGACGACCATCGCGGTCAGCGGCGTGCCCTTGTCGTCGGTGCCGGCCGACGGCGCGGGTGCGCCGGACGGTCCGGGCTCGGCGGACGGGTCGGCCGATGCCGATGGCGCCGGCGACCCGGTGTTGCCGACGGCCGGGTCGGCCGGTGTTCCCGTCCCCACACCCGCCGCCTGGAGCGACAGGTCGATGGCGTCACCGAGCGCCGTGCCGCCGTCGGCGCGGAGGCCGTCGATCGCCTCGTGGACCTGCGTCCGGTCGGCGGTCGGCGAGAGCACCACGCGCGCCTCGGTCGAGAACGCGACCAGGCCCACCTTGAACCCCGCCGGGAGGCTGTCGACGAACTCGGTCGCGGCCTGCTTGGCGGCGGCCAGCCGGTTCGGATCGACGTCCGTCGCGATCATCGAGCGCGACGTGTCCATCGTCAGGATCACGGTCGCCTCCTCGCGCGGCACGGGGACGACCATGGACGGCCTCGCGAGCGCGATCGCGAGCGCCGCGACCGCTGCGAGGTACAGCGCGACCGGCACGTGGCGGCGCCACGCGGGACGGCGCGGGACGAGGTTCTCGAGCAGGCTCACGTTGGTGAACCGCACGACGTAGCGCTCCCGCCGGCGCTGGACCAGGACGTAGCCCACGACCGCGATGGGGATCAGGAGGAGCGCGAGCAGGAGGATCGGATCGGCGAAGGTCATGCGTGGAACCTCCCGGCACGCAGCTGGGTCGCGAGGGACCGCAGCCAGTCGCCGGACGTGGACAGGACGAGATGGCGCGCACCGAGGCGCCGGAGCTCGGTGGCGAGGGACGCGCGGTCCGCGGCGGCCGCCTCGGCGAACCGGTGACGGAGTCGCCGCGATGACGTGTCGACGCGGACCTCGCGGCCGGTCTCGGCATCGACGAGCGTCAGCTCGCCGACGTCGGGCAGCTCATCCTCCCGCGGGTCGCGGATCTCGACCGCGAGCAGCTGGTGACGCGCCGCCACAGGCGCCAGGAGCGGCAGCCAGTCCCGTGGCCCGCGGAAGTCGGAGACCAGCGTCACGAGGCCGCCGCGGGCGTCCCCGCCCGAGAGGAACCGGAGCGCGGCCGCCGGCGAGGCCGGCTCCGTGCGCGTCGCGGGCCGTGCGTCCGTCACCCACGCGGCCTGCGCCGCGGAGAGCACCGCGAGCAGCCCGGACCGCCCGCCGCGCGGCGCGAGGCGGCGCGGACCGTCGTCGCCGAAGGTCAGGACGCCGAGCCGGTTGCCGCGCTGCGTCGACAAGTGCCCGAACGCCAGCGCGACGCCCTCGGCGACGTCCGCCTTGCGGCGATCCGCCGTGCCGAAGCTCATCGACGCGGACGCATCCAGCACCAGCCACGTCGTCAGCGATCGCTCCGGCACGTTCACCCGGACGTGCGGCACGAGCATCCGCGCCGTGACGTTCCAGTCGATCCGCCGGACGTCGTCGCCCGGCTCGTACGGCCGGACCTGCGCGAGCTCCGTGCCGCCGCCCAGGTCGTGCGCCCGGAACTCCCCGGGGACGAGGCCCCGGATCCGCCGGCCGATCGTGACGTCGAGGGCGCGCAGGAGCGCCTCGGGCGTCGGACCCGGCCCCGGCCTGGCCGGCGTGCGGACGATGGAACCGGGCCGCGCGGCCGGTGTGACGACGGCGGTCACGCCGACTGCGCCTCGGTGACGAGCCGCGGCTGCGGCACCGCCGGGATGATCTGGCGGAGCAGCGAGTCGACCGTGACCTCCTCGGCGAGCGCCGTGAACGAGGGGACGACCCGATGGCGGAGGACGTCGGGGGCCAGCTCGGCGACGTCGGCCGGGACGACGTACCGCCGGCCGCGGATGAGCGCCAGAGCGCGGGCGGCGTGGATCAGGCCGATCGAGCCGCGCGGGCTCGCCCCGAAGCCGATGTACGGCGCGAGGTGGCCGAGCCCGTAGCGACCCGGCTCGCGCGTGGCCGCGACGATGGCGACGGCGTAGGCGACGATCGCCGGGTCGACGTAGATGCCCGGGCTCGCAGCCTGGAGCCGCGCGAGCCCGTCGGCGGTCAGCACCGGGCGGATCTCGGCCGACGGGCGGAGCGATCGCTCGACGACCGTCGCCTCTTCGGCGGCGGTCGGATACCCCACGACGACCTTCATCAGGAACCGGTCGACCTGCGCCTCGGGCAGCGGGTAGGTGCCCTCCGATTCGATCGGGTTCTGCGTCGCCATCACGAGGAACGGGCGCGGGACGAGGTGCGTCTCCTGGCCGATCGTGACCTGGCGCTCCTGCATGACCTCGAGCAGCGCCGACTGGACCTTCGCGGGAGCGCGGTTGATCTCGTCCGCGAGCAGGAAGTTGCAGAACACCGGGCCGAGCTCGGTGTCGAAGGTGCCGCTGTCCGAGCGGTAGATGCGCGTGCCGACGAGGTCGCCCGGGACGAGGTCGGGCGTGAACTGGATGCGGCGGAAGGACGCGTCGAGCGCGTCGGCGAGGGTCCGGATGGTGAGGGTCTTGGCGAGGCCCGGGACACCCTCGAGGAGCAGATGGCCGCCTGCCAGCAGCGCCACGAGCACCCGCTCGAGCATCTGGTCCTGGCCGACGATGACGCGCCGGATCTCGAACAGGACGGCCTCGGCGGTGAGGCGCGGATCGAGGCCTTCGCCCGCATTCGGGGCAGCGGGCTCGACGGCGGCGAGGGGCGCGGGCGCGCTCGCGCCACGGGTGACGTCGGTCATGGGACCTCCTCTTCGCCCGTGGGCGCGGGCGGGGCGGGACTGGCACTGGTCGATCGCGGCACCTCCCTGGTGCCCGACCGGTCAGCGCAGATTGCCCTCCACCGCTGAGAGGTTCATGAGGATCGGGCGCGACCCCTCCGGTCAGGACGTGTAGCCGGCGCGCGCCTCCGGGATGTCCACGAGCACGGTCCCCTCGTGCTCCGCGACGACCGCCTCGATCTCCGGCAGCCGCTCCACGCGGAACCGTCCGGCGAGGAGCGCAGGTCCGGTGCCGCCGGCGTCTCCGCCCGCCGGGCCCACCGCCACGTCGTCGTCCCCGACGTCGAGCAGCGCGAACAGCTCGCGCTCGGCCGCCCGCGCGCCGTCCCAGTCCGGAAACACGGCGGCGACGAGGTGCAGCGAGTCAACGGCGCCCACGGAGTCAGGATCGGCCGCGACCGTCATGACCCTGCGGGACATCCCCGACGCCGCGTTACAGGCGCGTTGCGACGGCCCTCGCGGGTCGCCGAGCGTCAGCCGGCGGGGCCCGGGACCCAGGACTGGAGCCACCCCTGGCGCGCGGCGTAGCGCGCGAGCTGCGTCCGGTTGTCGACGCAGTAGCGGTCGAACAGCCGCCGGAGCATGCCCTCGACGGTCTTCGCGCGGATCCCGAGCGCCGACGCGATCTCGTCGTTCGTCGCGCCCTCGCTGAGCAGCTCGAGGAGCTGCATCTCGCGGCGAGTCGGGGGCGCCGGGGCCTGCGATGCGCTCCGGAGGACGTCGATCGAGAACCCGCGGTGGCCGGCGTGGATCCGGCGGATCGTGGCGGCGATCGTCTTGGCGTCGCTCATCTTGGACAGGTAGCCCGCGGCGCCGACCCGGATCGCGCGGACGTGATAGCTCTGGTAGTCGTAGGCCGTGAGCATCAGGAACCGCGAGCTGCCGCCGCAGCGCTGCACGAGGTCGAACCCCGCGTCCCGGCCGCCCAGCATGACGTCGCACAGGACGACGTCCGGAGCGAGCTCGTCGATCATGCGCTCGGCGCGCTCGGCACCCGTCGCGATGCCGGCGACGCGGATGTCGGGCTCCGCGCCAAGCAGCGCCGCGAGCGCCTCGGCGATCGCGGGGTGGTCTTCGACGATGACGAGGCGGATCACGGGGCAGCCTCCTTTCGTGACCGCGACCGGCCAGGCGTCGGACCACGACCGGCATCCCCTGTGAGCGGAAGCGTAAGCCTGGCGACGGTCCCGCCGCCCTCGCGGGGCTCGACCGCGAGGTTGCCGCCGTGTTCCAGCGTGATCTCGTGGGCGACGAACAGCCCGAGTCCCAGGCCGGACACCGCATCGGTGGACACCGCGGCGAACGGCGTGAACAGCCGCGGCAGCGCCTCCGGCGCGATCCCGCGACCGCGGTCGGAGACCGTCACGATGGCCGAACCGTCGCGGTCGCGGAGCGAGACGTCGACGGCCTGCGACGACGCGCCGTGCGTGACCGCGTTGACGAGGAGGTTCGACAGGACCTGTCGCAGGCGCAGGCGGTCGCCCGCCACGACCATCCGGCGCGATCCGGCATGGAGCCGGAGCTCGACCTCGGGGTGCAGCTCGCGGACGTTGGCCACGGCGAGCGTGAGCAGCTCCCGGAGGTCGACCGGCGTGCGCTGCACGACCACCCGACCGTGGCGGATCAGCGACACGTCGAACAGCCGCGCGGCGAGTTCGCCGAGGTAGCGCGACTGCTCGAGCGCGCCCGCGAGGTAGCGCTGCGCGGCTTCGTCGAGGCCGTCGGCGCGCTCGACGAGCTGGAGGTAGTTGTGGAGCGCCGCGAGCGGCGTCTGCAGCTCGTGGCTGGCGGTGTCGATGAACCGCTCCTGGAGGTGGCGCAGGCTGCGCTCGGTGATGTCCCGGATGACGATGATCCCGCCCCAGTCGCCGCCCGGCCGACCCGACGCCTCGTACCACCGCCGGTCACCGTCCTCGTCGACGCGCGTGAAGGACATCGCGAACGCCTCGCCGCGGGCGGCACGCGCCTGCGGCCACTCATCCTCCGGGAGCCGCCGTCCCGAGCCGTCCTCGGGCACGAGCTGCCGGTCGGGGCCGAAGCTCGCCCGGTAGGCCCGGTTGCTCGCCACGATCCCGCCGTCCCGGTCCACGACCAGGACGGCCTCGGACATCCCGTCGAAGATGAGCGCCAGGCCCTCGCGCTCGGTCGCCTCGAGGTCGTCCTGCGGTTCCCGCGTCTCGCGGGCCTCCACGGCATGCTCGGTGATCACGATCGTGTGGTCGGACGGGACGACGTACACGGTCCCGGGCACGAGCCGCTCGCGCTGCTCGACCGCGGTCACCCGCAGCGCCGTCCGGCCCGAGAGGATCTCCGCGAGGTCGGTCGCGCGCGCCGGCTCCGCCGGTTGCTCGTGGTGCGCGACCACGATCGACGCGGGGAACGCGGCCTGCAGCGGTGCCAGCAGGTCCGACAGCGCGTCGATACCGCCCGCCGACGCACCGATCACCACGGCGACGCGGAATGCGGAGGCGGGGTCGTCGCTCACGATTCCTCCGGTCGCGTGCCCAGATGCCCGGGCGCCGCCACGCACGCATCCCCCGCTGATCCGGCGGCCATTCTAGACCCGTGGGCGCGGACGGAGCCCGTGGCACCATGGCGGGGACGACGATGCCAGGCACGGAGGCCCACCGATGACCGAGACCCGCCTCGGGGTCCTGCTATGGAACCAGGCCACGGGGTGGCCGGAGTACGAGGCCGCGGCGCGCAAGGTCGACGCGCTCGGCTACGACTCGTTGTGGTCGTGGGACCACCTGTACGCGATCTTCGGCGACCCGCACCAGGCGATCTTCGAGGGCTACACGACCCTCGCCGCGTGGGCGAAGGCGACGTCGAGGGTGAAGCTCGGGCTGCTCGTCGGGGCGAACACGTTCCGCAACCCGGGTGTCGTGGCCAAGGCGATCACGACGATCGACCACGTGAGCGGCGGGCGGGCGATCTGCGGCCTCGGCGGCGCCTGGATGGAACCCGAGCACACCGCGACGGGGATCGAGTTCTTCAGCGGCTTCGGCGAGCGGCTCGACCGGCTGGACGAGGCGGTGGCGGCGCTGCGGGCCGCGCTGGACGGGGAGGCCGTCACGTCACCGGAGGGCGGGGCGTACGCCTTCCAGGACTTCGTCGTGCTCCCGCGGCCCGTCCAGGCGCACCTGCCGATCATGATCGGCGGGTCGGGCGAGAAGAAGACGCTGCGCACGGTGGCGAAGTACGCGGACCAGTGGAATGCGATGGGTGCGGTCGACATGCTGGCGCGCAAGGTCGAGGTGCTCAAGGGCCACTGCGACGCCGTGGGCCGCGACGTCTCGACGATCCAGTTCACCGCCGGCTGCAAGCCGATCATCCGGGACTCCGAGGCCGAGGCGCGTCGCGTCTGGGAGGCGCAGATGGCGCACAACCGGACGCCGATGGACGACGTCCTCGACGACGACACGTTCTGGGTCGGGACGCCGGATCTCATCGTCGAGCGGATGCTGGAGCGCAAGGCGCTCGGCTTCCACACGTTCCTCGCCGAGCTCGCGGCGCCGTTCGACGACGAGACGATCGAGCGCTGGATCGGCGAGGTGCTCCCGATGGTGGATCGCGCGTCGTAGCGATCTCGCTCCGGAGTCCGATCGCGCGCGCATCATCCGGCGCCCGGTGCGGCGACCGCGGGGCGCCGCCCGTGCGACGCCCGCGGGGCGCCGTCGCTAGCCGACGCGGGCCTGAGCCGGCACCTGGTAGCCGTGCTCCGCGATCTCGCCGGCACGCTCGCGATACGCCTCCGTGGTCGGCGCCGTCCGCGCGCGGAAGCCTTCCACCAGCCGGTTGTACATCGAGAACGCCGACGCGATGAGGACCGCGAGCTGGACGTCCTGGTCGGTGGCGCCGGCATCGAGCGCGGCCTGGACGTCCGCCGCGTCGAGCCCGCGCGGCGTCTCGGCGAGGGTCCGCGCGATGGACAGGAGTGCGCACATCTTCTCGTCGAGGCCGTCGGACGAGCCGGTCTTGACGATGTCGATCAGCGGCACGAGGTCGGTCGCGCCCTCGCGCTCGAGGAGCGCCGTCGCGAACGCGCCGTGCGAGTCCATGCAGAAGAAGCAGTCGTTGCTCGCGGACACGGCCGTCGCGAGCAGCTCGCGCTGGTCGCGGCGGAGCGTCGCGCCCGGGTAGTCGTTGACGAGCAGCTCGTCGGCGAGGCCGCGCAGGTGGAGCCCGAGCCCGGGCCGCAGGCGCATCGCGACGCCGATCCCCGGGACGTCGGGCAGGCTCCCGACGATGGGATCCTGCTCGGCGCGCTCCGCGCGCTCCTCGTCGCGTGCCATCCGCTTCTCCTCGAGACCGGCCGTCGGGGTGCGTGGGAAGTATCATCCGGGACCGTCATGCCTGCAGCGCCCCTGTTCCCTCCCGCGCGCGACCGGCGTCACCCGTGACCGCGGCTCCGGCGACCCGCCCCGCGGGCCGCACGCTGACCCTCGGCGGGACGGCCTACCCGCTCGTCCTGCCCAACATCCGCGACCCGCGGCTCCACGTGGCGTCCGTGATCATCACGATCCACGTGCTCGGCCAGGTCGGGCTGCATTTCCATGTCAGCGTCCCCCAGATCCTCGCCGCGATCGCCGCATGCTGGGTGCTCGAGGTGGCGCTCACGTTCCGTTCGGCACGGATGTTCGTGTGGCCGGCGAGCGCGATGCTCACGGGCTCCGGCGTCGCGCTCATCCTGCGGGTCGTCGGGACGCCGGCCGATCAGCCCTGGTACACCGGCGACTGGTGGGTGTTCGCGGCGGTCGCGGCGTTCTCGCTCGCCACGAAGTACGTCATCAAGTACCGCGGCTCGCACGTGTTCAACCCGTCGAACGTGGGCCTCGTCATCGCCTTCATCGTCCTCGGCAGCTCGCGCGTCGAGCCGCTCGACTTCTGGTGGGGGCCGCTGAGCGTCTGGCTCGTCATCGCGTACGCGGTGATCCTCGTCGGCGGGACGCTGATCACGCGGCGGCTCAAGCTGCTCGCGCTCGCCGTGACGTTCTGGGTCGCGTTCGCCGCCGCGCAGGGTGTGCTCGCGGCGTCCGGCCACTGCATGACCGCCAACTGGGCGTTCGCCCCCGTGTGCGGCGCCGACTACTGGCGCGTCGTGGTGACGTCGCCGGAGGTGCTGATCTTCCTGTTCTTCATGATCACGGACCCGAAGACGACGCCCTCGGGACGCGTCGGGCGGGTGCTGTTCGGGCTGCTGGTCGCCGTCGCGAGCACGCTGCTGATGGCACCCCAGGTCGACGAGTTCGGCACCAAGGTCGCGCTGCTGTCGGGCCTCGTCCTGATGTGCGCGCTGCGGCCGCTGATCGACCGCGTGGTCCCGGAGCCGCGCTCCGCAGCCGACCGGCTGCGGCCGTTCGCGGCTCGCCTCGTCCCGTCGAGGATCACCGGCCCCGCCCGCGGGATCGCCGGGATTGCGCTCGCGGCCGTCGCGGTCGCCGTCGTCGGCAGCGGCATCGTCCTCGCCGGGTCGCCGGCGAGGGCAAGTCACGCCGCGGTGTCGTCCGAGGCGCTCACCCGGCCGCCGACGACCGTCAACACCGACACGCTGCCGGCGATCACGGTCGGCGACGACGTCCTGTCGTTCGACCACACGCTCGACGCGTCGGGGATGGCGGCCGTGGTCGTGACGCTTGCCCAGAACCTCGAGCTCGAGAACCGGGCACTGCTGACCCGCGACGCCGGCCTGCTGGCCGAGATCGACCACGGCGACCGGCTCGACGAGATGCGGGCGACGCTCGCGAGCGAGGCCGCGACGGGCACCACGCACGTCGAGCACTACGCCTTCGACACCATCGACGCCCACCTCATCGTCCCGTTCGGCAAGCAGACGGGGGCGTCGCTCGGGCTCGACGCGAAGGGCACGGTGACCGAGGAGACCTACGACGCGAATGGCACGCTGCTGTCGACCCGCGCGGCGCCGTTCGCGCAGACGTTCGCGGTGCGCCGGGCGCTGGGCGACCGATGGCTCAACGTGGGCGTGCTTCCCTATGGGACGAGATAGGGTCCCGGTGAAAAGGTTGCACGGGATCCGCGTCGTCGTGCATAGTGCGCGAGCCATGTCGCACCACCACGCCGGCTTCGACGCAAAGCAGAAGCTCTGGCGGCCCTGCCGGAAGGCTCGGGCCCTGGGGCTCTGACGGCGCGCGAGCGACGACCAGCGGAGCCTCCGGGACCGGAGGCGCCGAGGGGCCGCGGACACCACGAACGGTGCCGCGGCCTTTGTGATTCTTCGGACCTCCTCCGGCCCCGCGGCCCGCACCCGCGGAGGACGTTCGAAGATGCAGCTCCTGATCTACGGCCCGGGCCGGCTCGGCGGCGCGATCGCCGCGGCGGCCGTCGGGGCGGGCTGGCCGGCGCCGGGCATGCTCGGCCGCCCCGACGGCGCGTCGCGGCGGCTCGGTGCGCCCGGGGTGGACGTCGTCGTGGACGCGTCCGCCGGCGCGTCGGTCGCCGGGAACCTCGGGCACGCGCTCGACGCCGGAAACCGGGCGTTCGTCCTCGCGGCGACCGGTTGGGATGGCGACCTGCCGCTCGTACGGTCGCTCCTCCTCGAGCATGGCGCGGCGGCCGTCGTGGCGCCCAACCTCTCGCTCGGCGCCGCGGTGTTCGGCCGCGTCGTCGAGGCGGCTGCCGGGTGGTATGCCCGGGCCGGCGGCTTCGAGCCGTCGATCGTCGAATGGCACCGTCGGGGGAAGGCCGACCGGCCGTCGGGCACCGCGCGGTCGCTGGCCCGGAGGATCGAGGCGGCGGACGGGCGATGGTCCACGGCCGCGGACGACGGCCGCGACGGCCGCGACGGCACCCACGGCGACCGGCCGCGCCTCGAGGTCGCCGGGATCCGTGCCGGGGCTGCGCCAGGCACGCACCTCGTGACGTTCGACGGCGCCGGCGAGTCCGTCGAGCTCCGCCTCACGGCCCGCGATCGGTCCGCGTACGCCGACGGCGCGCTCGCGGCGGCGCGCTGGCTCGTGGCCGAGCCGCGGGAGCCGGGCATCCATCCGTTCGACGCCGTCGTCGCCGGCCTCCTCGTCCCACCGGCCGTCGTGGCCTGAATCCCGATCGAGCAAGGAGCATCACCATGTCCTCCGCCCCGCTCCATCTCCGCGGCGCGCTCACCGCGCTCGTCACGCCGTTCGCGGCCGACCGGTCGCTCGACGAGGCCGCCTATCGTCGCCTGTGCTCCTGGCAGGTCATGGCCGGGACGGACGGCCTCGTCCCGGTCGGCACGACCGGCGAGTCCCCAACCCTGACCCAGGCCGAGCGCGAGCGATGCATCGAGATCGCCGTCTCGGTCGTCGCGGACCGCGTCGCCGCCGGCGCACCGCGGATCCCCATCGTCGCGGGCACCGGGACGAACGACACGCGCGCGTCGATCGAGGCGACCCGCCGTGCGGCGGCCATCGGCGCCGATGCGGCGCTGATCGTCACGCCGTACTACAACAAGCCCGACCAGCGGATGCTCGAGGCGCACTTCCGCGCGGTGGCCGACGAGGGCGGGCTGCCGATCGTCGTGTACACCGTCCCGGGACGAACGGGCGCCAACGTGGAGGCCGACACGTTCCTCCGGCTGGCCGAGCATCCGCGAGTGATTGCCGTGAAGGAGGCGAGCGCGAACCTGGAGCAGATCGCCGTGATCTGTCGGGACCGCCCGGCCGGCGTGTCGGTGCTGTCCGGCGACGACGCCGCGACCCTCCCGATCCTCGCGCTCGGCGGCGACGGCGTCGTATCCGTGGCGAGCAACCAGGTTCCGGGCGAGGTGTCGGCGATGGTCGACGCGTGGCGGTTCGGCGACGTGGGCGAGGCGCGGCGGATCCACGAGCGGCTGCTGCCGCTGTTCCGGGCGAACTTCCAGGGCGCCCCGAACCCGGTTCCGGCGAAGGCCGCGATGCTCGCGATGGGCCTCCTCGACCGGGACGCGGTTCGTGCGCCGCTGCTTCCGCTCGACGATGCGCCGCGCGACCGGCTCGTCGCGATCCTGCGCTCGCTCGGGCTGGTCGACGGCGGGGGCCGGGAGCGGTCGGGCGCGACGGTGGCCGCCACGCGCGACCTCGGCGCCGGGGCCGCGGCGTGAGGGCCGTCGACGGTCGAACGGAGGCGCGCACGGCGCCGCCGGCGCGGCGCGACGTTGCGCCGGTCCGGGCGCCGGATCGCGCGCCGGTCCGGGCGCCGGTCCGGGCGCCGGCCAGGGCGCCGGACCTTGCCCCGATCCTCGCGGACCTCGACGCCGGGACGCGTCGTGCCGCCGTGCCCGACCCCACGGCGCCCGGCGGGTGGCGCGCGGACCCAGAGGTGAAGGCCGGGATCCTTGCCTGTTTCCGCGATCGATCGACGTCGGCATGGGACCTCGACGGCGCGCTCCAATTCCGCGACCGCGTGGGCGTGCCGCCGAAGGCGCTCCTGGCCGGTGGATGGCGGATCGTGCCCGGCGGCACGTCCGTGCGCGCGGGGGCGTACCTCGGGTCCGGCGTCGTCGTCATGCCGCCGTCGTTCGTCAACGTCGGCGCGTGGATCGGCGAGGACACCATGGTCGACTCGCACGTGCTCGTGGGCTCGTGTGCCCAGGTCGGCGCGCGCGTCCACCTGTCCGCCGGCGTCACCATCGGCGGAGTGCTCGAGCCGGCCGGCGCGCGCCCGGTCATCATCGAGGACGACGCGTTCGTGGGTGCGGGGTCGTCGCTGCTGGAGGGCGTGCTGGTGGGTCGCGGCGCGGTGATCGGGGCGGGCGTCGTCCTCACCGCGACGTCCCGGCTGTACGACCTCGTCCGTGAGCGGGTGCTCGCCGGGACCGCGGACGCGCCGCTCGCGGTGCCGGCGGGCGCGGTGGTCGTGCCGGGAACGCGGGCGGTGAGCGGCGCGTTCGCGGCGGCGCACGGGCTCGGCGCGAGCGTCGCGCTCCTGGTCAAGGACCGCGATGCGGGCACCGACGCCCGGCTCGTGCTCGAGGAGGCGCTGCGATGAGCATGCTCCGTGAACCCGGCCCGCAACCGGGCAGGGCGGCGGACGGGACGCGGCGCGGCCGGCCGCCCGCCCGTGACGAGATCCTGCGCAACGGGCGCCTCGGCGGGATGGACCCGGCGGAGCTCGCGGCGCGGTTCGGGACGCCGTTCTACGCCTACGACCTGGACGTCGTGACACGCCAGGTCGCGGGTCTCCAGGCGGTGCTGCCGGTGCAGGCGGACCTCGCCTTCGCGGTCAAGGCGAACCCCAACCTGTCCGTGCTGCGGCACCTCGCCGGGGCCGGGCTCGGCGCGGACGTCGCATCGGCCGGCGAGCTCGGCCAGGCGCTGCGTGCCGGGTTCGCGCCGGACCGCATCGTGTTCACCGGTCCCGGGAAGCGTGACGAGGAGCTCCGCGCCGCCGTCGAGGCCGGCGTCCGCGTCGTGACGGTCGAGTCGCCGGGCGAGCTGCGGCGCCTCGCCGCGATCGCGGAGGCACTCGGACGTCGCCAGCCGGTCCTGCTCCGTGCCGCCGTCTCGGAGGCGGCGCGCCTCGAGCGCGTACGACTGGTCGGGGACGATGGCGCCGGGAAGTTCGGGATGGACGCCGCGGACCTGCGGGTCGCCGCGGCGGAGGCGGTCGCATCAGCATGGCTCGAGCCGATCGGCGTGCACGCGTTTGGCGCGTCGAACCTGCTCGACGCCGCGGCCCTTGCCGCGCACGCCGAAGCGACGGTCGAGGCCGCGCTGGACCTCGCGGCCGAGGCGGGCTTCGCGCCGCGGCTGGTTGACGTCGGCGGTGGGCTCGGCATCCCGTACGACACGGGCGATGACCCGCTCGACGCCAGGCGGCTCGGCGCGCGGCTCCAGGCGCTGGCCGACCGGCTGGCCACGAGCCCGGCGGCGCGCGGCGCCCGGATCCTGCTCGAGCCGGGTCGGTTCCTCGTCGGCGCGGCCGGCGCCTACGTCGCGCGCGTCGTCGACCGCAAGACCGTGGGTGGCCGCCACGTCGTCGTCCTGGACGGCGGGATCCACCACGTGCTGCGCCCCGCGCTCGTCGGCCAGGAGCACCGGTTGCGGGTCCTCACCGGTCCGGCGGCGACGCGCACCGCCGCGAACGCGCAGCGCTTTCCGGTCACCGTCGCCGGCCCCTTGTGCTCCGGGCTCGACGTGTTCGCCGAGGCCGCGGTCATGGCACCCCCGGATATCGGCGACCTCGTCGCGGTGCTCGACGTCGGGGCGTACGGGGCGACCGAATCGATGCCGTTCTTCCTGTCCCACCCGTTGCCGCCGGAGATCGCGCTCCGCGGCGGGGCGGCCTGGGTCGCGCGGCCGAGGATCGACCCGGAGGTCTGGCTCGGCTGGCAGACGTAGCGGGGCTCACCCCGCGAACGGCGGCCGCGCGCGGGGCGAGGGCCGATCGCGCGCGCGAGCCGCGCCGAACGCGCGCGACCCTACATCGAGGGCTGCGACGAGGAGTCGTACTCCTTCGGGTGGTCGACCTGGTCGCGCTCGCGGGTTCGATCGAAGATCTGGAACGTCTCGTCGACCGACTTCCCGTTCTCCCGCGCGGCCGCCTGCAGGTCCTCGTACGTGATGTTGTTCTGGCCCATCTCCTTGTGGGCATCCATGCAGCCACAGGTCAGACACATGGCGTTGGCTCCTCGTGCGTGAGTGGACGTCCTGACCGTGCGCCCGGCGGCGACGACCACGTCACGACAAGCCGCGAGACCGTGTCGCAGGCGGCTTGCAGTCCGCCGCCGCTGCCGCCCGCCGGCCAGCAACGCGTTCGTCAGCGTCGCTTCGTCACGCCCTGGCGCCAAGCCGGAACTCGGGCCGCCGACCGAGGAGGACCCACGGCACGACCAGCGGCGCCACGAGCCGGATGAGCACGTCGGCGAGGATCGCAGGCGCCGGGATGTCGAACGACGGGTACGCGAGCAGGACGGCGAGCAGCGGGGTCATCGTCGGCATCGCCATCGTCTGGTAGTGGAACTGCGTCGCGGGCCACAGCGCGGGCACCGCGAGCCACCCGGCCGCCCGCCGGTCGCGCACGGCGAGCAGCAGCAGCGCCACGAGGAGCGCCACGAACAGCGGCCAGCGCCCGAAGGCCGAGAAGCCGCCGAACGCCTCGCGCAGGAGGCGCCCGTTGATGTCGGCGGAGTCGCCGAGCCACGCCCGCCACAGGTCGAACGCGAGGACGATGGTCACCGCATTCGCCGCGATCGCCAGCGCGATGTGCCGCCACCGTGCCTCGCCGAAGAGCGGCACGAACGCATAGACCTTGAGCATCGTCGCGAGCGCCGACGCCGGACCCCAGCCGACGAGCAGCAGACCGACGACGAGGATCTGCGGATTGGCCGAGAACAGCCCCTCGACGAGCGGCGGGAACAGCAGCCAGTACCAGTCGAGCTTGAGCCGCCACACGGTGAACGCGGCGGCGGCAAGCCCGGCGCTGACCGCGAGCAGCGTGAACAGCTCTTCGGGCAGGACGGTGAACGGCGCGTAGACGAGCGTCGTGACCGGCGTGCCCGCGTAGTGGAACGTCGTCCCGAGGACGTTGACGCCGGCCTCCCACGGGTCGCCGCCGTGGACCCACGCCCACGCGCCGCGGTAGTAGATCCGCGAGTCGATGCCGATGGGGAACGTGCGGTCGACGAAGAACGACACGCGCTGCCAGCTGTTCCACGCGAACCACAGCGCGAGCCCGATGGGCCAGACGAACCGCGCCAGCGCGTCGAGCTGCCGCGCCCACTCGCGGCCCGGCGCCGCGAGCCACGTGTCGAGCGTCTCGCGGATGCCCCACGGGTCCCGCCGTCGCAGCTCGGCCACCGCCCGGGGATCGCCCGGCGCGAACAGCCGGTCGATCAGCCTGCGCAGCGCATCCACCCGCCGATGATCCCCAACCGGACGGCGCGTCGCAACCGGCCGGCGCGCTACTCCACGACCGACGGGGTCACGAACCGCGTCCGCGAAGCGACCTCGACGACGGGCCCGGTCAGCGTGATCGTCGTGGCCAGCGCCAGGTCGGCGGAGGAGGTGCCGACCTGGATGGCCACGTCGCCGGGTTCGACGACCCGGCGGTAGTCGATGCCGGAGAACGCCAGCTGCTCCGCGGCGAGCTCGAACCGGACGCGGCGGCACTCCCCCGGCCGGAGCGCGACGCGCCGGAACCCGCGCAGCTCGAGGACCGGGCGCACCACCGAGGCCTCGAGGTCGCGGACGTACAGCTGCACGACGGCGTCCCCGGCCCGCGCCCCGGTGTTCGTGACCTCGACGGAGACGCTCACCGTGCCGCCGTCGGTGGGCACGCGCGCCTGGTCGACCGCGAGGTTCGCGAGCGCGAAGGTCGTGTACGAGAGCCCGTGCCCGAACGGCCACAGGGGCGTGGTCGGCCCGTCCACGTACGGGCCCTTGGGGTTGGAGCGACCGCCCGTCGGGTGATGGCGGTACGTGACCGGGACCTGGCCGACGGTCCTCGGAAACGACACCGGCAGCCTGCCGCCCGGGACGACGTCCCCGGCGAGGACCTCGGCGATCGCCTGCGGGCCGGCATCGCCCGGCACCCAGGCGAGCACGACGGCGGCGCAGTGCTCCGCGGCCCAGGCGAGCTCCAGCGGCCGGCCGCTCACGACCACGAGGACGCACGGCGTCCCGGTCGCGACGACCCGCTCCAGCAGCTCCTGCTGGCGGCCGAGGAAGCCGAGCGTCGATCGGTCGCGGAACTCGCCGGTCGTGGCGTCGTCGGTCAGCCCCGAGCGCTCGCCGAGGACGACGATCGCGACGTCGGCGGCGCCCGCGGCCTCGACGGCGGAGGCGAGCTCCTCGTCGCTGCCATCCCTGAGGCCCGACCCGCGCGCGTAGGTCACGACGTCCTCGCCGAACCGCTCGCGGAGCCCGGTCAGGATCGTCGGTGCGCCGGCGAGGTCCGGGATGGGCAGCGGATCGGTGAGCGGGAACCCGAAGGTGTCGTCGCGGAGCCGGCCCTCGTTGAGCGTCTCGAGATGGAGCACGTGCCCGTAGTCGCCGATGAGGTCGCGGGCGCTGTCGGCGAGCGGCCCGACGACCGCGATCCGACCCGGCGTCCGGCCGAGGGGCAGCGTGCCGTCGTTCGCGGCAAGCACGATCGACCGCCGGACGAGCTCGAGGGCCGCCGCGCGCTCGGTGGCCTCGAGCGCGGTCACGGCGTCGTCCGATGGCGCGTCGACATACGGCCGCTCGAAGAGTCCCAGCCGCAGCTTGAGCCGGAGCACCCGCTCGACGGCGGCATCGACGTCCGCCTCGCGGATCCGTCCGTCGGCGATGGCGGCGAGCAACGGCGACCCGTACGCGGACGTGCTCGGCAGCTCCGCGTCGACGCCCGCGCGGAGCGCCATGCCGGCCGCCACTCCCAGGTCGCCGGTGAGCCGGTGCGCGGTCGACAGCATCTCGACGGCCATGTAGTCCGACGCGACGATGCCGTCGAACGCCCAGCGCCGGCGCAGCACGTCGTCGAGCAGCGCCGCGGAGGCGTGGCACGGCACGCCGTCGACGTCGCAGTACGCCGGCATGATCGAGGCGATGCGGCCCTGTCGCACGGCGGCCTCGAACGGCGCCAGCTGTTCGTCCTCGAGCTCCCGCCGGCCCGCGTGCACCGGCGCCTGGTTGAGCCCGCCCTCCGCGAGGCCGTGGCCGACCATGTGCTTCGCGGTCGCCGCCACGCCGTGCGCGAGCGACGGGCCCTGGATCGCCTCGACATAGGCGAGGCCCATGACCGTGGCGAGGTATGGATCCTCGCCGTACGTCTCCTCGATGCGGCCCCAGCGGGGGTCGCGGCCGGTGTCGAGCACCGGTGCGAGCGCGTGACGCCCGCCCATCAGCAGCATCCGGCGGCGGAGCGTGTCGGCCATCGCGCTGACCGAGTCGGGGTCGAACGACGCCGCGGCACCGATCGACTGCTGGAACACGGGTGCGCCCGCGGCAAGCACGCCGTGGAGGGTCTCCTCGTGGAGGATCGCCGGGATCCCCAGGCGCGTCTCCTTGACGAGGAACCGCTGGATCTCGTTGCCCAGCGCCGCCGCCGTCGCCAGCCCGGCGTTCGACGCGCCGGCCACCCGGCTGACGTGCCCGATCCCCTGCCCCAGCAGCCCGCGCGCCCGCGACGGGTCGAGCGACCCGCGACCGACGAGCTCGAACGACCACGCGGAGCCCAGCTGCGCCACCTTCTCGCCGAGCGTCATCCGCGCGAGCAGGTCGGCCGCGCGCACCTCCACGGGAAGCGACGGGTCGCGGTAGCGCTCCTCGGTCGTCGCCATCAGCCCTTGACCGCGCCGCTCGTGAGCCCGCCGACGAGCTGGCGTTCCGCGACGGCGTAGAAGGCGATCGCCGGGATCAGCGACACGACCGTGAACGCGAGCACCTTCGCGTGGTCCGACGAGTACTGGGTCGAGAAGTTCATGACGCCCAGCGGCAGCGTCCACTGGTCGGCGCCATTGAGGACGACCAGCGGCAGCAGGAACGCGTTCCACGTGCCGACGACGGCCAGGACGGACACCGTGGCGAGCGCCGGCCGCGCGAGCGGCAGCAGCACCCGCCAGAAGAACCCGAACGACGAGCAGCCGTCGATCCGGGCGGCGTCCTCGAGCTCGGCGGGGATCGCGCGGAAGAACGGGCGAAGGATCACGATCGACAGCGGCAGCGCGAAGGCCGCCTGCGGCAGCGCCACCCCGAGCAGGTTCCCGCTGAGCCCGACCTGCTTGACCAGGATGAACAAGGGCAGGATCGCGACGGCCGACGGGAACAGCAGCCCGAACACGAACAGCGTGAACAGCGCTTCGCGGCCGCGGAACGCGAACCGGGCGAACACGAACGCCGCAAGCGACGCGAACAGCACGGTGAGCCCCACCGCGACGACGGCCACGATCAGGCTGTTGAGGAACTCCCGCCAGAAGGTCGGCGCGAACGAGCCGACGAGCACCTCGCGGTAGTTGTCGAACACCCACGGATCGGGGATCACGTGGACGGGGTTCGCGACGAGCTGGCCGTTGGTCTTGAACCCACCGAGGATCGAGTACCCGATCGGGACGAGGATCGCGGTCGCGACGACGAGCATCACCACGAACGAGGTCACGCCGATCACGGAGATCCGGCGCGCCGCCGCGCGGGACCGCGCGCCGGTCGCCGCGCCGATGTCGGCGCCGGTGCCCGGGGCGGAGGTCGAGGTCGACGTCGCCATCGTCAGCCGCCGAAGGTGGTGAGGGCGCCATCGGTGTCGCGCCGCAGCACGAACCGCTGGTACGCGAGGGCGACGACGAGGCTGACGAGAAACAGCAGCACCGCGAGCGCCGACCCGTAGCCCATCGCCTGGCTCTTGAAGCCCGCCTTGAACATGGCGATCGCCATCGTGGTCGAGGCGTTCAGCGGCCCGCCGTTCGTCGTGACCCACACCATGTCGAACAGCTGGAGCGCGCCGATGACCGACAGGAAGACGGACACCCGGATCGTCGGCCCGAGGAGCGGCAGCGTGACGTAGCGGAATGCGCCGCGCCGATCGGCGCCGTCGATCAGCGCGGCCTCCTCGAGCTCCTTCGGGATCCCCTGGAGGCCCGCGAGCATCAGGATCATGTGGAACCCGAAGTACTTCCACGAGACGATCACGAACAGCGTGAGCATCACGATCGCGGGATCGCCCAGCCAGTCCTGGACGAGCGACCCGAGACCGACGCTCGTGAGCGCCGAGTCGACGAAGGCGCCCGGCTGGAGCAGCAGCCGGAACACGATCCCGGTCACCGCCTCGGACAGCACGTAGGGCAGGAAGAACAGGAGGCGGAACACCCACCGGCCGGGGAACCGACGGTTGAGCATCACCGCCAGCGCGAGCGAGAACGGGATCTGGATCGCGAGCGAGAGCACGACGATCAGCAGGTTGTTGCCGAACGCGTTGACGAACCCGCCCGATCCCAGCGCGACCTGGTAGTTCTTGAGGCCGATGAACTCGGTGAGCGGCGTCAGGCCGTTCCACTTGTACAGGCTGAAGTGCGCCGCCTGCGCGATCGGGAACAGGACGAACACGACGTACAGCGCGAGGGCGGGCGCGAGGAACAGCGCGATCGCGAGCGTCTTCGATCGGCGGTTACCGGTGCGCGCGCGGCTGAGCGCCGTCATCTGCGTCCTCGATCGCGCCGGGGAATCGAGCGGGCCGGCCGGGGCCGGCCCGCTCCTGCCATGGGTCTACGAGCGCCGCTCGCGGACTCCGGCAACTCCCTCGGACCTACTGCGTGGCCGCGGCGTCGGTGATGGCCTGGCACGCCTTCGCCGGATCTGAGGCGCCCAGGAAGAGCGCCACGGTCGCGTCGTTGATCGCCTGGCCCATCGCGGGCGACGTCGCCTGGTCGAGGTACAGCTGCATGAACTTGGCGGCGCCGCGTCCTGCGAGCACGGCCTGCAGGTTGGGATCCTTGACCGACGATTCGGTGCCGACCGTCGTGGACAGGCCGACGTTGTCGGTGTTGAGCTTGTTGCCGTTGTCGACGGAGTTGAAGAACTTGAGGAAGTCGAGCGCCTCGGGCGGCGCGTCCTTGCCGACCGCAATGCCGTTGCCGCCACCGACGCCGTCGGTCGGCGCACCCGCCCCGCCCTCGACGGACGGGAACGGGAACCAGCCGAGCTTGTCGCCGAGGCCCTTCTTGTCGGCGCTCTGGTCCATCTGGACCGACGGCGCCCACTGGCCCATCAGCTCCATCGCCGCCTTGCCGTTGCCGACCGCCGCGGCCTCGTCGTTGTAGACGGCGGACTTGTATCCGGGCTGGTACGGGTCGAGCTTGTTCAGGGCGAGGACCTGGTCACCGGCCTTGGTGCACGCGTCGGTGTTCCAGTTCTTGCTCTGGATCATCTGGCTCAGGTTGTCGCCACCGCCGATGCGCAGGAGGAGGTACGTCCACAGGTGCATGGACGGCCACTTGTCCTGGCCCGCGATCGCGAGCGGGGCGATCCCGGACGCCTTCAGCTTCGAGACGTCCGAGAGGAAGTCCGCCCAGGTCGTCGGCGGGGCCGAGATTCCGGCCTTCGAGAACGCGTCCTTGTTGTACCAGAAGCCGATCATCCCCATGTCCCAGGGCACGCCGTACTGCTTGCCGTTGTACTGGTAGATCGACAGTGCGCCCGGGTTGATCGTGCTTGCCCAGGACGAGATGTCGGACGTGATGTCCTTCAGCGCACCCGCGTCGGCCTGCGCGGCCATCGCGCCACCGCCCCACGACTGGAACAGGTCCGGGACGTCGCCCGCCTGGATCGAGGTGGCGAGCTTGGTCTTGAACGCCTCGTTCTCGAGGACGGTGATGTTGATCTTCACGTTGGGATGCGCGGCGGTGTACGCGTCCGCGATCGCCTGGAAGTCGGACTTGCCGGGATCGGCCGTGGTGATGTGCCACCAGTCGACCGTGACCGGGGCGCCCCCGCCGGCCTGCGACGGGGCCTCGCTGCCGGAACCGGCGGGCGCCTCGGACGCCGCCGTGCTGGCGGCCGTCGTCGGGGCGGTGGTCGGGGCATTGGTCGCGCTGCTGCCACCACAGGCGGCTGCGACGATGGAGATCATGGCGACGGCACCGGCCAATCGCCAACGCGTGGACACGATCGGAACCTCCTCCTGTACCGGTGTACCCGCGGATCGCCGTCGGTACGGCTCGCTGTCGGTGCGAAAGTTTCGGTCCACGGGCCGCCACGTTTCGGGCGCACTCTAGGCGCCGTTGCGACGGCTCGTCAACCCCGCGTCGCGACCCCTCGCGGCCCGAAAGTTTCGCGCTAGACTCCGCGCATGTCGGCGACTCGTTCGCGCCAGTCCTCGCCCGATAGGCCGACCGTCGCCGAGATCGCGCGCCTCGCCGGCGTGTCCGTCCCGACCGTGTCCAAGGTCATCAACGGCCGGCCCGACGTGGCGCCCGAGACGCGGCGACGGGTCGAGGCGATCATCGCCGACAAGGGCTATCGGCGCTCGGACCGGGCCTCGCGCCGCGCGGCGCTGCTCGAGGTGATCTTCCACGAGCTCGAGTCGGAGTGGGCGCTCGAGATCGTCCACGGCGTCGAGGCGGCGGCTCGCGAGCATCACCTCGCGGTCGTGATCACCGAGTCGCAGGGACGGCGCATCCCGGGCCGCGGATGGATCGAGGGCATCCTCGAGCGGCGCCCGGTCGGGCTCGTCGTCGTGTTCTCGAACCTCTCGGAGGGCATGCAGGCACAGCTCAAGGCGCGCGGCATCCCGTTCGTGGTCGTCGATCCGACGGGCGAGCCGGTGCACGAGATGGCGTCCGTCGGTGCGACGAATTGGAACGGCGGGTTGGCGGCGACCCGCCATCTCCTGTCGCTCGGCCACCGGCGGATCGGGATGATCACGGGGCCGTCCGAGATCCTGTGCTCGCGGGCCCGGCTGGACGGCTACCGGTCCGCGATGGACGCGGCGGGCGTGCCGGTGGACCCGTACCTCATCCGGTTCGGGGACTTCCACGTGGCGTCGGGGCTGCGCTACGCGCGCGAGATGCTGCGCAACCCGGACCCGCCGACCGCGATCTTCGCGGGCAACGACCTGATGGCGATGGGCGTGTACCAGGCGGCCCGCGAGGCGCGGCTGCACATCCCGGAGGACCTGTCCGTCGTGGGGTTCGACGACCTGCCGGTCGCGAAGTGGGTGGGGCCGAACCTCACCACCGTGCGCCAGCCGCTCGCGGAGATGGCCCGGACCGCGACCGAACTCGTGGTCCGGATGGCCGCGGGCGAGGCGCCGCCGCAGACGCGGCTGGAGCTCGCGACCGAGCTGATCGTCCGCGAGAGCACCGGGGCACCGTCGACGGGACGCGGCCGCTCGAGCGCACCCGCGGCGGCCGGGGCCTGACGGCGTTCGGGGTGACGGGGCGGGCGTCGCCCGCTGGCGCGTGTTGTTCTCAGACGCCCACCGGGTGGGCGCCGACTCGTTGCTCGGGATGGAAGCGCTCCGTGGCGGCCCAAATCGGTCGCCCGGATGGACGTCCGGCAAGCAGACGCCCACGCCATGGGCGTTCGATCATCTCGGGACCGACCGACCCGATCCAACGCCCACCACGTCGGCATCTGACGACCAGCCCGGCCTGGGCGCCCATCTGGCGGGCATCTGACGGCGGGACGCAGATCGACGGAGCTGCCGGCCCACCTGGCGGGCGTCTGGCGACGTCGCGGTCGGCACTCGAAGGTGCCACGATCCGGCGCCCAAGGCGCCGTACCGTCGGTCCATGAGCACCTCGATCGACCCGACGCGGCGTTTCGTGCTGGTCTCCTGACGGTCAGCCAGCGCGAGGGCCCCCTGACCTCGGCGAGCGTGATGTCTCTTGCGGTCAGTGCGACTCGCGCGCCACGTGCGAACCGCTGGAGCCGACGAGGAAGTCGAGGTCGGCGCCGGTGTCCGCCTGGAGCACGTGGTCGATGTACAGCCGCTCCCAGCCTCGTGCCGGGTTGGCGTAGCCGGCGGCGGCCGCGGCGCTCGGCATGCGGGCCGCGAGGACGTCCGCCGGGACGTCGAGCGTCAGGCGGCGGGCCGGAACGTCGAGCTCGATCCAGTCGTCGTTCTCGACCCGGGCCAGGGGTCCGCCCGCGGCCGCCTCCGGCGCGACGTGGAGCACGACCGTCCCGTACGCCGTCCCGCTCATCCGGCCGTCGCAGATCCGGACCATGTCGCGCACCCCGCGCTCGAGGAGCGTCGTCGGCAAGGGCAGGTTCGAGACCTCGGGCATTCCCGGGTAGCCCTTCGGCCCGCAGCCGCGGAGGACGAGGACGGAGCCGGCGTCCACGTCGAGGTCCGGGTCGTCGAACCGGGCGTGGAAGTCCTCGATCGAATCGAACACCACCGCCCGTCCCCGGTGGCGGAGGAGGGACGGGGTCGCGGCGGCAGGCTTGATGATCGCGCCATCCGGAGCGAGGTTCCCGCGCAGCACCGCGATCCCGGCGTCGGGCTGCAGCGGCTCGACCCGCTGCCTGATGACCTCGCGATCCCAGGCGATGGCCGGCTCCACGTACTCCACGAGGGGCCGGCCCGTCACGGTGGTCGCCGCCGGGTCCAGCAGGTCGATCACCTCGCGCAGGGCCGCGAGCAGCCCGCCCGCGCGGTGCAGGTCGTCCATCAGGAAGCGGCCCGCGGGCTGGAGGTCGACGACCAGCGGCACCCCCGATCCGATCCGGTCGAAGTCGTCGAGCGTCAGGGGCACGCCGAGCCGGCCCGCGATCGCAAGGAGGTGGACGACGGCGTTCGTCGATCCGCCGATGGCCGCCAGCGCCAAGATCGCGTTGCGGAACGACGCCTCGGTCATGACCGTCGATGGCCGCCGGTCCGCCTCCACGAGGGCCACCGCCAGCCGGCCGGTCTCGTGCGAGGCGCGGAGCAGGCGGCTGTCGGGTGCGGGCAGCCCGGCCGTCCCGGGCAGCGTCATGCCCAGGGCCTCGGCGACGAGCGCCATCGTCGACGCGGTGCCCATGGCGTTGCAGTGGCCGCGGCTCCGGACCAGGCACGACTCCGACTCGAGGAACAGGTGCTCCGGCATCGTCCCGGCGCGCACGTCCTCGGACATCCGCCAGACGTCCGTGGCGGAGTTCAGGACCCGGCCCTGGAACGTCCCCGTCAGCATCGGGCCGCCCGGGAGCACCACCGCCGGCAGGTCCACCGAGGCTGCCGCCATCAGCAGCGACGGGATCGTCTTGTCGCAGCCGCCGAGGAGGACGAGGCCGTCGATGGGATTGGCGCGGAACATCTCCTCCGCGGCCATCGCGGCCATGTTCCGCCAGAGCATCGCGGTGGGCCGGACCTGCGTCTCGCCGAGCGACACGACGGGCAGGTTGAGCGGCACGCCGCCCGCCTCCCAGACGCCGTTCGCCACCGATCGGGCGAGCTCGTCCATGTGCGCGTTGCACGGCGTCAGGTCCGATGCGGTGTTCGCGATCGCGATCTGCGGCCGGCCCTCGAACGCCGAGTCCGGCGCGCCACGCCGCATCCACGCCCGGTGGATGTAGGCATTGCGATCCCGGCCCGCGTACCAGTCGGCGCTGCGCAACCGCTCCCTCACCTCTCTAGGATGCTCGCGGTGAAGGCCTTCGTCATCACGAGCCCGCGCGAGGCCGGCGTGCAGGACGTCCCGGATCCCGTCGTCGCGCCCGGCGAGGCCGTCGTCGACGTGCGGCGCGTCGGGATCTGCGGCACGGACCTGGAGCTGTACACGGGCGACATGGCGTACCTCCGGACGGGCCGCAGCCGGTACCCGCTGCGGATCGGGCACGAATGGGCAGGGATCGTGCGCGACGTCGGCCCGGGCGTCGATCCGGCGTGGTGCGGGAGGCGCGTGACCGGCGACACGATGCTCGGCTGCGGCGCGTGCCGGCGCTGTCGGCGCGGCCGGCACCATGTGTGCGAGCGGCTGGTCGAGGTCGGGATCAGCCTGGGGCGGCCGGGGGCCATGGCGGAACGCGTCGCGGTGCCCGCAACCGCCCTGCGCGAGCTTCCCGACGCCGTCGACGACACGCTGGGCGCCCTCGTCGAGCCCGGGGGGAATGCCGTGCGCGCCGTTCGGGCCGCCGCGCTGGAACCGGGCGACCGGCTGCTCGTCGCGGGTGCCGGGCCCATCGGGCTCCTGTGCGCCCTGTTCGCGCGGGCGGCCCGGCTGGACGTGCACGTGGTGGGCCGGTCCGGGAGGTCGATCGCCTTCGCGCGCGAGCTCGGGCTCGAGCACGCCTCGGACTGGGACGGGCTGGCCGCCGGGCCGTGGGATGCGGTCATCGACACGACCAACGATCCCGGGCTGCCGGCGCGCGCCGTGGCGCTCGTCGAGCCGGGCGGCCGGGTCGTGTGCATCGGCCTCGCCGGCGACCCGAGCCTCGTCGACACCCGCGACGTCGTCCTGCGCGACGTCACGATCGTCGGCATCCTTGGCGCGTCGGACGGACTCGACGAGGCGATCCGTGCCTACGCGAGCGGGACGGTCGACCCGCGGCCGCTCGTGGGGCTCACCGTGCCGCTGGGCGGCCTCGCGGGAGCGCTCGCGGGCGACGGATCGCGCGGCGGCGGCGCGCCCAAGCTCCACGTCACGATCTGAAGGGAGCGACGATGCGACGAGCGGTGGTCACGGGCGGCGCGAGCGGCCTCGGCGCGGCGACGGCCGTCCGGCTGCGAGCCGACGGGCTGGAGGTCATCACCGCGGACATCGCGCCGGGCGCGGACGCCGCGCTCGACGTCACCGATGCCGCCGCGGTCGACGCGTTCGCGCGCTCGGCGGGCGCCATCGACGTCCTCGTCAACTCCGCGGGGATCGTCGGCGCCAACGTGCCCATCGTCGACACGACGCCCGACGACTGGCGCGGCGTGTTCGAGGTGAACGTGTTCGGGACGGTGAACCTGATCCGCGCGTTCGCGCCCGGGATGGTCGAGCGCGGCTGGGGCCGTATCGTCAACTTCGCGAGCATGGCCGGAAAGGACGGCAACCCGAACCTGTCGATCTACTCGGCGTCGAAGGCGGCAGTGATCGGGCTGACGAAGTCGACCGGAAAGGAGCTCGCGCGAACGGGGGTGCTGGTCAACGCGATCGCGCCCGCGGTGTTCGAGACGCCGATGAACGCGACCAACACGCCGGAGGTCCTCGAGTACATGACGAGCCTGATCCCGATGCGTCGTCTCGGCCAGCCGCCGGAGCTCGCGGCCCTCGTGTCGTGGCTGGTGTCGGACGAGCTGTCGTTCTCGACGGGCGCGGTCTACGACATCAGCGGCGGCCGGGCGACGTACTGATGACCGACCGACGGATCCCGCGCTGGGCCGACCTCCGGCCGTACCTGCGCACCGGGCCCGTGCGCCTGTCGCCCGTCGAGCGCCGGCTGGCGTCGGCGGCGACGATCCGGGACCTGCGCCGCGTCGCGCGGCGGCACGTCCCGCGCGCGGTCTTCGACTACACCGACGGCGCCGCGGAGACGGAGACGAGCCTGCGCCGCTCCCGCGAGGCGTTCCGGCGCATCGAGTTCGTGCCGCGAGTGCTGCGGGACGTCTCGAACGTCGACCTCTCGACGACCATCCTCGGCCGCGACTCGAGGATGCCGCTGATCTTCGCCCCGACCGGCTTCACCCGGCTGATGCACGCCGAGGGCGAGCCGTCCGTGGGGCGCGTCGCACGGCGCCTCGGCATCCCGTACGCGCTCTCGACGCTCGGGACCACGTCGCCGGAAGCCCTGGCCGCGGCCGTCCCCGGCGCCGACCTCTGGTTCCAGCTCTACATCTGGAACGACCGCGACGCGGTGCTGGAGCTGGTCCGGCGTGCGAAGGCCTCCGGGTTCCGCGTGCTCGTCCTGACCGTCGACACGCCCGTGGCGGGGGCCCGCCTCCGCGACGTCCACAACGGCTTCACGATCCCGCCCACGCTCTCGACGCGGACGCTGATCGACATCGGGCTCCACCCGGGCTGGTGGTTCGACAAGCTCACGACCGAGCCGCTCACGTTCGCGGTGTTCACCGAGACCGGCGGCACCGTCGCCGACCTGATCAACCGGGTGTTCGACCCGACGATCACGATCGCCGACCTCGCCTGGATGCGGCGGGAGTGGGACGGGCCGATCGTGATCAAGGGGATCCAGACGCCCGACGATGCCCGGGCCGTGGTCGACGCCGGCGCGGACGGCGTGATCGTGTCGAACCACGGCGGCCGCCAGCTCGACCGCGCACCGACACCTCTGGAGCAGCTCGCGCCGATCCTCGCCGCGGTCGGCGGCCGCGCGGAGGTCTACCTCGACGGCGGGGTGATGAGCGGCGCGGACGTCATCGCGGCGGTGGCGCTCGGCGCGCGGGCCGCCCTCGTCGGGCGGGCGTACCTCTACGGCCTCATGGCGGGCGGCGAGCGCGGCGTCGAGCGGGCCGGGGGGATCCTCCGCGCCGAGGCGGTCCGGACGATGCAGCTCCTGGGCGTCGGCCGGGTCGCGGACCTCGACCGCTCCAGCGTGCGGCTCCGCGACCGCTGACCCTCAGCGCCGCGACGCCGGCGGTCCGTCGCGGTCGTCGAGACGGCCCGACGTGGATGGTCCGGTCCCGGCGGCGCTCGCGGATCGCGTCACGAACCGAGGACGCGGCGCTTCGCCGCGGCAAACTCCTCGTGTGTCAGGACGCCGTCGTCGTGCAGCCGTGCCAGCCGGGCGACCTGGTCGGCGATGGACGGCGCCCCCGCCGATGCCGGGGATGCCGGCGACACCCCCGCGTCAGGACCCGCCTGCGCGGGCGGCGGGATCGACGGCGCGGCATGGAGGACTTGGGCGCCCGCCCCGTCGACGCCGAGCTGGGACCAGAAGCGGGCGACCTGGCCCTGGTACGCCTCGATCGCGAGGCCGCCGCGCCGGAACAGGCGCGTCGCCGAGGCCATCGAGTCGACGGCGTGTCCGTGCTCCGGGCGGACCTGGATCCCGTTGCGGCAGATCGGGCACAGCAGGTAGTCGTTGGCGGCGTACGTCGCGAGCGGCACGAAGTACAGGCTGAACTGGCGGTCCGACCGGACGTGGTGCAGGAACACCTGGTTGCGGCAGCGCGGGCAGGTCGTCGGCGCGACCTCGCCCAGGTCCTTCGTGTTGCCGCCGCCCCACCCGAAGATCACAACCATCCGGCGATCGACCCCTGCGTGCGTCTGCCGGCGCCAGCATCGCATCGCGGCCGGATGGCCGCCTGCCGCAGAATCGGCGCATGCCCCACGAGCCCGTCGACGACCGGCCGTTCCGCGCCATCGGGGTGCCACGCCCGCGGGCGGATTCGCGGGCGAAGGTCACCGGAGCCGCGCGCTACGCCGCGGACCTGCCGGCGCCCGCCCGCGAGCTCCTGCACGCGCGCCTCGTCCCCTCGCTCTACGCGCACGCCCGGATCCGCCGGATCGACGCCTCCGCGGCGCTGGCGATGCCGGGCGTCGTCGCGGTGCTCACCGCGGCCGACCTCCCGCTCCGAGCCACCGGCGACGGCCGCCGGTCCGAGCCGCTCGCACGCGACATCGCGAGGTTCGCGGGCCAGCCGGTTGCGCTGATCGTCGCGCGGAGCGAGGCGATCGCCGAGGACGCGGTCGAAGCGGTCGTCGTCGACGCCGAACCGCTCCAGCCGGAGCTCGACGCGGTCGCCATCGCAGCGTCGGCAGGCGACGGCGACCCGAGGATCGTCTCGACCCATCACACCGCGCACGGGGACGCCGTCGCGGCGCTGACGACCGCCCACGTCCTCGTCGAGGGCCGGTTCGTCGCGCCCTGGGTCCACCAGGGCTACCTCGAGCCGCATGCCGCGACCGCGTTCCTGGACGAGGACGGGACGCTCGCGATCACGGCGAGCACGCAGGGGACGTTCGACGCGCGGAACGAGGTCGCCCAGCTGTACGGGCTGCCCGTGTCGCGCGTCCGGGTCACCGCGCCGACGATCGGCGGCGCGTTCGGGTCGAAGGAGTGCCTCCTCGAGCCGCTCGTCGCCGGGGCGGCGCTCCGGCTCCGCCGCGCGGTGCGACTCGTGCTGACCCGTCGCGAGGACCTGGCCGCGACCGACCCGGCCCAGGCGGTCGTGACGGAGCTCCGGATCGGTGCGGGCGAGGACGGGCGGTTCACGGCCCTCGACGCGCGGCTCGTGTACGACGCCGGCGCGTACCCCGACGCCTCGTGGGAATGGTTCGCGGCGGGCCTGATGGCAGGTCCGTACCACTGGCCCGCCATCGACGTGACCGGGACCGGCGTCCGCACGAACCGCTTCGGCTCCGGCAACTACCGCGCGCCATCCGGGCCGCAGGGCCTCTTCGCGCTCGAGTCGCTGATCGACGAGCTGGCGGCCCGGCTCGACATCGACCCGATCGAGCTGCGGCTCCGGAACCTCGCCCGCGAAGGCGACCCGATGGTCGCCGGCGGCCCGTGGCCGCGGGTCGGTCTCGCCGAGTGCCTTCGCGAGCTCCGCGCACACCCTGCGTGGACCGGTCGCGGCTCGCTGCCGCCGCACGAGGGCGTCGGGGTGGCCGCCGGCGTGTGGCGCAACGCCGCGCTGCCCGCGGCGGCGACGTGCCGGCTCGAGCCCGACGGGACCTTGACGGTGGCGACGGGCGTCGTCGACCTCGCCGGCAGCGTGACGATCCTCGCGGCGATCGCCGCCGAGGCGTTCGGCGTGCCGTTCGAGGCCGTTCGCGTGGTGGTGGCGTCGACCGACAGCGCGCCGCCGACGCCGGCCACGAGCGCGAGCGCCATCACGTACGGCGTCGGCCCCGCGGTCCGCGCCGCGGCCGAGGCGGCGCGCGACCAGCTGCTGGCGATCGCGGCCGACGACGTCGAGATCGATCCCGGCGACCTCGAGATCGTGGACGGCGTCATCCGGCCGCGCGGCGCACCGGCGGAGGGGCGGAGCGTCGCCGAGGTCGCCGAGGCGCTCGCGTTCGCCTGGGGCTCGCCGTACCCGCCGGTCGAGGGCCACGGGGCGACGGCGCACACCGAGCTCGCGCCTTCGGGAACCGCGCACCTCGCGCACGTCCGGGTCGACCCGGAGACGGGCGACGTCCAGCTGCTCGCGTACGTCGCGGTCCAGGACGTCGGCCGGGCGCTCAACCCGGCCCTCGTCGAAGGCCAGATGGCGGGCGGCGCGGTCCAGGGCATCGGCCGGGCCTTCGTCGAGGCGCTCGTCCACGACGACGCCGGCCAGCTGCTCACCGGGACGCTCCTCGACTACGCGCTCCCCCGGGCGTCGATGCTGCCGCCGATCGAGACGCGCTGGGTCGAGGTCCCCGCGCCGGAGGGCCCGTTCGGGGCTCGCGGGATGGCGGAGGCCCCGGTCCTGCCCGGGCCCGCGGCCATCGCCAACGCCATCGCGGCGGCAACCGGCGCGCGGCCCCGAGAGCTCCCGATGACCGCGGAACGGGTCTGGGCCGCCATCCGGGAGGCCGGCTCGCCGTAGCGGCCGGCGGCGCGGGCGCTGGCCGCGTCGCGGGGCGCGCCGCCCGGTGCGGACCGCCGGAAGGCGATCACGCCGGCGACCAGCAGGATCGCGCCGGCGGTCACGATCACGGCGGTCAGGCCGAGATGCACGACGGCATGCCAGGGCGGGAGACCCGCCCCGGTGCCACCGATCGGACAGACGAACGTGAGCACGCTGCGCTCAGCTGGCGATCGCCGTGCTCCGCTCGCGCGCCATGTACCCGAGCGCGAGGCTCACCACGGCAAGCGCGATGTGGAGGAGGTGGTCCGCGGCGTTGGTCGGCGCGTCCGAGAAGATCCCGAACATCGTCGGATCGACGACGAGGAGCACGGCAACGACGGCGTACAGCACGCCGAAGCCCATCGTCGCGCTCCCGAGGTTCCGGCCCCGGGTCCCGAACGCAATCGCCAGGGCGAGGATGCCCGTGATGATGTGGACGAGGTTGTGCGCGGCGTTCACGCGGAACAGCGCCGACGGGTCGGAGCTCGCGAGCGGGTTGTCGGGCACGAACCCGATGAGGCCGGCTGCGAGCAGCGCGATGCCCGCGATGATCATCCAGTAGCGGGCGATGGCCTCGTTGGTATCCGTCGTCCCGGTGCGAAAGCTGTCCATCCTGTCTCCCTGAAGCGTCTTCACGACCGCGCCCGTCGCCGGGCGCTCGACCCACCTTCGGGACGGCTTCGGGTCCGGATGGGCGTCCGCGGGCACCGGCCGTTGCATTCGCCTGCCAACGGCTTCGGTCGTGCCCGCGATGGAGATGCGATCCCGCCCGCTCGGCCATCACCACGGCCGTCGCGCGGACGGGTCGATCGTGGTCCTGATGGCACCCGTGGAGCCGCCCGTCGCGCCGATGCTCGCCGCCCTCACGCGCGAGCTTCCACGCGGCGCGTTCAGCTACGAGCCGAAGTGGGACGGGTTCCGCTGTCTCGCCTTCGTTGCCCCCGAGCGCATCGACCTCCGGAGCCGCCACGACCGCCCGCTCGCGCGCTACTTTCCGGAGCTGGTCGCCGGCTTCGGCGCGCTGCTCGAGCGGCGTGCCGGCCGCCCGCTCGTGCTCGACGGCGAGATCGTGCTCGCGGCGGAGACGCCCGATTTCGCGGCGCTGATGGGCCGCCTCCACCCTGCCGCGTCGCGCGTCCGGCTCCTGAGCGAGGCGATGCCGGCGCGCTACGTGGCGTTCGACCTCCTGTCCGACGGCGACGAGGATCTGCGGCCGTGCGCGTTCCGCGACCGGCGTGCGCGGCTGGAGCGGGTCCTCGACGACGGCGCCGGTCCCGTCCGCCTGACGCCCGCGACCCGCGACCTCGATCTCGCCGCGGGTTGGCTCGACGCCGCGGGGACGGGAATCGACGGCGTCGTCGCGAAGCCGGACGACGTGCCGTACCGCGAAGGCCGGCGCGCCCTCGTCAAGGTCAAGCGGCTGCGGACGGCCGAGTGCGTCGTTGCGGGGGTCCGCCTCACCGCCGACGGGACCGTGGCGACGCTGCTGCTCGGGCTGTATGGCCGGTCGGGCGAGCTCCGCCACGTCGGCGTGGTCACGCAGCTCCCGGTTGCGACCCGGCGCGAGCTCGTCGGTGAGCTCATCCCGCTCGCCGTGCCGCTCGAGGCGCACCCGTGGCGCGAGGGGTTCACGATCGGACGCAGCACCCTCGGCCGGCTCCCGGGGTCCGCGTCCCGGTGGCTCCCGGGCATGGAGCACGACTGGGTGCCGCTGCGCCCGGAGCGCGTCGCGGAGGTCGGCTTCGACCAGGTCGACGGCGACCGGTTCCGCCACCCGGCCCGCCTGCTCCGCTGGAGACCGGACCGCGACGCGCGCTCCTGCTCGATCGACCAGCTGGGCATGGGCGCGACGGTCACCGCGACCACGGGCGCCCGATGACGTCGTCCGACCCCGGCGGCGAGCCGCTCGACGTCGTCGCGGGCGGCCGCCGCGTGACGATCACCCACCCCGATCGCGTGGTGTGGCCCGTGACCGGGACGACCAAGCGCGAGCTCGTCGCGTACCTCGTCGCCGCCGCGCCGGCGCTGCTGCCCCACCTCGCGGGGCGGGCGACGATGCTCTGGCGGTTCCCTGAGGGCGTGGACGGCAAGGGCTGGTTCCAGGCGCAGTGCCGCAGCCGCCCACCGTGGGTGCGGACCGCCGACGTCATCGGCCGGCGGGGCGACCTCCTCCGCTACTGCCTCATCGAGGAACCGGCGACCCTCGCCTGGCTCGCGAACCTCGGCACGATCGAGCTCCATCCGCACGGCTGGACGGTGGATGCGCCCGAAACGCCGACCGCCGTGCTGTTCGACCTCGACCCGGGGCCGCCCGCCGGCCTCGTCGATGCCGCCCGGGTCGCGCTTCGCATCGCCGATCGGCTCCGCGACGACGGCCTGGATCCGGTGGTGAAGACGTCGGGGTCGCTCGGCCTGCACGTCGCGGCCGCCGTCGAGACGTGCGCGACGTTCGCCGCCGCCAAGCAGTACGCACGCGACATCGCCGATGCCCTCGCCGCGGAGGCACCCGACACGGTCATCGCCCGGAGCGACCGTGCCGCGCGCGCCGGCCGCGTGTACATCGACTGGGTCGAGAACGACCACAACCGGCAGCTCGTCGCGCCGTGGTCGCCGCGCGCCACGCCCGTGCCCCGGGTCTCGCTGCCGCTCGCGTGGGACGAGGTCGCCGCGATCGCGACCGGCCGCCCGCGACTGCCGGACGTCGGGTTCGACGCGGCGCTGGCCCGGATCCCCGACGCGGCTGCCCTGTGGCTGCCGCCGCCGCGCGCCGGGCCACCGCCGACGCTCGCCGCCCGCGACCACGCCTTGAGGGTCGCGTCATTATCCTCCGTCCATGCACAGCCGGACGGCCGACCGGTTCTCCCTCCTCCCCCGGCCAGTTGACGCATGGGGCCGGGTTCGCCGCACAATGGCGTCGGGGTCGGCGAGACGACCGGAGGCGAGGATGGTGGAGCGAGGCACGACGACCAGCGAAGCGCTGCAGGAGTGGCGAGAAGCCGAGCAGGCGGCAGCGGTCGCTCGTCGCGGCAAGACGGCGGCGGAGACCGCCTCGGCTGCCGCGGCCCTCGCGGCCGAGGCGGCGCTTGCGACCGCGGAGGCCGCCAAGGCGGCGCTCGAGGCGGCGACCCGTGCGGAGGCGTCGGCGGCGGCGACGGCCGAGGCGGCCAAGACCCTCGCCCTGCATGCCGTGAACGATCTCGCTGACGCGAACGCCGAGGCGCAGATCGCGGACGCGACGGAGCTCGCCGCGAAGGAGCGGTACCGCGCGGCCGCCGCGGAGGCGGAGGACCGGCAGCGGACCCGCAACCCCTCGTTGTCCTGACGCGGGGCTATGATCCCGCGGTCACGCGCCGGGGCGGAGCGCCGTCATGCCGTCCGCGTCTCGCTCGATCACGATCCGGCGATCGCCGGAGGACGTCTTCGCCTTCGTCGCCGATGGCACCACGGCCACCCAGTGGCGGCCCGGCGTCACGGACATCCGGCTCGTCTCCGGGTCCGGGATGGGTGCCCGCTACGCGCAGGGGGTCACGGGCCCGGGCGGCCGGCGCGTCGATGCCGACTACGAGGTGACGGCGTGGGACCCGCCGCGCCGCATGGCGTTCGCCGCCACCGCGGGTCCCGTCCGGCCGACGGGTGAGTACCGACTGGCGGCCGACCCCGGCGGCACGAGCCTGACGTTCTCACTCGATGCCAAGGTCGGCGGTCTCAAGGGGCTCCTGATGGGCCGCGCGGTGCAGTCGTCGATGGACGCGGAGATGGCGGCACTCGACCGGTTGAAGCAGGTGCTGGAGTCGACGGCGTCCGGCGTCTGACGGGCCGACGGATCAGGCCGAGGCCGCCGCCTCCTCGCTCGACTCGCTGCCCGCGCCCTCCTCGAGCGGCAGCGTGAACCGGAACATCGCGCCGCCGCCCGGCCGATTGCTGCCGCTGATCTCGCCGCCCATCGCGCGGACGAGGTCGCGCGCAACGTACAGGCCGATGCCCGTCCCGGACGCCCGCTTGCGCGTGTGCGCGGCCCGGTGGAACAGCGCGAAGACCTGCTCCGGCTCGGCACCCAGGCCCGGACCGTGGTCGGTGACCGACACGGCCGCCATGGCGCCGGCCTCCTCGATGGTGACCTCGATCGGACCGTCCTGGCCCGCGTACTTGATCGCGTTCGTGACGAGGTTGTGGACGACCTGCACGAGCGCCGTCGGGTCGGCCTCCGCCGTGGGCAGGAACTTCGGCGCGTCGAATCGGAGCTCGGCCGCGGGGTAGCGGCGTCCGATGTCCTCGACGATGCCGCGGACCGTGCGCTGCAGGAGCATCGGCTCGGGCGCGACCTGGATCGCGCCGCGCTCGGAGCGCGACAGCACGAGGAGATCGTCGACGATGCGCCGCAGTCGCTCGGCCTCGTCCTGGATGTCCGCCAGCAGGCCCGTGTCGTCGTCGGCCGCCCGGGCGAGCAGCGCGCTCGCGCCGAAGATCGTCGTGACCGGCGTCCGGAGCTCGTGCGACAGCACGGCGAGGAACGCCTCCCGCACCTCCTCGCGCTCGGCGAGGTCCTCGATCCGCGCCGCCTGGAGCGCGTACAGGTCCGCCCGCTCGAGCGCCTGCGCGGTGATCCGCGCGATCGCCCGCTTGAGGTCGCGGTTCGCCGGCCGGAACTCGTGCGGCGTGTGCCAGCCGAGGAGCAGCGCGCCGAACGGCCGGCCGTCGCCACGCGCCATCGGCACCACCGCGATCGCGGCGAACCGTGCGAAGCCCGGCGCCTCGCCGGCGACGAGCCGGGCGTGCTCGTCGGTGCCACCCTGGACCCACAGCTCCTCGCCCGCACCGATCGCATGGCCCGCGGCCGTGGCGGCCGCGGCGTCCTCGTCGCCCGACCGGACGGTCCCCGGGTGGTCGAGGACGCCGAGCACCGTCGGCGTCCCCTCGTGGTCGACGAAGACCCACGCCCGGTCGCACCCGACGAGCGCCGACGACCGCTCGATGACCGCCCGCGCGATCGCCGCGGGCTCGGTCTCCGACGCGACCCGGGCGGTCAGGTCCTGGAGCAGCACGGTGCGACCGTGCTCCAGGTCCGCCTCCCCGCGCGACGCCGTCAGCTGCCGCATCACCTCGCGGAGCGTCCCCGCCAGCGCAGACAGCAGGAAACCGTCCGCGAGGAACAACGCGAGCCGGCCGCCCGTCTCGGGGTCGGAGATGCCCACCTGGAACGCGGGGTCCACGGTGAGGTACGTGGCGCCGGCCGCGATGCACGTCGCCAGGATCCCGGGTCCCACGCCCCCCAGCAACGCCGCGATGAGCACCGCGGGAATCAGCAGCAGGAAGAAGCTGTCCAGCCCCGCGACGGCGAGCGCGTACTTCGCCACGAGCGCGACCACCATGACGGCGACGGCGATTCCGTAGCGGAGCGGCGCCGGCGCGTCGAGCCAGTGCGACATCTCGCGGGCGAAGGCGGCCTGGCCGAAGCGGGCGTACAAGCGGTGACGCTCCATCCCCGGCTCGCTGGACAGGCGCGGTGCCGGACGGTGAGGTGACGCGGGCGGCGGCGCGCGGGGAGCCGCGAAGGTTACCGGCGGACCGGGGATCCCGCCGTCGATGGCCTGTCCCGATGGCGACGACCGTCAGTCGGTCACGAACAGTGTCAACGTCGCCGGACGGCCCCGCAACCCCCCTTCGAGGTCCACGACCCACCGCTCGCCGAGGACGCTCGCGAGCTCGCCGGCGTCCTCAGGATCCGTGCCCCGGTCGAGGAGGTGGCGAGCGGCCTCGCCGCGCGCCCGCTTCGCGACCACGTCGCCGATCCGCCGGCCGCCGAGGTCGGACTGGGACACGCGGCAGATCACGGTCCTGGCGCCGAGACCGTCCGGCAGGCCGATGGCGCGGTAGCCGTCGGAGCGGAGGTCGACGACGATCCCCGTCGGACCGGCCGCCTCGGTAAGGACCGCCGGCAGCACCTCGCGCCACACGGGCTCGAGCCGGTCGATGCCCGCGAGACGGGCGCACACGTGCAACCGGTAGGGCGGGATCCTGTCGGCGGGGCGGAGCGCCCCCCACAGCGACGAGGCGACGACGAGCTGCCGGTCGGCGCGTTCGCGAGCCGCCGCCGACAGCGACGCCGCATCGAGGCCGAGATGGAGCGGCCCGCGGTAGACCTCGAGCGCAGGCAGCGCCGGCACGTCGAGGAGGTGCGCGTTGCGGGCGACGTCGGCGGCGTGCGTCGGGCGGACGAGGAGCCGGCGGAACGCGTCGGGGCCGGCGCTGGTCTCGACCAGCGCCTCGATGACCCGGGCCCGCGTCGGGGTCAGCGCCGGGAACGACAGCGCGTCGAGGTCGACGGGATCGCCGTGGTCCGGCGCGCCGCGCTTCGTCTCGGACGGCGGCAGGACGATCAGCATCCGGGCATCGTAGGGCGCGCGCGGCATACAGCATTGACTTATATAAGGCGGTGCTCATAAAGTCGCGACCGATGCACGCATTCGACGTCCTGGGCGACCCGGTCCGTCGGCGGATCCTCGAGCTCCTCGCGGAGGGCGAGCAGCCGTCCGGCGCGGTCACCACCGTCGTACAGGACGAGTTCGGGATCACCCAACCCGCGGTGTCGCAGCACCTGCGCGTCCTGCGCGAGAGCGGCTTCGCGACGGTCCGCCGCGACGGCGCCCGCCGGCTGTACGCCGTCGATGCGACGCCATTCCGCGAGGTCGACGCGTGGCTCGCGCCGTTCCACCAGTTCTGGGAGCAGCGCCTCGATTCGCTCGAGACCGAGCTCGCCCGCGGGCGCCGGGCGCGACGGCTCGCCTCCACCACGGACCCGAAGGAGACCGGATGATCGACGTCGAGCACCAGATCGAGGCGATCCAGCGCGAGCTGGGTGCCGGCCGGATCCCGGCCGGCGACGGCCGGACCGTCCGGCTGCGGCGGGTGTACCAGGCGGGCATCGACGACGTCTGGGACGCCGTGACCGACCCCGACCGGATCTCGCGCTGGTTCCTGCCGGTCAGCGGCGACCTGCATGTCGGCGGCCGGTTCCAGCTCGAGGGCAACGCCGGCGGCGAGATCCTCGCGTGCGAGCCGCCCCGCCGGTACCGGATCACGTGGTCGGCCATGGACACGGGCAACCCGTCGGACGTCTCCGAGGTCGAGGTCAGGCTCATCCCCGACGGGGACGATCGCACGACCCTCGAGCTCGAGCACACGGCGGTCGTGCCCGAGGACGTGTGGCCGGTCTACGGACCGGGCGCCGTCGGCGTCGGCTGGGATGGCGGGCTGCTCGGGCTGGCGCTGCACCTCGAGGGCGGCGGCAGCGTCGACGACCCGGCGGCGTGGCCGGCGTCCGACGAGGGCCGCGCGTTCTACACCCGGAGCAGCGAGGCGTGGGGCCGGGCCAACGTCGCGGCGGGCGCCGACCCCGACGTCGCGCGGCAGGGCGTGGCGAACACGATCGCGTTCTACACCGTGCCGCCGGATGGCGACGCCGGATAAGGCACGCGACCGCGGTTCGGCCGCAGTTTGAGGTAGGCGGCGCGCCGCGGCATGGCCACCAGCCCGATGGCGCGCCGCCCGTGGCGAGCGGAGCATGCGAGACATCACGAGACGCCGTTCCGAACGGCCCGATGGACGGGCCGGGACCGGCGCCAAGGGAGGTCCCGATGTCCGCCGCTCCCCGCACCGCCTCCACCACGCCCGACCTGCGCTCCCTCGCGCTGGCGCTCGGCGCGGTCCTCGTCGCCATCGCGCTGGTCGCCGCCGTCGCGCTGGCGCGGCCCGCCGCCACGGCGCCGTCGGCCCCGGCCGGCGCCACCACCACGCAGTTCGACCACGGCACGAGCTCGGCCGCGTCCGAGACGCGGTCGCTGACCGTCTCCGGGTCGCGCGGCGGCGCGATCCAGTACACCGGCATCCCGTACCCGGCGACGGACCGGAACCCGTCGCACGGTGGCCGGGGGTCCCGCTTCGCACAGTGACCGCGGCCCGGCCGCGATGCTGGGGTCGCGGCACCCGGGTTGCCGAGGGCGCCGTCCCGCGATGGGGCGGCGCCTTCGTTTGTCGTCGCTCGCGCGAACACCCGATGCCCGGCCGTCGGTGCGGCGCATGGTCCTGCAACGCGCCGGGCGGGCGCGACGTGCATGAATCGTGCCACCGGCCGCGGACCCCGGCCGATCAGCGACGACCAGCGAGGGACTGCCCGATGACATCGCCTGCCGGCAACCCATCCGACCCGTCGGACGCGGTGCGCCCGCTCCTGCGGACGCGTCAGATCCGCGAGTTCACCGACGAGCCGCTGAGCGACGACGTGCTGACCGCGATCGCGGACGTGGCGCGCTGGTCGGGCAGCAGCAGCAACCAGCAGCCGTGGCGGTTCATCGTGCTGACCGATGCGCCGACGATCCGGCGGCTCGGCGAGACCGGGCTGCCGCAGACGCGATCCCTCGCGACGGCGTCGGCGGCCCTCGTGATCGTCCTGCCGGCCGCCGAGGACCGCGCGGTCCGCGACGCGTACGACGACGGCCGCGTCGCCGAGCGGGTCCTCGTCGCGGCATCGCTGCTCGACATCGGCGCCGGCATCGCCTGGATCCGTAGCGAGCACCGGCAGGCCGTGAACGAGCTGCTCGGGATCCCCGACGACCACCTCGTCCGCACGGTCATGGCCCTCGGCCACCCCACGGACGCGGCGCGCCAGCCGAAGGCGGCGCCCGGGACGGCGCGGCTGCCGCGGGAGGAGACGGTGTTCCGCGACCGCTGGCCGCGCTGAGGCCGCGCGCCGCCACGCGCCCGAGCCCGGCGGCGACCCTCAGGGGACCTTCGTGACCTCGTCGATGTTGGGGTTGATCCCGGTCCCCTGCTTCACCCCGTGGCCATTGTTGGTGTCGTAGGTCGTGTTGTCGGTCTTCGCCTGCCCCTCGGCGGCGTCGAGCTTCGCGTCGGCGTCCTTCTGCGACAGCCCGACCATCTTCGCGTGCACCCCGGCGTAGGCCGTCTTGTCGAGCGCGACATGCCCATGCTCGTGGGTCGTGATCGCGGCGAAGAAGCGGTCCCACTCCGCCTGCTGGTTCGCGGTGGCCTTCGACTTGTCCGTCCAGTCCGGCAGCTCCATCGCCTGGTCCACCGTCACGCGGGCGGCCGTGACCTTCTCGGTGGCGCCGTCGGGCGCGAAGGTGTCGGTGTCCGAGCTGGGCGTCGTCGTCACCGAGCCCGCCTCGGTCCGCGCGGCGATCGCGTTGGCCACGGTCCGCAGCGAGCCCGAGACGGCGTAGGTCGTGTTCGTCGGCGGACCGACCTTCGTCCAGCTCGCGCCGGGCGCCGGCGCGCCGGCGCCGAGCTGGGTCGCGCCTCCGGCGCCGGTCGAATCGCTCGAGCCCGCGGCGTCCGTACCAGGCGTGCCGGTCGCGTCTGTCGTGCCCGCGGTGCCGTTGCCACCGGAGAGCGCCTCCGGGTCCGTGGCCGCCCTCGGATCGAGCGGGTTGTCCGCCGGCTTCTCCTCATCGTCGCCCGGCGCCCGCTGCACGACGCGCGCATCGGCGATGGCGTGCGCGCCGTGCGTCACCCGGGACCCGCCGCGGTGGCGGGTGGCCGGACGCCCGAGGAGCGACGCGACCGCCGCGTTCCCCGCCGTGGTCTGGAGGCTCTCGATCGAGCGCTCGACGGCGGGCGCACGCTGCTCGTCCCGTTCGGCGGCGGCCTGCAGCGCGCGAACGGGCTGGGACTCCTCCTCGAGGTGGCGATGGCTCATGCCCCGGCGATTGTCCGGCTCCGGCCACGACGCGAACAGCGACGCGCGGGCAGCGTGGCCCGCCCGATCGGGCACGCACCCGGGTCGAGGATCAGGCGGCGTCGTCGGGATCGAGCGTGAGCGCCGCCGAGTTCATGCAGTACCGGAGGCCCGTCGGCCGCGGCCCGTCGTCGAAGACGTGGCCGAGGTGGCCACCGCAGCTCGCGCACATCGCCTCGGTCCGCGTCATCCAGAAGGACCGGTCCGTCTCCGTGGCGACGGCGCCGTCGTCGACCGGGGCGAAGAAGCTCGGCCAGCCCGTGCCCGACTCGAACTTCGTGTCCGAGCGGAAGAGCTCGGCGCCGCAGCCCGCACAGTGATACGTGCCTGACCGGTGCTCGTCCCAGAGCGCGCCCGTGAAGGCGCGCTCGGTGCCCTTCTCGCGGAGGACGTGGTACTGCTCGGGCGTCAGGGCGGCCCGCCACTCGGCGTCGGACTTCCGGGCACTGGCGGTTGGCGTTCGGTTCGTCGTCATGGCCTCATCCTGCCACCGCACCGTGACGACCTCATGACGTTGGCTCCCGCTCGACCATCGCGGCGAGCTCGCGGAACCAGCGCAGCCGCTCCGCGTACGGGACCGCGGCGTTCGCGGGCGACGTCGACGGCAGGACGAAGAGCGGCGTCGCCTCGAGCCGGTTCCCCTGGAGGCCGAGCGCCGGGCGAGCGCCGAAGGTGCCGCGGTACGCCTCCTTGCCGACGAAGGCGATCACGCGCGGCCGCAGCGTCCGCGCGAGCACCGTGAGCCGGTCGGCGGCCCCGCTGAAGTCCGCGCCGCGGAGGTCGCCCGAGCCCGGCGTCGTGCGGAGCGCGGCGTTGGTGATGCCGATGCCGAACCCGAGGGCGTCGTGCTGACGAGCCGGGCCGAGGAGCTCGGGCGTGAGGCCGCTCTCGTGGACGAGCCGCCAGAAGTCGTTCCGCGGGTTCGCGAAGTGGGCGTGCGCCGCCGCCGACCGGCGGCCGGGATTGATGCCGACGAACAGGACGCGGAGGCCCGGCGCGAGGATGTCCGGGACGTCCGAGATGTTCGGCTCGGTGGCCACGGCTACCCGGCCCGGTGCTCCCTGGCGCGACGCATCGCCGCCGAGACCCCGTGCTCACCCTCGGCGTCGAGACCGGCGATGACGCCGTCCACGTCCTCGACGGACCGGTTCTGGTTGAGCTTCGCCTTCGTCTCCAGCCGGTCGATCAGCAGCTCGACGCCGACGATCGCCCGCAGCTGCCCCGCGATGTACGCCGGCGGCGCATCGTCGACGGCCCACGGGTGCGCGCGCGGGCCCTCGTGCAGCGTCACCAGGCGGCGCACGTTCGCGTCGAGCCACTCCGGGTCCTCGTGGATCAGGAGCCGGCCGTACGCGTGGGCGACCACGTAATTCCACGTCGGCACGACCCGCCCGTGCTCGCGCTTCGTGGCGTACCACGACGGCGTGATGTAGGCATCGGGCCCGCGGACGATCGCGAGCGCCTCGCCGATGGCGGGCTCCCGCCACTGGTCGTTGCGGATCGCCACGTGGCCGACGAGCGCACCGTGCTCGCCGAGACCCGCCCGGGATCCCGGCTCGTCCCAGGCCATCGGCAGCATCGTCGCGAGGATGCCCCTCGCCGTGACGGTCACGAGGTCGACCGCGCCGGGATGGCGCAGGAGCTCGCGAATCTCGTCGTCGGTCGGCCGGAAGTGCTCGGGAACGTACATCGATCGCCGCGCCGCGTCCCGCGTCACGCGCCGGGCGGGATGACGTACCGCAGGTGCGCGATGCCGCCGTCACCCATGCCGTTGCCGACCGCGACGTTCGGCCCCGCGATGTAGCCGTCGAGCGTGCCGGACAGGTCGGCGCAGATCAGTCCCACGCGGTCATGGTGCCGGTCGGCGGCGGCTTCGACAACCGGGCGGGCGCCACCGGCCGCGGTGCAACGCGCCGATCTCGCGACCGACCGATACTCGGGCGCCGCGGTGTCGTCGCGGCGGCGAGCAACGGAGGCCGAAGCCATGGGTCATGTCGTCACGACCGCCATCCCGGGTGTCCACGAGCCGGTCGGCTATCGCCACGTCGCGCGGGTGGGAACCACGCTGTATGTCGCCGGCCAGGTCGCGCGGGCGGTCGACGGGTCGCTCGTCGGCGCCGCGGACTTCGGCGCCCAGGCGAGGCAGGTGTTCGCGAACCTCCAGGCCGTGCTGGCATCGCAGGGCGCCGCGCTGGCCGACGTCGTGAAGTCGACCGTGTACCTGACCGACGCCCGGCACATCCCCGCCTTCCGCGAGGTCCGCAACAGCGTCCTCGGCGACGTGCTGCCGCCGAGCACCATGGTCGTCGTGCAGGGTCTCGCGCTCCCGGAGCTGCTGATCGAGATCGAGGTGATCGCCATCGTCCCGACGGAGGACGGCGGCACGGGGGCCTGACGGGGAGCGACGGTCACCGGGGCCGCTTCGCGGACCTGCCACACTCCCGCCATGCCGACGGACCCTCGCACCGCGCCACGCCTGTACCGCGACGGAGCCCTGGCGGACGGCCGCTCGGAACGGCTGCGGACAGGCGTCTCGGTCCTCGCCGAGGGCGGGCGCGTCGCGTGGATCCGGCCGTCCGACGACGAGGGCCCGCTGCCGCCCGAGACGGAGGTCGTCGATGCGAGCGGCTCGACGATCGTCCCGGGCATGGTGGACGCCCACAGCCACCTCACGATGCCGGGCGGCGCGCACTGGATCGACCGGGCCCGCGACTCGACCGAGACGCTGCTGGGCGTCGCCGAGGCGAACGCGCGGCTGCTGACCGGGGCGGGCGTGCGCTGGGCACGCGACGTCGGCTCGGCCCGGCGGGTCGATCCGGACGGCGGGCCGGAGCGGGCGCTCGCGATCGCCGTGCGCGAGCGGTGGCGCGGTCGGCGCGGCTACCCGCAGGTCCGAGCCGCGGGCACGTGGATCATGGCGGCCGGGACGCTCCCAGGGCTCTCCGTCGAGGCCGCGAACGCCGACGAGCTCGTCGCGGCGGCGGTGGGCCAGCTCGACGACGGCGCCGACCTCGTCAAGCTCTATCTCGACGGCCCCGAGAAGGGCGTCTGCCCGTGGACCGCGGCGGAGCTCCGACGCGTGGTCGACGCGGTGCACGCCCGGGACGCGCGGGTCACGGCGCACTCCGGCGAGTACGGCGGCGCGCGGGCCGGCGCCGAGGCAGGTGTGGACGCGCTCGAGCACGGCTTCGAGCTGGACGACGAGACGGCGCGGCTGATGGCCGCCAACGGCGTCCGGCTCGTGTCGACGCTGTGCGTGCTCGCGTCGTGGACGACGTTCGCCGCGACGACGACGATGCCGCGCTTCGCGGCGGACGAGGGCCGGGCCCGCGTCGCGACGCGTCGCGAGGCGGCGCTCGCGTCCGTTGCGGCCGCCCATCGGGCAGGCGTGGCCATCGCGACCGGCACGGACTTCGGCGGCGGCTCCACGCGCGCGAACCAGCTCGCGTGGGAGGTGGAGCAGCTGGTCGCGGCGGGCTTGGCGCCCTGGGAGGCGCTCGGAGCGGCGACGTGGCGGGGCGGCGAGCTGCTCGGCGAGCCGGATGCGGGCGTCCTCCGCGAGGGCGGGCCCGCGGACCTCGCGCTCGTGCACGGCGACCCGCTGACCGATCCGACCGCGCTGTGGCGCGTATGGCACGCGTCCTGGGCGTGACGGCCCCGTCCGGCCCGACGCGGTTCAGCGACCGATCATCGATCCCCGCCGAGGCGGAGCCGCTCGAGCTCCCGCCGCAGGCGCTTGCTCGGCCGGCCTTCGCCGCGGACCGCCATGATCCCTGGGCGCACCTCGGTGACGACCGCCGGCGGGGTGTGGTCGACGTAGCACGTCACGGCCACCGGGGCTCCGACGCGCGACTCGATCGGGCGCACGACCTCCAGCACCCGTTCCCGGTCCGCGATTCGCGCCTCGACCCGGTCGCCCGGGCGAACCCTGGTCGACGGCTTCGCCGGCGATCCGTTCACCCGGACGTGGCCGCCGTCGCACAGCTCGGTCGCGAGCGGCCGCGTCTTCACGAGGCGCACCGCGCACAGCCAGCGATCGATGCGCGTCTCGACGGGAGTGCCGGGGTCCGCCATGCGGTCAAGGATCGCACGGGCGGACGCCCGGCCCGTTCCGGCTCAGCGAGGTTCGTCACCGAGCGTCGCGACCAGCTCGTCGAGCTGCGCCAGCGACTCCGGCATCGCGTCCATGCCCGACGCGCCCGAGGCGATCGCCGCGTCGAGCGCCTCCTTCGTGGGATACAGCTCGTGCACCGCGACCTTCGTCGCGCCGTCCGCCTCCTCGAAGGTCACCGTGGTGACCGGGCCGCCGTCGTCCCCCTCCTCGTTGGTCCAGGACAGGCGCGATGGCCGCGTGACCTCGAGGTAGCGGCCGAAGAACTCGAAGGTCGAGCCCTCGTGGCCGAACACCAGCTTGTAGCGCCCGCCGACGCGAGGATCGGTCTCGCACGACCGCAGGGTGATCGGGAACGACGCCGGCGTCCACCAGCGCTTCAGCAGCTCGGCGTTGGTCCACGCGTCGAACACGATCCGCGCGGGACCGTTGATCGTCCGCGTGACGACCAGCTCGCGCTCGGATGCGCGCTCCACGGTCGCGCCGCCGTTCGCGCTGGTGGGCTCAGTCACGGTCGTGGTGTCCATGGACCATCTCCTGTTGCTTGAGGTCAGCGACGACCTTGTCGAGCTCGTCGAACCGGGCGTCCCAGAGCTCGCGGTACTGCTCGATCCACGCCGTCTCGTCGTCGAGCCGGCGCGGACCGAGGCGGCAGGTGCGCACGCGCCCGACCTTCTCGGTCGTCACGAGCCTCGCCTGTTCGAGGACGCCGACGTGCTTGCGCATGCCCGTCAGGGTCATGTGGAACGCCTGCGCCAGGTCCGTGATCGAAGCGTCGGCACGGCCGAGCTGCTCGAGGACGCCACGCCGGGTGGCGTCCGAGAGGGCAGCGAAGGAGGCATCCAGCTGTCCGCCCGAATACTGAACCATGTAGTTCAGTATCACCCATCGGACCTCACGCTGCAAGCGGGTTCGGTCACGCGGCGACCGACGACGCCGGTGTCCCCGGGTCGGCGTGCTCGTCGACGTCGCGCCGCCGCTCGTCGACCGGACGCAGCAGAAGCGCCCCGGCGAGGAACCAGGCGGGCGCGAGGAGGAACGCGACGCGCGGGCCGAGGTCCGGCGATCCGGACCGGCTGAAGGCGTCGATGACCAGGCCGCCGACGAAGGCGGCGACGACGGCGTTGGTGGCCGTGGCGATGTTCGCGATGCCCATGTACCGGCCCGCCGACGCCTGCGGGATCGTGTCGGTCAGCAGCGCCCAGTCGACGGCGAGGAAGCTGCCGCCGCCGATGCCGACGAGGATCGCCCCGGCGGCGAGCAGCAGCGGGCCCGGGGCGAGCGCCGCGATGGCCATGCCGAGCGCGCTCATGGCCGCTGCCGCATAGATCACGCGCTTGCGCCCGACCCGCTGCGACAGCCGGGCAGCGGGGATCGTCGCCCCGGCCGTGCAGATGACGGCGACCACGGTCGTGCCGAGAATCCACGCGGCGCGGACATCGGGGTCGGTCATGCCCAGCGCCCGCTCGAGGTACGGCACCTGGAGCACGAGCAGGAACGCGCTGCCGCCGAGGATGAAGAAGCGCGACGCCACGAGGAACAGGAAGCTCCGCTCGCGCAGGACGTCGCGGCCCCACGCCTCGGCGGCGATCGACCGCCAGCTGCGTCCGCGGCGAGGCTTCGCGCGACGACCTTCGTCGAGCCGGAACAAGAGGATGCCCATCGTGGCGAGGTGGACGACGGCGAGGCCGATCGTCGGCCACACGAAGTCGCCCGTCGCCACGCCGATCGTCGCGAGCGCGGTGCCGGTGACGACGCCGAGCACCGTGAACAGGCCGATCATCCCGCTCGCGAGGCCGACCTGCGGAGCGGCCACGAGGTCCGGGACGTAGCCCTGGAACGGGCCCTGGGCGAGGTTCGAGCTGAACTGGAGGAGGGTGACGAACGCGGCCACCGCGAGCACCGTGTTCGATGTCGCGAGAGCCACGAGGAACGCGAGGTCGAGCAGCGTGCCCACGACGATGTACGGCTTTCGCCGCCCGAACCGGCTGACCGTGTAGTCGCTGATCGTGCCGACCGTGGGCTGGACGACGACCGCGATCGCGACGCCCGCGACCTGGAGGAGACCGAGCGTCGTGTACTGGACGCTGGCGTCCGGGACGAGGACCTTGATCCGTTCCTGGAGGATGATGCCGACGCCCTGGACGATGGCGACGAGCCCGAGCCAGTAGACGGACAGCCGGACGAGGTGGGTGACCGGGAGCAGCTTGGTCGGTCGGCCGGCGTCCGAGCGATCCATCACGCGACGATGGACGCGAGCCGACGGAACGGCGCCTCGCCCGACATGCCGCGATTGTAGGAATTCGCGGCGTGCGACTCGGTCGTTGCCGCTCCACCATCGGCTTCCCCCTTTACAGCCGCGCGCCGGCGTCTACAGTTGCCGCTCCGGGGCCAGGACGTGAGGGTGGGGTCGTTCGACATGCGTGTTGGTCTCGTTCGCCGGTTCCTGGCGTCGTCCGTTCCGCTCCTGCTCGCCGCGGCCTGGCTGCTCGCGAGCGCGGCACCGGCGGTGGCCGCCAACCCGCTGCCGTGGCGGTTCACGACGGTCTCGGAGAACTTCAGCCTCGCGGCGACCTCGTCGGTCGGCAAGGTCCTGTATTGCCCGGACGGCTTCCGCCCGGTGTGGGGCGGCGTGTCCAGCAGCCTCCACGGCATCCAGCGGCAGCTCGAGTACATCGACGTGCCGACGAACTCGTACCACGTCGGGCTGCGCAGCCGGTACGGCGCCGGCGGCCCCACCGCCGCGATCCGGATCGCGGTGCAGTGCGTGTGGGCCGCGAGCCTCGGCGACATCCAGTACCGCACGAATACCTTCCTCCGCGACGGGTCCACGGGATTTGCCGGCGGCGAGGTCGATTGCCCTGCCGGCTACCGTGCGATCAGCGGTGGTGCCGACTGGACCTACTTCGGTGCCACGCGGACCATCGACTACAGCTCGCCCGTCCTCGACGGCAGCAGCAACGCGACGGGCTGGTTCGCGTCCGGGTCCAGCCCGACCGTCGGCGACGGACTGGTGGTCGAGGTCTACTGCATCGAGGCGAGCTACCTCAGCGGGTTCGGCACGCAGTTCGTCGCCCAGTCGCAGACCGCCACCGCGTCTTTCACGGGCCAGGACCTCAGCGCGAACGCCAACTGCCCGACGGACTACCGGATCCTGACCGCCGGGGCGCGGCCGCTCGCTGGGCCGTATCCGTTCCTCGATCGGGGCTGGGCGTTCGTCTCCGGGCCGACGACCACCCGGCAGTGGGCCGGGTCGGCGACGCTCATCGCGAACGACCGGTTGCTCACCGTCGCCGTCTGTGTCAAGGCCAGCAAGCCGACCGTGACCATCTCGCCCACGCCACCGTCGGTGACGTCGTCGACGAGTGCGACGCTCGGCTACCTCGGAGTGGATCCGACGGGCGAGAACACCATCGCGAGCTGCCACATCGACGCGCAGTCCTCCTTCAGCTGCCTGCCCGGCAGCACGTACACCTTCAACAGCCTCTCGAACGGCCAGCACACGTTCTACGCGACCGTGACGAACGAGTCCGGCGCCTCGACGACCGCGACCTACTCGTGGCTCGTCGACACGGTCGCTCCGACCGTCGGCGGCGTCATCGAGACCCCGTCGGCGGCCGTGACGAGCACGTTCACCGTGGGCTTCTCCGAGGATGTCGCGGGTGCCAGCGACGCCTCGATCGTCGTCCACGGGCAGACGACGAATGCCGACGCGGCGGGCTCGGTGACCATGACCGACGCACACACGGCCGTGTGGCGGCCGAGCAAGCCGCTCGTGCCCGGCGAGACCTACCGCGTCTCGCTCGGCTCCGCGATCCACGACGCGGCGAACAACCCGCTGACCGCGACGTTTGCCGACGTGCGGGCGAGCACCGTCGTCGACGACAAGGCGGCGACGCTCGAGCGGCGCTGGGACCGGGATGGCTCCGCGAAGGCGAGCGGCGGGTCGTACATCGTCGACAAGCTCGCGGGCGGACGGGCTGACCTGACCTTCAGCGCGAAGGCCGGGCAGACCGTGTCGCTGTACGGCATCCGCGCGTCCGACGGCGGGAACGCGGCGATCTACCTCGACGGCGCGAAGAAGGCGACGAAGTCGTTCTATGCGTCGGGGACGGGTCGGTTCCTCGTCTACAAGAGCGGCGGTCTGAGCGCCGGCAAGCACACGATCTCGGTCCGGCCGACGGGCACCAAGGCGAGCGCCTCGTCCGCGGCGTGGGTACGAGTCGACAGCACCCTCGTCGGCGCCACGATCAGCCAGGAGACGGCCTTCCGCCAGACCTTCCGGACCGTCACGTCGGCGAGCGCCTTCGACGGGACGTACGGCCAGATCGTCGGCAAGAACGCGACCGACACGACGCCGGCCCAGTACCGGCTCACGGCCGTCGGCACCGGGTTCAAGGTGTACGCGACGAAGACGTCGACCTCCGGCAAGGCGAGGATCTATGTCGACAACGTCCTCAAGGCGACGGTCAACCTGCGTGCTGCGACCACGGTGTCGAGGGCGCTCGTGTATTCGACGACCGTCGGTGCCGGGATCCACAGCCTGCGCATCGAGGTCGTGGGCACGTCGTCCGGCGGTGGCTCCGCCGTCAACCTCGATCGCATCACCGTGAACTGATCCCGAGCCGGCGGCGCTGGCCGGCGGGTGCCGAAGACGCAACGGCGTCGATGGCATCTGCCGGGTCGATCGATTGGACTGATGGAACGCGAGGGTGTTCGATCGGTGCATGCCGACCGCGGATCCGGGACCGATCATGCTCGCGCTCCTCGGCGCGAGCATGATCGCGGGCGTCGTCGGCGCGCTGGCCGGCGTCGGCGGCGGCGTGGTGCTGGTACCGACGCTCACGCTGCTGTTCGGCGTCGACATCCGGCTCGCGATCGGCGCCAGCATCATCAGCGTCATCGCAACGAGCTCGGGCGCGGCCGCCGCGTACGTTCGGGACCAGCTGACCGACCTGCGCATCGGCATGTTCCTCGAGCTCGCGACGACATCCGGGGCGATCGTCGGCGCCCTCCTCGCCGCGATCGTCGCCCCGACCCTCCTGTACGTCCTGCTCGGGGTCGTACTGCTGTTGTCGGCAGGCCAGCAGGTCCTGCGGCTCGGGGCGGACGTGGAGCCCGCGCGCGAACCTTCGCCGGCCGCGCGTCGGCTTCGGCTCGCGGGCAGCTACCCTGATCCGCAGCTCGGCCGGACCGTTTCCTACGCCGCCCGGCGCGTCCCCCTGGGCTTCGCGCTCATGGCCGCCGCCGGCGTGGTCTCGGGTCTTCTCGGGATCGGTTCTGGCGCGCTCAAGGTCGTCGCCATGGACGGCGCGATGCGGATCCCGCTGAAGGTCAGCTCGGCGACGAGCAACTTCATGATCGGGGTGACCGCAGCAGCGTCGGCGGGCATCTACCTGGCGCGCGGCGACATCGATCCCGTCATCGCGGCGCCCGTCGCGCTCGGCGTGCTCGCGGGCGCGGTCATCGGCGCGCGCATCATGCCTCGCATGGCGAGCGGTCACGTGCGCCTCGTGCTGCTACCGGTGCTGTTGCTCGTCGGGTTCGAGATGGTCGCGCGCGGCGTCGGCGGCCCGGTGTGAGCGACGCGGGCCAGGCGCGGCCGGACCGCTTCCGCCGCGTCGTCAGCGCCGTGCTGCTGATCGGCGTGAGCACCAGCGCGATCCTGATCGCCGTCGGACTCGTGGGCTCGGCCCTCGTCGGCTGGAACGGCTCGCTGTCGGGTGCGCCGACCGTGGTGCGCTCTCCGACGGACTTCGGCGTCCTCCCTCGCGGCATCACGACGGTCCGGCCGGTGGCGCTCGTCCAGGTCGGGCTCGTCGTCCTCCTGCTGACGCCCGTGGCGCGAGTGTTTGCGTCGGTGGTGGCGTTCGCGCTGGAGCGCGACTGGCTCTACGTCGCGATCACGACGGCCGTGCTCGTGATGCTGCTGACAAGCCTCGCGCTGCTCCGCTGAGGGATCGGCGGCCTCGACGTCCCGAGCTAGGGATCGAGGATCACGAGGTCGTCACGGCCTCCGTGCGTCGCATCGATGGTGGCGTGTCCGAGCCTCGGGACCAGGGCTGACTCGATGAGCACGGTCACGCCGCCCGCATCCACGCGCTCGTCGTCGAACACCGGCGTGTCGGTGAAGGTCAGCTCGACCTTGCCGTGGGCGCTCCGCAATCGCGGCGAGCGCCGTGCCCCGCCCGACGAAGCGCCGGCCTGCGTCAGGTAGTCCACTGCTGAGCGCGTAAATCTCGTCATGCCGCCACCTGCTCGTGCCGGCCTCGAGCCGGCGTAGCCGCCTCCGGATATATGCCTTACGGCAACTAGTGCCATAAGGATAGCAATCCCGATCGGCGCGAGCAAGGGGAGGGCTCGCAGCTCACACGAATGCAGCCGCAGGAACGCACGGTGCAGCGCGTCTGGATCCCCGACCGAACCCGGCGTCGCGCCGTCGAGCGCGGGAGGTCGTCGGTGATTCGACAGATGATTCACGTCCAGCGAGTTCCTACACTCCGCGTCATGTCGCACGTCGGAGCGCTGCTGTCGCCGGTCATCGTCGGGCGTGACGAGTCCCTGTCGCTCGCCCGGCGACGCATCGCCGAGGTCCGCGGCGGCAAGGGCCAGCTCCTGCTCGTCTCCGGCGAGGCCGGGATCGGGAAGTCGCGGCTCCTCGCCGAGATCGGGCGTGCGGCGGCCGAGGATGGCTTCCGCGTCGCGAAGGGCGACGTCGCGCCCCAGGACCGCGATGTCCTCGCCGCGTCGTTCCTCGACATGGGCAGGGCCATGCGGCGCGATGCTGCGTTCGGAACGATCGGGCGGGACCTGCTCGAGGTGGCCGCGTCGCGCTTGAACGAGCGAACGCCGCGCCGCCGCGACTTCGTGATGGAGCTCGTCGATCTGTTCGCAAGCGGTGAACGGCCGACCGCGCTCGTCTTCGAGGACCTCCAGTGGGCGGACGACCTGAGCCTGGAGGCGCTCGCGGAGCTCGCCCGCCAAAGCCGCGAGTCGCCGGTGCTGATCGTGGCCGCGTATCGCACGAGCGAGGCGCTGCAGGGATCGGTCCTCCGCGAGTGGCGTTCGAGGCTGGTGACCCAGCGGATCGCCGAGGAGGTGCGCCTCCAGCGGCTGACCCGCGCGGAGACCGCCGACGTCGTCACGGCCATCCTCGGCAACGGCCTGCCGGCGCCGCGTGACGTGGTGGATGCCATCTACGCGCGCACGGACGGCGTGCCGCTCCACATCGAGGAGCTGTGCAGCGCGCTCGGCCGCGAACGGCTCGCCGACAGCGCCGCCGTCCTCGAGGCGGCGGTGCCCGAGACCCTCGAGGACGCGACGCTGGCCCGCATGGCACGGCTCTCTCCCGACGCCCAGGCCGTCGCCCGCGCGGGCGCCGTCATCGGCCGGTCGTTCGTGCCGTCCGTGCTCGCCGGCGTGATGAACGTGCCCGCCGAGGAGCTCGACGCGCCGATTGAGGAGCTCGTGGACCACGACGTCCTCGACGCGGTCCAGGGCGGCACCCAGTTCGACTTCCGGCACCAGCTGCTCCGCGACGCGCTGTATCGGTCCGTGCCGGCAGGCGATCGGCGTCGGTTCCACGCGCGAGCGGCGGAGTTCGGCGGCCAGCTCGAGGGGGCGTCGAGCACGCATGCATCGGTGCATTTCGAGCGCGCGGGGATGACCGCGGAGGCGTTCCGGACCGCGCTCGCCGCCGGGGAGCACGCGATGCGGCTCGCGTCGCACCGGGAGGCGTTCGTCCTGCTGCGGCGCGCCGTCGACAACATGCCCGCCTCGCTCCCGGACGCCGAGCGTGCCCGCATCCTGCTCCTCTTCGCCGACGCCCACGGGAACATCGATTCCAATGCCAGCTCGGCCGAGCTCTCGATGCGCGCCGGCGAGCTCGCACGCCGCGCCGGGAACGAGCAGGTGGCCCTCGAGGCATCGTTCAACCTCCTCGAGTGCGCCCGCCGTGAAGGCGTCGGCATCACGTTCCGCCGCGATCGCGCGCGCAGCTTCCTCAACGAGATCGAGGCCACGCCGCCGGGCGAGGCGCGGGACTTCTTCCGACCCTACGGGCTGTATCACCTCGCCTACACGGAGTTGGACGCGAGCCGGTTCGACGATGCTCGCGCGCTGTTGGCGGAAGCAGCTGAACAGGGAACCGACCCGACCGGGGCGCCGCCTCCATGGGTGGTCAACGCGGGCGCGAAGCTCGATGTGCTCGGCGGCCGCACCGCGGAGGGCCTAGCGAGGATTCGCGCAACCGCGGACGCACGGCGCTCGGCCGGCGACGAAGACACCAGCATCAGCCTGTATCGAGACGTCGCGCTGCTCGCGATCCGCGCCATGGACTACCGGGAGGCGCGGCGCGCCATCGTGGAGGGTCTCCGCTACGCGGAATCCGTCGAACAGACCTCGTGCGGCCACAGCCTCGGCTCGTGCGACGCCCTCGTCGCGTGGTCCGAAGGCCGCTGGGACGACGCGCTGCGGCTCGGCGGCCACGCGCTGAGTGATGGCGGTGCGGCCGCGTCGCGGAACATGGCGCAGTGGGCGCTCGGGTACGTCGAGGCCGGACGAGGGCGTCGAGGCGAGGCCGAGGAGCACCTGCTGTCCGCGCTCGAATACGGCACCCGGTCGGAGCGCCCGGATCTGATCCTGCCGGCGCTGTGGGGCCTCGCCGAGGCAGCGCTGCACGCCGGGGATCCGGCGCCGGCGGCGGCGCGCTGCGACGAGGCGCTCACAGCCGGGCAGGAATGTGGCGACGCGATGCTGCTGGCGCCCTTCGCGGTGACCGCCGTGCGAGCCCATCAGGCGGCCGGCGCGCCGGCGGCCGCGGACCGCTACCTCGACGAGGTTGTCCGCCTCAGCAAGCCCATCGCCGAGGTCGTCGGACCGGCGATCCAGCATGCAACGGCCCTGGTCCGGCTCTCGGAAGGCTCGACGGTGGCCGCGCGGGGCGCGCTCGAGGGCGCCATCCTGGGCTGGGAGGCGCGAGGGCGCCGCTGGGAGGCGCTGTGGGCGCGGCTGGACCTCGCAACGGCCCACCTTCGATCGTCGCGCTTCGCGGACGCGATGACCCTCGTGCAGGAGGTGAGGGCGGCGGCGGAGCCGATCGGCGCTGCGCCGCTCCTCGCCCGCGCGGACCAGCTCGCCCGCTCGGCGAAGGGTCGTGGCACCGAGCAGGAGCCGTGGCACCCGCTGACGACCCGCGAGTTCGAGGTGGCACGCAAGGTTGCGGAGGGGTTGACGAACGCGGCGCTTGCCGAGGAGCTGTCGATCTCACCCAGGACGGCGAGCTCGCACGTCGAGCACATCCTGGCCAAGCTCGGCGTGTCGCGCCGGGCGGAGATCGCGGCGTGGGCGACCTCGGTCGCGCCAGGCAAGAGCGCCGGCGGGCCACGTCGGAGCTGACGCTCGCCGACGCGAAGGCCGGTCCGGCCGGGCCGGCGCTCAGCGGTAGCGGTCGAATGCCTCCGCGATCCTCTCGAGCTGGCGAAGGACCGTCGGTGACACGGGCAACCGGTCCGTCGTCTCGGCGATCCGATCGCGGCGATAGGACAGGATCGCCGTCCGCGTCGCTGCGCCGTGCGCCGTCAGGCGGGACCGCACCGCCCGTCGGTCCAGCTCGTCGGGCGCGATCGACACCAGGCCCCGCCGCTCGAGGCGGCGCAATTGGCGGCTCGTCGCCGGAAGGGTCACGCCGACCCTTGCGGCGACCTCGCTGACCGTCGCGCCATCGGGCTCATCGCCGAGCACGAGCAGCACGCGCCACTGGGGGAAGGTCACGTCCAGGCCAGGGCTCGCCTCGGCGAGCGCGCGCGTCGTCAGACCCACGCCCGCCACGACGAGTCGTTCGACAACCTCGGCCAGATCGCCTTGATGCATGTCCGGAGTCTGCCGGGTTTCCCACACGCGCGCCCGATCGTCACCCCTCGGCGTGGCGCGACGAAAGACGACCCCACATCTCGGCCGTTCGGTTCATCGCTCCACTCGAGCACCGGAAACCGGCTCGGAAACGCCATCGCCCGAGCGAGCGGCCCTCGGCCAGCGGACCTCGGAGACGGCTGCACCAGCCAGCGTGGAGGCTGCGGCAACCTCGCGGTCGACGACGATGCCACCAGCGGGCAGCGTCCGAAGATGCCTCACGTTCCCGCTCAGAGCCGATCGGTATGCCGCGATGGCATCACGGACAGAGAGGCCCCGTCAGGCGCCCCTGCGAGACGACCGGCGCCCAATCCCGACGATGGTCGGCCAGGGCTCCCAGGGCGTCATCGAGCGCGTCCTCGGTCGTCAGCAGCGGCTCACGCGAAGTGAGATGCGCTCCCACCGGATCCTGTCCATCTGCTGCTGCCAGCGCGTCGAGGTCGACCAGCCCCGATGGCCTCGCATTCCCAGCGAGCACCGGGGCGCCGGGACCCCGGCCGAGGCCAGCCGCCCTTTGGCGCTCTCGACGAGATCGTCGTGGCGGAGGACCAGCCGCGCGCGGCGGGCCGCGTCGCCGACGGGGACCGCGGCGAGCAGCGGCATGGCAAACCGGAACCGGTGCGCGGGCGAGTCGGCTCGGGTCGCCAGCTGGCTTCGGTAGATCGTCCGGCCGCCGACGACGAACATCGCCAGGCCGACGGCGACCATGGCCGGCGCGAGCATCGACAGGTTGCCGGTCATCTCGGCCACCATCAGCATGACGGCGAGCGGCGCATGGGCGACGCTGCCGAACAGCGCCATCATCGCGACGATCACGAACGGGGCCGGGTCGACGGGGATCGCAGGTGCGATCGGCTCCAGCAACCGCCAGATGCCGGCGCCGAGCAGACCACCCACGACCATCCCCGGGCCGAAGATGCCACCGGAACCCCTGAGCCGATTGAGAGGGAGGTCGCGAGGATCTTCGCGAACGGGAGCGCCAGGACGACCCACAGCGGCACGGCGAGCAGCGTCTGGCGGTCCAGTCCGGCCTGGACGTGGCCGTAGCCAGTTCCGAGCACGCCCGGCAGGGCGAGACCGATGAGGCCGACCAAGAGGCCCGCGATGGCCGGCTTGAGCGCGGGATCGACCACCGTGGGTGATGGTGGAACGCCGCGATCGGGGCGTCCGTCCCGTGCCCCTCTGCCTCGGGCGCGAAGCGGAAGACGATCAGTCCGGAGAGCAGGCCGCCGAGCGCGACGGCGAGCGGGATCGCCCACGGCCGGGCGGCCTCGGTGATCGGCGCCCCGCCCTCGCCCGCGGGCGTCGGCGGACATACCCCGCAATGACACCCAGCAGGAGCCGCGTCGCGACCTCGAGCGCGGTGTATAAGACGATGGCGCCGAGGCCGCCGACCACGCCGATCATCGCGCCGAGGAGGACCCACTTCCGCAGGTAGTTCGCCGCCCGGATCCGCCGCCGAAGGTCATGCAGCGCCGCGGAGAGGATCACGCTTGCAGGATACCCGATACTTGCCAGGTGGCTAGCGATGCTCGGAGAGATCGCCGGCCACCGGCGCGGTCCGCGCCACGACGAAGAGGAGCGCCGCATGCATGCGTCCAGGTCGGTCATCCGCGTCGAGGATCTGATCAAGACCTTCGGTCACGTCCGGGCGCTCGACGGCCTCGACCTCGACGTGGCGCAGGGAGAGGTGCACGGGTTCCTCGGCCCCAACGGAGCCGGCAAGACGACGACGATCCGGATCGTCCTTGGCCTGATGCGGGCCGGTGGCGGTCGCGTCGAGCTGTTCGGCGGCGACCCGTGGGCCGAGGCCGCCGAGCTCCACGCGCGGCTCGCCTACGTTCCCGGCGACGTCGCGCTGTGGTCCGGGCTGACCGGCGGGCAGTGCCTGGATGTTCTCGGCGCGACCCACGGCGGGCTTCCGGAGCGTCGCCGCGCCGCCCTCATCGAGCGCTTCGAGCTCGACCCGAGCAAGCGGATCCGCGACTACTCGAAGGGCAATCGGCAGAAGGTCGCGTTGATCGCGGCCCTCGCCGCGGATGTCGACCTGCTCATCCTCGACGAGCCCACGTCCGGGCTGGACCCGCTCATGGAGCAGGCGTTCCAGGACGTCGTCCGGGAGCGGCGCGCGGACGGCTGCACGGTGCTCCTGTCGAGCCACATCCTCGCCGAGGTCGAGGCGCTCGCCGATCGGGTCAGCATCATCCGAAGCGGCCGAACGGTCACGACCGGCACCCTCGCCGACCTCCGCCGGCACACGCGGACCCACATCCACGCGGTCACTGTCGATCCCCCGGCGGGGCTGCGCGACGCCCCGGGCGTCGCGGATCATCGGTCGACGGACGTCGATGGCCATGTCGAGAGCCGGCTCACCGTCGATGCGGCACACCTCGACGCCGTGATCGGCATGCTGCATGCCGCGCGGGTGGACACCCTGACCGTCACGCCACCGAGCCTCGACGCCCTGTTCCTCCGCACCTACGACGCCTCGCCGTCGGCCGCCGATGCGACCGACCCGGCAGCCGAGCCCGGTGCGCCGCGATGAGCGCAACCGGCCTCGGGCCGATGCTCGCGATCCAGTGGCGCACGCATCGCCGCGCGACGGTCACGTGGATGATCGTGCTGGTCGCGGGCATGCTCGGCACGGCCGGTTCGATCGCCGGCCTCTACACCACGCCCGAGCAGATCCGCACCTACGCGCAGGCCGTCACGACGGGGGACGCCCTCGTCGTGATCAATGGCCGGGTCGAGGGCATCGACAGCCTCGGCGGGATCATCGCCGACGAGTTCGGCTTCCTCGCCGCGTTCCTGCTCCCGCTGCTCGGGATCAGCCTCGTCGCCCAGTCGACCCGGCGAGAGGAGGAGGCCGGGCGCCTCGAGGCGGTCCTCGCGGGCCGCGTCGCGCGCCACGTCCCGGTTCTCGGTGCTCTCCTCGTCGCGTCAGCGGCGATCGTCGTGGTCGTCGTCGCGTTCGCCGTCGGTCTGGCGATCTTCGGCGTGCCGGCCCCGCGCTCGCTGCTCTACGCCGCCTCGCTCGGCGCCCTCGCGTTCGTCTTCGCGGGGCTCGCGGCGCTGTTCGCGCAGGCGACGCTGCACGCGCGGGGCGTCTACACGTGGGGCCTGCTCATCCTCGCCCTCGCCTATGCGTTGCGCGGCGTCGGAGACGTCACGAATACGTGGGTCACGTGGCTGTCCCCGCTGGGCTGGGCCGAGAAGGCCGCACCGTTCGGCGAGATGCGCTGGTGGACGTTGCTCATCCCGGTCGCCGTCGGCGTGCTGCTCGGGGCGCTCGCCGTCTCGGTCGCCGGACGTCGCGACCTGGGCAGCGCGCTGCTCCGCGGTGGCGCGGGGCCGTCGCGCGCATCGACGTGGCTGCGGACACCGGCCGGGATGGCGACCTCGATCCATCGTCCGGCGTTCCTCGCCTGGCTCGCGGGCGGGGTCATCGTCGCGGGCCTGCTGGGTGCGCTCGCCCGGCAGTTCATCGACGCCGTCCTCGGCAACCCGGCCATCGCCAACGCGCTCGGCGTGTCGAGCTCGCGACCCGCCGACGCGGTGGTCGCCGTCACGCAGCTCTACATCGCCATCATCGTGACGGCGTGTGCGGTCCAGGCGGTCGGCGGTC